>JBMDWR010000287.1:0-1520 GCA_048594645.1 Actinomycetota bacterium
CGAACGTCCGGCCGCGGAACTCGTCGGTCACGTTCTCCTGCAGGAGCACGTACCCGCTCACCCACGCCGAACCGCAGAACGCCCCCAGCACGACGGTCACGACGGTGGCCGAGCCGATCCCCGGCATCGCCGCGAGGACCAACAGCGTCCCGGCGGCGGCGATGATCGACCACACGAACAGGTACTCACGCTCGATGAAGTCCACCGCCTTGTTCGACGACGCCATCCCGATCCCCATGCCGATCCCGAAGGACGTGACGAGGATCCCCCAGCCGGGCTCTCCGGCGCCGAGCGCCCTCGTCGCGAACACGGGACCCAGCGCGAGCACGGCGCCTACGGCGCTGAACGCCGAGACGATGCCGAGCGTCATCGACGAGGCCAGCGAGTTCTCGCGCAGGAAACGGACGCCATCGACGATGTCCCTGCCGACCTGCGACAGATCCAGCCGTGAGAACGTCGTCGGTGCCGGCGCGGGGATGGTGATCCTGCTGACCAACATCGCGGAGATCGCGAACGTGATCGCGTCGAGCCACAGCGCGAGGAATGCCGGGTTGTCCGAGAGCCACGGGACCAGGTCGGACCCTCCCGACAGGAGCGCGAACACCA
Organism: Actinomycetota bacterium; assembly: GCA_048594645.1. Classification (GTDB taxonomy): domain Bacteria; phylum Actinomycetota; class UBA4738; order UBA4738; family HRBIN12; genus DASSJM01. The sequence goes on from JBMDWR010000287.1 coordinate 607, forward strand.
GGCCGCTGACGGGAAGCGTCGCGTACGTCGTGATCAGGCCGAGCGAGTTGGCGTTGGCGAGCTGACGACGCGGGACCATGTTGGGCAGCGACGCGTCGCGAGCCGGCGTCCAGAGCAGCGAGAAACACTCGATCACGAACGAGATCAGGAAGATCGCCCACAGCGGACCGAGGAACGGCATGAGCGCGTAGAGCGTGCCTCGGGAGACGTCGGCGGTGATCATCAGCGTCTTGCGGCTGAAGCGGTCGACGAACGCGCCGGCGACCGGGCCGAACAGCAACGCGGGCAGCATCCGCGCGACCATCACGCCGGCGATCGCGTAGGCGCCCGCCTCGCCCCCCTTGCTCGCGACGAGGGCGGTCACCGCGACGAATCCCACCCAGTCGCCGAAGCTGCTCACCGTCTGCGCGATCAGCAGCTTGGAGAATGCCGGATGGGTGACGAGATCCTTGAACGTCGCCGGCTTGGTCCCTCGGAGCGCCGCGACCTCGTCGGCGAACGACGACACCTATCCCTCCGCGGCCGCGGGCGCCGTCCGATCCGCCGTGGGACCCGTCCCGTCCGACGCCTCGTCCGCGGGGCCGGCCGCCGGTGCGGCGGGCTTCTTCTTCGCCGTCCGCTTGCTCGTCGACCGCTTGGCCGTGGTCTTCTTGGCCGTCGAGCGCTTCGCGCCCTTGCGCGCGGCCGCGCGGGCGGCCCGAGCCGCCGCCTTCGCGGCCCTCGCCTCGGCCTCGGCCTGCGGATCCCCGTGCTTGCGGACGTTGAAGTCCTCATCGAGCTCGGCGCCGCATCCCCAGCAGCGCAGGCTCTTCGGCCTGCGGACCAGGAGCGAGCCGCACTCGGGGCATGGGCGGTCGGGCACGGGCGGGTGGTTCACCGCGAAGTCGCAGTCCGGGTACCGCTCGCAGCCGTAC
>JBMDWR010000288.1:0-1244 GCA_048594645.1 Actinomycetota bacterium
GAACGGGAAGCTGGACCGGAAGGCGCTGCCGGAGCCTGAGATCGTCTCGACGGCTGCCTGGAGACCGCCGCGGACGCCGGTAGAGGAGATTCTCTGTACGTTGTTTGCCGATGTCCTGGGCCTGGAGCGAGTGGGACTGGATGATAACTTCTTCGAACTGGGCGGCCACTCCTTGCTGGCGACGCGACTGGTGAGCCGAATACGCGCGACGCTGGGAGTGGAACTGGCAATCCGCGCGTTGTTTGAATCGCCGGCGGTGGGAGAGCTGAGCGCGCGATTGCGGGAGGGGGGCAGAGTGCGAGCGCCGCTGGCGCCGCAGGAGCGTCCCGAGCGGTTGCCGTTGTCCTATGCGCAGCAGCGGTTGTGGTTTCTGGACCGGCTGGAAGGGACGAGCGCGGAATACAACATGCCGGAGGCGCTGAGGCTGAGAGGAGAGCTGGACCTGGAGGCGTTAGAGAGGACGATCAACACGATCGTGGAGCGGCACGAGAGTCTGCGGACGCGCTTTGCCGAAATAGATGGGAAGCCAGAGCAGGTGATCGAGGGGGAGTTGCGGATCGAGGCGCCGGTGGAAGACTTGAGCGGGTTGGATGAGGAGTCGCAGAGGGAAGCGGTATTGGCTGAAATGCGGGGAGAGGGAGAAGAGCCGTTTGACCTCAGGCGAGGTCCGGTGTTGAGGGTGAAGCTGCTGAAGCTGGGTGAGCATGATCACGTTCTGCTCAGGACGATGCATCACATCGTTTCGGACGGATGGTCGCAGGGAGTCTTCAACCGTGAGTTCGCGGTCTTGTATGAAGCTTACCGTGCGGGAAGAGAGAATCCGCTGCGACCCCTGGCGGCGCAGTATGCGGACTTCGCGTTGTGGCAGAGGAGTTGGCTGGAAGGCGGAGCGCTGGATGAAGGACTGAAGTACTGGAAGGAGCAGTTGGCCGGGATACCTGAGCGGCTGGAGTTGCCGGCGGACCGGCCGCGGCCGCCTGCGCAGACCTTTGAGGCGGAGGTCTGCCAGCTGAGGTTGAGTGTGGAACTGGCGGAGGGATTGAAGAGGTTGAGCCAGAGCCATCAGGCGACGCTCTATATGAGTTTACTGGCGGGCTTCGGAGCGTTGCTGTCTCGTTACAGCGGACAGGACGACATAGTGGTGGGAACGCCGATCGCGAACCGGCAGGAGGCGCAGTTGGAGGAGATGATCGGGTTCTTCGTCAACACGCTGGTGATGCGAGTGAGGGTGGATGCGGAGAAGA
>JBMDWR010000289.1:0-3090 GCA_048594645.1 Actinomycetota bacterium
CGTCGCCGGCGGGCGTGTCGAACGCGCCACGCCCGTTCACGGCAAGGCCTCGCTCGTTCATCACGACGGCAAGGGGATCCTCGCGCGCGTGCCGAACCCGTTCGAGGCCGGCCGATACCACTCCCTCGTCGTGACGAAGGAAGATCTCCCCGACGAGCTCGAGCTCACGGCCTGGAGCGACGACGGCCTCGTCATGGCGACCCAGCATCGTGAGCTGCCTCGGTTCGGCGTCCAGTTCCACCCGGAGTCCATCCTCACGCCGGACGGTCCGAGAATCGTCCGGAGCTTCCTATCCTTGAGCACCTGAGCCTGGCGCACCCTGGGTTGCCACTGGCACGTGAGACGCGGTGAGGCCGGGGCCCTTCGACCCCGGCCTCAGATCGCCGGCCCTAGCCGGCCCTAAGCCCTCGAACCCGCCGTCGGCCTGAGCTCTCCGCCCGGCATCCGCATGAACCCGTCTGGGATCTCGGTGCTTGGCGCCTCACGCACCTGGATCTCCGAGAACGGCCGCGGCTGCAGCCCCGCCTTCACGAGACCGGCCACGTGCGTCGGAGGCTCGACCCGCACCTCGGTCGCCGCCGGCGGACGAGCGGGTGCGGTGGACTCGCCGTCGCCGCCAACGAGCGCCCCGATCGCGAGCGCAGCCGCCAGCAGGACGACCGCGAACAGCATGATCCACACGGACCTCGTTGCTCCGCCTCGAAGGGTCTCGCTCCTGGTCGCCATCTCCCTCGCCTCCTCGCGTCCTTTTCCGCCGCCACCACCGTAGGAGCGCGCCACGGCGGGACGATGTGGCGGCGACCACGGCACCGCGGTGACCTTCGTCACCGGACATGAGCGGACCGTCGACCGGCGAGCGGCCAAGGCCCGTGGTGCCGAGATCGATGAACCGCGACTATCCGAGGGTCGCGGCCTCGCGTTCGGCCGCGATCTTCCGAGCCTCTTCGATCACGCGCTCGACGAACCGGTCCTCCGGGATCTTGTCCACGACCTCACCGTTCACGACGAGGAACCCCTGCCCCTTCCCGGCGGCGATCCCGAGGTCGGCCTCGCGTGCCTCGCCCGGTCCGTTGACGACGCAGCCCATCACGGCGACGCGAATCGGGACGGTCAGCCCGGAACGCTCGATCGCCTCCTGGACCTGCTTGGTCAGCCCGAGCACGTCGACCTCGGCGCGCCCGCACGACGGGCACGCCACGAGGTCGAGCCCGCGCTTGCGGAGGCCGAGCGACTGCAAGATCCAGGTGCCGACCTTGACCTCCTCGACGGGATCGTCGGTCAGCGACACGCGGATCGTGTCGCCGATCCCCTCGGACAGGAGGGTCCCGATCCCGACCGCGCTCTTGATGCCACCCGCGGGCATCGGTCCGGCCTCCGTGACACCCAGGTGGAGCGGGTAGTCGCAGGCGCCCGCAAGCAAGCGGTACGCATCGATCATCACCCGCGGGTTCGAGTGCTTGACCGAGATCTTGATGTCGAAGAACTCCTCGTCCTCCAGGATGCGTGCCTCGGCGAGGGCGCTCTCGACCAAGGCCTCCGCCGTGGGCGCGCCGTACTTGGCGAGGAGGTCCTTCTCGAGCGACCCCGCGTTCACCCCGATCCGTATCGGCACGCTACGCGCCCGCGCCTCCCTGGCGATCAGGCGGACCTTGTCCTGGTACCTGATGTTCCCCGGGTTGATCCGCAGCCCCTGGATGCCGGCCTCCAGCGCGGCCATCGCGTACTTCCACTGGAAGTGGATGTCTGCGACCACGGGGACCGTCGACTTCGCCGCGATCGCCTTCAGCGCCTCGGCGTCGTCCCAATGCGGGACGGCCACGCGAACGATGTCCACGCCCGCCGCGACCAACGAGGCGATCTGCTGGAGCGTCGCGTTGACGTCGGCCGTCTTCGTGGTCGTCATCGACTGCACACGCACCGGGGCATCGCCGCCGACGGTCACGTCCGCGAGCCGAACCTGACGGGTCATCCTGCGTTCGAATGGCATCTCAACCAGTGTCCCAGCCCGTCACGCGCCGAACACGTGGAAGACGACCTGGCGCTCCTTCGGCTCGTCCATCTCGAACAGGATCAGCCTCTGCCAGCGCCCGAGCATCGGAGCTCCCTGCGCGACCGGGATCGCGTGCGACGAAGCCGAGAGGAGCATCGCCTTCACATGGGCCGGTCCGTTGCGGCGTTCGTGCGACTCGTCGAGGTTCTGGGTCCGCCGGGCCAGGTCGTCATGGGCGTAATACACGTCGTCGGGCACCAGGTGCAGCATCCGCGCCCGGAAGTCCTCCAGCGCGCCGTCCTCCCATTCGTTGATCAGCAGCGCGCAGGTCGTGTGCGCACAGAAGACGACCGTGGAACCGTCGGTCACGCCCGAGTCCTTGATCGCCCGCTCGAGCTCCTCGGTGAGGTCAACGAACGCGTACCGTTCCGATGCCGCAACCTCGACGGTGGTGGTCGTCGATCTCACGGATCCCTCCTTGTCTCGGTCGCGGAGGCGACCGGCAGCTCGAACGTGAACGTGCTTCCGTGCCCGGGCCGGCTCTCCGCCCAGATCCGTCCCCCGTGCGCCTCGATCACCGAACGCGCGATCGCGAGGCCGATGCCCGTCCCACCGTCGTCACGCGAGCGTGCCTCGTCGGCGCGGTAGAAGCGTTCGAACACCCTCGGCAGGTGCTCGCCCGAGATCCCGGGTCCCGTGTCGGCGACGGCCACGTCGACCGAGCCGTCATGGCGCGAAGCCGTCACCGTGATCCGTCCGCCGCTCGGCGTGAACCGCACGGCGTTGTCCACCAGGTTGAACAGGACCTGATGGACCCGCTCGCGATCCGCGTACACGGGCGGCAGCTCCGTCGGGACGCGCTCCTCGAGCGCGATCTCCCCCTCCGGACGAGCGACCTCGATCTCGGCGAGGACCTGCGACACGAGCGCGGCGACCTCGACGGGCTCTCGCTGGAGGGGAACGTCCCCGGACTCCAGCCGTGAGAGGTCGAGCAGCTCGTCGACGAGCCGGCCGAGCCGTTCGGACTGCACGAGCATCACCTGGATCGTCTCGGGGTCCGGCTCCTCGACGCCGTCGAGGAGGTTCTCGAGGTGCGCCCG
>JBMDWR010000029.1:0-1048 GCA_048594645.1 Actinomycetota bacterium
CTCAGGCCCCACGCCCAGTCCCCGCAGGTAATGGGCCAGACGGTTGGCCCTCACGTTGAGTTCGCCGTAAGTCAGGCTCTGCTCTTCATAGACCAGGGCCACGGCATGAGGGTCTCTCTCCGCCTGCTCCTCGAAGAGTTCGTGGATCAGCTTCTCTTTCGGATAGTCAGCTTCGGTTGCATTCCACTCCTCCACCACCTGACGCCGCTCGGCTTCCGGCATCACCTCGATCTCTCTCACCGCCCTCTCCGGGGCGCCCTCCAGCGCCTCCGCCAGCCCCTCTAAGGCCGTCCGCATCAGTTCGTTTACTCGACAAGGATCAACGAATGTGATCGTCTGCGCCGTCAAGGCAAACCCCTCTCCCAGGTCGTCTATCGACAGCCCCAGCGGATAGTTGGTCCGCTCTTCGGAGCCCAGGAATTCGACCCCTGTCCACGCCCGCGCACTTTCCGCCTCCGCGGCCTCTTTCTCCCGCGGGCTGTGCCGATAGTTGAGCAAGGCGCTGAAGAGCGGCGCCGGCGCCTCCACCCCGCTGAGCCTCTGCGCCAGCGCCAGCGACGCGCGCTCATGCGCGATCAGTTCCGCCAGCAGACGATGCGCACGCTTCGCGCTCCTCTCCACTCCTTCCTCATCCACACGAATCCGTATCGGCAAGGTGTTCATGAACAGTCCGGGGGCACGGTCGGCGCCCTCGCCTCCCTGCATCCGCCCGAAGAGCACTGTCCCGAAGACCACGTCGTCTCGCCCCGAGACTCGCGCCAGTACCAATGCCCAAGCCAGGTGGCAGAGGCTCGCCGGGCTCACTCCCAACATCCGCGCCCTCTCCCGCAGCCTTCCGGACAATCCCATCTCCAGTTTGAGCCGCGCCTCCTCGATCCCCGAGCCATCTCCTCGCGCATCGGTCAGACCGAACGGCGCCGTCGGCTCATCCACATCTCCCAACATCTCGCGGAAGAAGGCTTCGTGCCCTTCACGGCCGATCCCGCCCGCCCCAAGCCTCGCCTGCGCCACGAAGTTCCGGAACGGCATCGGCTCGGGCAACCTCTCG
>JBMDWR010000290.1:0-1389 GCA_048594645.1 Actinomycetota bacterium
GATGCCGGCCGGAGAGACGTGGTTCAGGTGATCGGCGCTCCTCGCGCCGAGCCCCACGGCCGCCTCGGCAGCGCCGGACGGCCCCAGTTGGTCGGCGTGGCACCGTAGCGGCAGACCGGCCGCCGAGGCCGCCTCGGCCACCGCAGCGAGATCGTCCAGCGAGAACGCGATGTCCTCGACGTACACGTCGACGGCGTCGGCGAGCGCCTCGCGCGCCGCGGCCGGGATCAACTCGTCACAGACGGCGCGGACCCACGCGGATCGGTCCATGCCGTTCGGAACGGCGTGGCATGCGAGCAGCGTCACCGAGCAGTGCTGCGGCGCCCGCTCAGCGAGCCGGCGGGCCACGCGAGCCTGACGGAGCTCGGCCTCGATCGAGAGCCCGTACCCGGTCTTCAGCTCGAGCGTCGTCGTGCCGTGATCGGCCATCTCGCGCACGAGCGGGAGGCAGAACGCGAGCACGTCCGCGTCGCTCGCCTCGGCGAGCAGTCGGGCGCTCCGGTAGATGCCGCCTTCGCCGTGGAGGTCGCGATAGTCCGCTCCGGACAGACGCGCCTCGTGCTCGTCCGCCCGCCATCCGAAGAACGGCAGATGCGTGTGGCAGTCGACGAACCCGGGGGCGATGGTGCACCCCTCGAACCACTCCGGCTCCCCACCGCCGAGCTCGTCGGCCGGGCCGACGAAGGTGATGACGCCGTCCTCCCACGCCACGGCGTGGTCGGACATCTCCTCGGGCGGCGCGTCCGTGCCGCGCGTCACAGCGGCGGGTGTGACGAGGGTGGTCGCGGCGATGGCGCCGCTCGCCCGTTCGGCCATCGCGCCATGTAAGAGCAGGACCGGGTGCCGCGCAAGGCATCCGTAGACTGGCCGGGTGAGCGCGGAACGGATGGGCATACGGGCCGTGCTCCGCCTTCCCGAGGTCCGCGCGGCGATGCTCGGGACGTTCGTGATCATGCTGGGGTTCGGGATCTTGGCCCCGGTCCTGCCGAACTACGCCAAGAGCTTCGGTGTCGGCTACGACTCGGTCGGGTTGTTGATCTCTGCGTTCTCGTTCGCGCGCCTGGTCGCGGATCCGATCGTAGGCCGCTACATCGACCGGTACGGCGAGCGAGCGATGTCGACCCTCGGCGCCGTGTGGGTGGGGGTGTCATCGGTCGCCGCCGCCATGGCACCCACCTTCCCGCTGCTGGTGATCTTCCGGGCCGCGGGCGGGTTCGGGTCCGCCCTGTTCTTCGCGTCCATGCTCTCCTTCCTGCTTCGGACGATCCCGTCCCAGCAGACCGGCCGGGTCATGAGCGTCTACTACGCCTCGTTCAACATCGGCTTCATCGCCGGAGGGCCGCTCGGCGGCGTGATGGCGAACTGGTTCGGCTTGGCGAGCCCGCTGTA
>JBMDWR010000291.1:0-5011 GCA_048594645.1 Actinomycetota bacterium
GTCAGGTGACGTCCAACGTGGCGGCCATGCCCTGCGCCTCGTGGAACCGGCAGATCAGGTCGTACGTCCCGGGCGCGAGATCGATCGTCACCGCTTCGCTCTCCATCGGCCCGAGCTCGAGATCCACGTCCTCGCCGACCACGGTGAACGTATGCGGGGTCCGCGTGTTCGCGTTGCGAACCTCCACCACGTCGCCGTTCGCGACCCGCACCGGGTCGGGGTCGAACAGGTAGTTGTTGAGCGAGACCGACACGTCGGCGGCATCGCCCGCGCCGCCGGTCTCCTCGCCGCCTCCGTCCCCTCCGCCCCCGTAGAGGTTCCCCGGCCCGGGGTTCTCGCCGCCGGTCTCCTGCGTCCCGGTGCCGCCTGCCGCCGCGCCGTCCGACGGCTCGTCGTCGCCGTCCCCGCACGCGACGGCCAACAACACCAGCGCCGCGAGCCCGACAAGCAGACGCGTTCGCCTCGTGCCCATACAGACCTCCTGAGCTTCGGGCATCGAATGCCCGATCGCGGAGCGTCGATCGTACTGCGGGTCCTCGGAAAAGGTGCGGTCGGCGAGGGCGCGAGGACGTGCGCGAGTGCGCCGACGGGGTGCGAACGCCGACGCCGGGCGGGTCCGAGGCCGACGGTACTATCGCTGCGTGGTCACACCGCGCGAACGGACCGAGGAGATCGAACGGCTCACGCTGTCGCCCAACGCCACCCTGGCGGCCGGGACGAAGGGACGCGAGCGCGACGAACCACTGGACGACCTCCGAACGTGCTTCCAGCGCGATCGCGACCGCATCGTCCATTCGAAGGCGTTCCGCCGCCTGAAGCACAAGACGCAGGTGTTCGTCGCGCCCGAAGGTGACCACTACAGGGTCCGGCTCACGCACACGCTCGAGGTGAGCCAGATCGCCCGAACGGCGGCCCGTGCGCTCAGGCTGAACGAGGACCTCACGGAGGCGATCGCGGTCGGGCACGACCTGGGACACACGCCGTTCGGCCACCTGGGGGAGCAGGCGCTGACGCCCTTCCTCGGCCGGCCGTTCCGGCACAACGAGCAGAGCCTGCGCATCGTCGACCACCTCGAGGACGATGGGCGCGGCCTCAACCTCACCTGGGAGGTTCGCGACGGGATCGTGAACCATACGTGGTCGATGCCGGACCCGTCGACGCCCGAGGCGCGGGTGGTCCGGTTCGCGGACCGGATCGCCTACGTGAACCACGACATCGACGACGCGGTGCGGGCCGGAGTCCTCGACGAGAGCGAGCTGCCGGGACAGGCCGTCGAGGTCCTCGGCGCGACGCACGGCTCGAGGATCGACACCCTCGTCAACGACCTGGTGCGCTCGAGCGGTGACGGGCCCGAGATCGCCCTGTCGGACGAGGTCTTCCGCGCGCTCGACGCGATGCGGGAGTTCCTGTTCGACCGCGTCTACCTGCGCGACGAGGCGCGTTCGGAGCAGGATAAGGCGATCTCGCTGGTACGAAAGCTCTTCGCCCACTACCTGGACCACCCGGATGAGGTGCCCGAGGAGTACCATCGGGCGCCGGGAGACCTGCCGACCCGTGTCGCCGACTACATCGCGGGGATGACGGACCGGTACGCTCTGCGCACCTACGAGAGGCTCTTCCTTCCCCAGGGCTGGTTGCTATAGCCGCAGGATCGCCCGAGGGGAGATGACGTGGCCGGCAGGATCAGGGACGAGGACGTCGCGGCCGTCCGCGAGCGGACCGACATCGTCAAGCTCGTCTCCGGCTACCTGACGCTGAAGAAGGCCGGGCACGACCGGCTCATCGGGCTCTGTCCGTTCCACACGGAGAAGACGCCGTCGTTCGGGGTGTCGCCGTCCAAGGGGCTGTACCACTGCTTCGGTTGCGGCAAGGGCGGCGACGCGATCGGGTTCCTCCGCGACGTCGAGCACCTCGAGTTCTCGGAGGCCGTGGAGCGCCTCGCGAAGGAGGCGGGCATCGCGCTCCGCTACGAGGGAGACACGCCGGCCGAGCGGCGAGCGGCGTCGCGACGTCAGTCGCTGCACCGCGCGAACGAAGCCGCGTTCGAGCTGTACCACGCGACGCTGATGGAGGCGGCCGAAGGCGAGGAGGCGCGCCGCTACCTGTCGTCCAGGGGGATCGAGCCCGAGACGGCGCGCGCGTTCGGCATCGGGTACGCGCCCGCGTACCCGGACTTCTTGCTACGCCGACTCGCCCGCTCGCTCTCGACGGAGCTGCTCGTCGAGGCCGGCCTCGCGCTGAAGGATGAGCGCGGGAACGTCCGCGACCGATTCCGGCGCCGCATCACGTTCCCGGTCCACGACCTCGGCGGCAAGGCGGTCGGCATCGGCGCACGGATCCTGCCGGGTGGCCGTGACGAGGGACCCAAGTACCTGAACTCACCGGAGACGCCCGTGTATCGGAAGGCCGAGGTCCTGTACAACCTGCACCGCGCCAAAGCCGAGGTGACGCGGACGGGCGAGGTGTTCGTCGTCGAGGGGTACACGGACGTCATCGCGCTCACGACGGCCGACGTGCAGAACGCCGTCGCTACGTGCGGGACCGCGCTCGGCGAGGGTCACTTCCGGCTCGCCTCGCGGTTCGCGCAGCGGATGGTGCTCTCGTTCGACTCGGATGAGGCGGGGGCCAGGGCGGCCGAGCGCGCGTTCGACTTCGTCGAGCGGTTCCCCGTGCACGCCGTCGTGCTGATCCTTCCCGAAGGCCTCGACCCGGCAGACTTCGTCGCCAGGCACGGGGCCGAGGACCTGCGGGACCTGGCGGATGCGGCCGTGCCGTTGGTGGAGTACATGGTCAGACGAACGGTGGCGCGACACGATCTCGAGACGATCGAGGGGCAGAGCGCCGCGGTGGCGGCGGCCGTTCCGATGCTCGAGCGGCTCGAGGACCCCGTACGGCGCAGCGAATACGCGCATCTGCTCGCGGAGCTCACCAGGGTGTCCGAGGGCTCCGTCGTACTGGCGCTCGAACAGCGTCTGACCGGTCGTCCGGCGGAGGTTCAGCAGGCGGCCAAGCGCGTATCGGCGCAGGAAAAGGTCGAGCGCGAGATGCTACGCCTGCTCGCCCGGGACGCGGACGCGTACCGCGACCTCTCGTCCCGGCTGTCCGACGAGCACTTCCGGACGGCGCGTCTCCGCGAGCTGTTCGCACTGCTGCAGACCGTCGGAGGAGACGTCAGCGCGTCTCTGTCGGACGCGGCCGACGAGGCTGCGGCGCAGGCCCTCACGGCGCTCGCGCTCGAGCCGCTCGAGGGCGATCCCGGTCAGGGCTACGCGGAGGAGGTATGGCTGCGGCTGCAGGAGTTCCTGCTCAAGCGACGCAGCTCCGCGATCCGCCAGGAGCTGCAGAAGATGAACCCGGTGAGCGACGACCGGTACGACGAGCTGTTCCAGCGCCTGATCGCAACGGACGGGGAGCTGCGCCGCCTCCGTCAGCGCGGACACGTCCACGCCTGACACCCGCAGGTCGTTCGGGCGCGCGATCGCACCTCCAGGTCACCGGGGCCGCCGTCTCGTACACTTGCGCCCGTTTCCCGGTCGGACGTGGGGAGGCAGCAGCGTTGACCGAAGTCGCCCGCGACCTGGGTCTGGAAGAAGCCAAGGAGCAGATCACCGCTCGCGGTCGTGAGCGCGGATTCGTCACATCGGACGACCTGCTCGAATCCGTTCCGGTCGACGACTTCACCCCCGAGCAGGTCGAGGAATTCCTGACGCAGGTCGAGGAGCACCTGCGCGGCGAGGGGATCGAGGTCATCGAGGTTCCCGGCGACGAGGTGGACGCGTCGGCGCAGCGCCAGCTCGACGTCGACCTCCTGAAGGCGCCGACCAACGATCCCGTCCGGATGTACCTGAAGGAGATCGGGAAGGTCCCGCTCCTCACGGCCGCGCAGGAGGTCGATCTCGCGCGTCGTATCGAAGCGGGAGAGTTCGCGACCGAGCTCCGTGAGCTGACCGAGGAGGACGACCGCGTCGACCACAAGCGCTTGCGGCAGGTGACCGAGTCCGTCGTGGCGATCCGCGAGCACCAACTGGAGAAGTTCGGCAAGGTCGAGGGGATCGGCCGAGACCGGATCAGCAAGTCGTACAAGCCCAAGACGCGCGAGGGGCTGGACGACCTGCTCCGCCGCGTCGAGCGCGACGGCCAGCTCGCCAAGCGGAAGCTGATCGAAGCCAACCTGCGCCTCGTCGTGTCGATCGCGAAGCGCTACGTGGGACGCGGCATGTTGTTCCTCGACCTGATCCAGGAGGGGAACCTCGGTCTCATCAGGGCGGTCGAGAAGTTCGACTACTCCAAGGGCTACAAGTTCTCGACCTACGCCACGTGGTGGATCCGACAGGCGATCACGCGCGCGATCGCGGACCAGGCCCGGACGATCCGGATCCCCGTCCACATGGTCGAGACGATCAACAAGCTGGTGCGGATCCAGCGGCAGCTCCTTCAGGACCTCGGCCGGGAGCCGCTCCCTGAGGAGATCGGGCGGCAGATGGGGATCCCGGCCGAGAAGGTGCGCGAGATCTTGAAGGTGAGCCAGGAACCCGTGTCGTTGGAGACGCCGATCGGCGAGGAAGAGGACTCCCACCTCGGCGATTTCATCGAGGACTCCGACGCGATCGTGCCGGTCGACGCGGCGAGCTTCATCCTCCTACAGGAACAGCTCGAGTCCGTCCTCCATACGCTGTCCGAGCGTGAGAAGAAGGTCATCCAGCTCCGGTTCGGTCTGCTCGACGGGCATCCGCGGACGCTGGAGGAGGTCGGGCGCGAGTTCGGCGTCACGCGTGAGCGGATCCGACAGATCGAGTCCAAGACGCTGTCGAAGCTTCGGCACCCGTCGCGCTCGCAGAAGCTGCGCGACTACCTGGAGTGAGGCGCCCGACGCGGTCCGCGGGCCGCACGTTCGGCCGGTCGCGCCGGCGAGCCTCCGTTCATAGATAGGTCGTCGACGTCGGGATCCAGCCGGCGCTGGATGTTGGCCCGCGCGCGCTGGAATGCCTCCACGCCCTTCGAACCGGCACGC
>JBMDWR010000292.1:0-17450 GCA_048594645.1 Actinomycetota bacterium
TAGAACCGCGCGACGGGGAACTCCTCGACGAACCCGTAGCCGCCGTGTACCTGCACCGCCTCCCGCGCGCTCGAGACCGCGACCTCGCTCGCGTACAGCTTGGCGATCGCCGCCTCCGTCGCGAACGGCCGTCCCTGGTCGCGCAGCCACGCCGCACGTTGGTACGAGAGACGCGCCGTCTCGACCCCGACCTTCATGTCGGCGATCTTGAACTGCAGCGCCTCGAACGCGCCGATCGGCTGTCCGAACGCTTCGCGCTCGCCGGCGTACCGAAGGCTCTCCTCGAGGCATCCACGTGCGACGCCCACCGAGACCGCCGCGATCGCGACGCGCCCGTCGGCGAGCGTCTCGAGGAACTGCGCGTAGCCGCGCCCGCGCTCGCCCAGAAGGTGATCGGCGGGAACCCGGCACCCGTCGAACGCGAGCTCGTGCGTGTCGCTGGCGCGCCAGCCGACCTTGCGGTACCCGGGTCCGACCGTGAGCCCCGGGGTCCCCGCCGGCACGAGGATCGTGGAGACATCGCCGTCGGCGCCCTCGTCCCGTGCGGCGACGATGATCACCGACGTGAGCGGCGTCCCGGAGTTGGTGATGAACGCCTTCGATCCGTCGATCACCCACTCGTCACCGTCGAGCATCGCCGTCGTTCGGATCGCACGGGCGTCGGAGCCGCCGCCCGGCTCGGTCAGGCCGAACGCGCCGAGCGCCTCCCCCCGCGCCATGGGGACGAGCCACCGCTGCTTCTGCTCCTCCGTCCCGAACCGGTGGATGGGGTTGGCTGCCAGACCCACCGCTGCCTCGAGCGTGATCGCGAGTGACGAGTCGTACCGCGCGATCTCCTCCAGGCACAGGCAGAACGAGAGGAGGTCGCCGCCCTGACCGCCGACGTCCTCGGGGAACGGGATCCCGAACAGGCCCACCTCGCCCATCCGCTCGACGATCTCGGTCGGGAACTCCTCACGTTCGTCGTAGGCCGCCGCGGTCGGCGCGACGACGTCCTCGGCGAAGGCGTGGACGGCGTCGCGGAGGTCGCGCTGCTCGGGTGAGAGCTCGAAGTCCACCGGCGGCCAGCGTAGTCGGTCGGGAACGGTCGGCGTACCATCGGCGGCCATGGGGGCGACCGCGTTCGAGACGGCGCTCGAGACCGGTCGCCGGGCCGTCGCGGCGAAGGCGTGGCCCGAGGGGTACGAAGCGCTCTCCCGCGCCGACGCCGAGGGCGCGCTCGGCGCCGAAGACCTCGAGGCGCTCGGCAAGGCGGCGTACTGGGTCGGCAGACCGAGCGACTCGATCGACGCGGACGAGCGCGCGTACGCGATGCACGTGGAGCGAGGGGACCACGATCGGGCGGCGTTCGTCGCGCTGCGGCTCCGACGCCAGTACGCGGCGCGGCGCTCCGTGTCGATCGCGACGGGATGGCTCGGCCGGGCCGAACGCCTGCTCGAGGGGCGTCCGGACTCGGTCGCGACCGGGTACCTCGCGATCGCCCACGCCGAGATCGCGCTCGACGACGGCCGGTTCGTCGACGCCCTTGCCCACGTCGAGCGCGCCGTCGGCATCGCCGAGCACTCGGCCAACGCGGAGCTGCTCGGGTGGTCCGTCATGCGCAAGGGCATGGTGCTGGTGGCGATGGGACGGCTCGACGAGGGGTGGACGCTGATGGAGGAGGTCGCAGCGGCGGCGGCCGGCGGCGAGCTCGGTTCATACACGACCGGCGCCGTCTTCTGCAACGTCGTGACGATGTCGAGGGACATGGCCGACTACACGCGCGCCCGCGAGTGGTCGGACGCCGCCAAACGGTGGTGTGAGCGCCAGGCGATCGCGGGCTTCCCCGGCGTGTGCCGCGTCCATCGCGCGGAGGTCATGCGCCTGATCGGCGACTGGGCAGAGGCCGAGGAGGAAGGTCGTCGAGCAACCGTCGAGCTCAGGGACTTCAACCATCAGTACGCGGGCATGGCGTTCCACGAACTGGGCGAGGTCCGCCTGCGGATGGGCGACCTCGCGGCCGCGGAGGAGGCGTTCCGTCAGGCGCACGAGCTCGGCGAGGACCCGCAGCCCGGGCTCGCGCTGCTCCGCCTGGCTCAGGGCAAGGCCGACGCCGCCGCCGCCGCCATCGAGCGCAGCCTTGACGCGGTCACGTGGGACAAGCTCGCCAGGGCGAGGCTGCTCCCGGCGAGAGCCGAGATCGCGTGGTCCAGGCGCGACGCGGCCTCCGCCCGGACGGCCGCAGAGGAGCTCGAGGCGATCGCGGGCGAGTTCGACACGACGACGATCCACGCGGGCGCCGGCTGGGCGCACGGGTGCGCGGACCTGACGGAAGGCGACGCCGCAGGCGCGATCCGCCGGTTCCGCCACGCCCTCCAGCACTGGCAGGCCGTCGGCGCGCCGTTCGAAGCCGCGAAGACCCGCGCGATGCTCGCCGAGGCGCTGGTGATCGAGGGAGACACCGAGGCGGCGGCGCTCGAACTGGAAGCCGCCCGGTCCGCGTTCGAGCGTCTGGGCGCGGTGCTGGAAGAGCGGCGCGCGGCCGAACGCCTGGACCGGGTGCGTCGGCCGACCACGGCGCGAGCGACCGCGACCCGGACGTTCGTCTTCACCGACATCGTCGGCTCGACGGCACTGCTCGAGGCGATCGGCGACGAGGCGTGGGAGGACCTCCGGCGATGGCACGACCAGACCCTGCGGGCCAGCGCGGCCCGGCACGGTGGCGAGGAGGTCGATCACACCGGCGACGGGTTCTTCCTGGCGTTCCCGGCGCCCGACGCCGCGATCGCGTGCGCGAGCGACATCCAGGAACGGCTCGCTGAGCACCGCCGCGCGCACGGGTTCGCGCCGCAGGTGCGGATCGGGCTGCACGCGGCCGAGGCGACCAAGGCCGGCGACAACTACGCGGGGATGGGCGTCCACACCGCCGCACGGATCGGCGCGATCGCCGGAGGCGGCGAGATCATCGCGAGCGCCTCGACCGTCGACGGCCTCGACGGTCTGGACCTCGTCGACCGCCGCTCGGTCAGCCTGAAGGGGATCGCTCAGCCGGTCGAGATCGTGTCGGTCAACTGGCGCTCGGCGCCCGGGCCTCGAGGCGGAGGTTGACGAGCTCCGGCTCGCGCAGCGACTGACGCATGTTCGTGCGCTCGAGCAACTCTCGGGCGCGTTCGACCTCTGCGCGACCCCCGGCGGCATCCGTCCCGAAGACCTGCGAGATCCACCACACCCGGCCGGCCGCGTCCTTGCTGCTCCCCTCGTCCCGCTCGTAACGCAGGATCGCGAGCGCCTTGTCGAGCGCCTCGTCGCGCTCGCCCTCGGCGAGCAGGATCTCCACCTCGGCATGGTCGAGCCAGTCCTCGCTGGCAGGTCCGTCCGCGCCGGCGATCGGCGCCGTTTCGTCGAGCACGCGCCGAGCCGAACCCACGTCGCCGACGTTGACCAGCGCCCTCGCGTACGCGCTGGCGGTCCACGTGACGATGCTCCGCTCCTTCAGCTCGCGGCACAGCCGGTACGCCTCCTTCAGGTCCGTCACGGCCTCCTCGGAGCGTCCCGCGAGCCGTCGGACGATCCCGCGGGACGTCAGTGCGCTCGCCAGCTCCCACCGCGCGCCCAGCTCCCGGAACGCCGCGGCGGCGGCATCGATGTGAGCCTCGGCCTCCGCGAGCCGCATCATCCGGCGGAGCGAGCCGCCGACCGCCTCGCGAGCGACGGCGATCGAGAAGCGATGCCCCGCCGTTTCGGCGATAGCGAGCGCCTCGGATGCCAGCGCGAAGCCGTCCTGCTCGTCCCCCTCATCGCCCTCGAGCATGGATAGGGCGACGAGCGCCCGAGCCTCGGACCACGGGTCGCCGTCGGGGTTCGCGCGGGCCGTGCGCAACGCCTCTTCGAACATCTCGCGCGCCACGTCGGACTCCTGTCGGAAGTACGGCGCCCAGGCCGCGACGAGCAGCGTCCGTGCGAGCGTCCACTGGTCGCCGAGCCCGCGAGCGGCTTCGAGCGCGTCGTCGAGGAGCTCTGCGGCGCGCTTGGCGTCGCCGACGATCGAGAGCTCGATGTCGCCGAGGAAACGCGAGGCCTGCGCCCGGATCGCGGGGTCCTCGCGACCGAGCTTCAGGCCGCGCTCGAGCACGGGCACCGCGGAGTCGAACTCGCCCAGCCAGTAACGGGTCTCGCCCAGGCTCGCCAGGATCTTCGCCTCTCGGCGTCCCCACCCGCGTTCGGGCCCCGCGAGCTCGAGCGCCTTCTGGTAGTCCTCCTCCGCCGCCCTCATGTTGGGTCCCTTGAGCGCGATGTGGCCGGCGCGGGCGAGCGCTTCGACGGCGCGGTCCGCGATCGTGCGATCGCCCGGGTCGATGTCGAGGCCCGCGACGGCCGCGCGCTGCAGGTGGAACGCGAGCGCGCGAGGCCGGCGCCTGGCGGTCTCGGGATCGCCCGAGAGCGCATCGGCGAGCAGCAGATGGAGCCGCCGGCGCTCACGTTTGGGGAGCGTCTCGTACGCGACATCACGGACCATCCCGTGACGGAACCGCCAGACGTCGGCGCGTTCCTCCTCGCGCTCGAGCAGCTCCTCTGCCTCGAGCTCCGTCATCACCTCGCTGGTCGGCTCGGCGATCAGGTCGAGCTCGTCGAGGGTGAACGACGAGCGCGAGAAGACCGACGCCTGGCGGACGAGCGACCGAGCGGCCGGCGAGAGATGGTCGATCCGCGTCGCGATCACGGCCTGAACGGTCGGCGGCAGCAGCGTGGGCGGGATCGTGTCCGTCGTCACGAGGCGTTTGCCCGGATGCGCCAGCATCCCGGTGGTCTCGATGATGAAGAACGGGTTGCCGCCGGCGTGTCGCGCCACGCGTTCGGCGGTGGCGTCGTCGAGCCTCTCGCCGGCATCCCGCGCGAGCTGCGTCGAATCGTCGAGCGACAGCGACTCGATGTACAGGTTCACCGAGTTCCCGCGGCCCCCTCCCCATCCCGGATGCTCATCGAGGAGCGAGTACCGCGCGGCGCAGATCACGAGCAGCGGGATGCCGTCGGCCTCGTGCACGATCTCTTCGATCAGGTCGAGCATCGGCCCCTGGGCGGCTTGCACGTCGTCGATCACCATCACGACGGCCCCACGACCGGCGAACCCGCGGATCAACGCGAGCAGGCCCGAGCGGATCTCCGCGATCGGATACCGCTTCTCGTCCCGCGCCTCGCCTCCGATACCGAGCGCGATGCAGAGCCGAGCGATGATCTGCCGCGCCTCGTCGACCGGGCAGCACTCCATCACGACCTCTTCGAGCCGGGCGCGGAGCGCGTCGGGAGGAGCGTGCGGCGCCTGCCCCATCTCGTGCAGGAGGATCTGCGCGATCGGTCCGAACGTGGCGTCCTCCTCGAACGGGTTCGCCCGGCCGCGCATCACCTTCGTCCCGTCCGGCAGGCTGGCGATGAACTCGTCGGCGACGCGGCTCTTGCCGATGCCCGGGTCGCCGAACAGCGTGACGAGGTGCCCGCGTCGCGTCTCGCGCGCCCCGTCGAACGCGTCCTGCAGCAGCCGCAGCTCGCGCTTGCGGTTCACGAACGGGATCGTGCGCCGGCTCGACCCCGGCTGGAGCGCGGCGACCGGCCATGCGCGCGCAGCCTCCTCGAAACCCTTCGCCTCGATCTCGCGCACGGGGCCGTACTGGACCTGGGACTGCGAGAGGAGGTAGCTCGTCTCCGAGACGAGAACGGTGCCGGGGTCGGCAGCCTGCTGTAGTCGCGCGGCCATGTTCACGGTGGCGCCGTAGATCAGGCCGTGCTCGGACGCCTCGGTGCCGATCGCGACCGAGCCCGTGTGGATCCCCACGCGGATCCGGAGCGGCGCGGGCAGGTCCAGGTCGTGTCCGAGACGCCCGACGCGATCGACCAGGCCCAGCCCGGCGCGGACGGCTCGAAGCGCATCGTCGTCGTGCGTGTGCTGCAGTCCGAACACGCCCACGACGGCGTCACCTGCGAAGTTGTACGCGCGGCCGCGGAGCGACTCGAGCTCGTCGGCGACCATGCGGTAGTAGCGCGTGAGGACCTCCCGGTAGCGCTCGGGGTCGATCCTGCTCGAGAGCTTGGTCGAGCCCACGAGGTCGACGAAGATCACCGTGACGAACCTGCGCTCCTCCGGGGGAGGAGCCCCAACCGGGAAGCCGCAGTTGGGGCAGAACCGCGCCTCGTCCGGAAGGGGAAGGCCGCACCGTTCGCACGTCAACGTCGCCACGCCGAGCAGTCTACGGGCAGCCGCAGACGGCCCCTTCCCGACGCTAGTCCTCGAGGACGCGGAAACCCTCGATATCCAGGATGGACCCGGTGCGTTGGCCGTCCGCGCGCAAGACCACCTCGACGCGCTCGCCGATCTCGAGCGGCTCGTCCCCTGGCTCGAGCACCCGGTGGATCAGCACCGCGTCGGCGCCGTCCAGCCGAACCGCGCCGATCGTCTCGGGGCGCTCGAGCGGTTCGCCGTCGATCCCTTCGAAGACGATCGTGAACGTGACGATCTCGCCACCGGGGCCCACCTCCGTGTCGGCCGAGAGCTCCGAGAAGCAGCGCTCGCAGAACATCCGGGCCGGAACGTACGTGTAGCCGCAGCTCTCGCACCTCGAGCCGAGCAGCACGCCGCGCTCTCCGAGGGCCTCGAAGAACGCAGCGCCCGCCACGCCCGGCGTGTAGCGGTGCCGAACGGGGAAGTCACCCTCCCACCTTCGGATCTCGTCGGGCGCCGCGATCTTCTCGAGCATCAGGCATCCCCCTCCTTCGGCCGGAAGTACGCGATGTCTAGGATCGAGCCGGTACGCTCGGCGACCGGCTTCCACACGGCCTCGACGGCCATCCCGATCTCGACGTCGTCCGGCGTGACCTCGCCCAGCGTGTGGAGGAACGCGCCGTCCGAGCCGTCGATCGCGATCACCGCGGGGATCTCGGGCTCCTCGAGCCGCTGCATGTCCCAGCGCACGTTGCAGAGGGAGAACGTCTGCACGACGCCGGTGTCCTCGACCCGTCGCCACGCATCCGTTCCGCGGAAGCACCGCTCGCAGAACATACGAGGTGGGACGAGCACGCGATCGCAGTTGCGGCACTCGCGGCCCATGATCTTTCCTTCGCGGAGGCCGTCGAGGAACCGACCGATCGCGACGCCAGCGTCCCACGTGTACCGGGCGCCCACCTCGTCGTCGACGGCGCCCGTCGCCGACCGGAACGCCTGGTCCGACAGCGAGGTAGCCGGTGTCGCGGTCGGCGGCGTCTCGAGCTGCGTCGCCGTGGTCGGCGGGCCGCCGTCGCGACCCATCACGACCACGGTGCCGACCTGCATCAGGTCTCCCCATGCCTGCGCGACGCCGCGTTCGGGTGTGCCGGGCACCTGGCGCGCGCCCGCCTCGCCCCGAAGCTGCCAGAAGAGCTCGGCGATCTTCATCAGGCCCGCAGCCGCGATCGGGTTGCCAACGCCGAGGAGACCGCCGCTCGGGCACGACGGGAGGTCGCCCTTGCGTTCGAGGACGCCGTCGCGGGCGGCCTCGGGCGCCTTGCCCCTGTCGAACAGCAACAGCCCCTCGAGGTGGTGCAGCTCCTTGTAGTCGAACGGGTCGTACGGCTCGGCAACGTGGATCTGCTTGCGCGGCTCGCTCACGCCGGCCATGTCGTAGGCCATCCGTGCTGCGTTCGCGACGTACTCGGGGAACACGAGGTCCCGGTTCGTCCAGTACGCCGTGTCGAGGTTCCACCCCACGCCCTGGATCCAGATCGGGTCGCTCGTCATGTGCTTCGCGGCCTCCTCGCTCGCCACCACGATCGCGACCGCGCCATCGCTGATCGGTGAGACGTCCAGCCGCTGCACGGGCCACGCGAGCGTCTCCGACGCGAGGACATCCTCGACGGTGATGTCGGCCTGCCCGAGCAGCGCGGCGGGATGATCGGCGGCATTGCGCTTGTTCTTCACCGCGACCGCGGCGATGTCCCGCTTGTCGATGCCGTGCACGGTCATGTAGCGGTTCATCTCGAGCGCGAAGATCCAGAGGAGGTTGGGTCCGAGGGGGCGTTCGAGCACGTTGTCGAAAATCGTGAGGAACGCGCCCTGCGGGTGCGGCTGCGTCGAGGACATCTTCTCCTCGGCGACCGCGAGCACCACGTCCGCCATCCCGCTCGCGACCGTGTAGTACGCCTGGATCGCGGTGAACACGCCGCTGCCACCGCCGACGTAGGTGCGCATGAACGGCCGGCCGAACGCACCCGCGCCGTCGGACAGGTACTCGCCCTTCATGTGCACGCCGTCGAACGCGTCGGGCGCGCTCGTCAGGCACACGGCGTCGACCCGGTCGAGCGGCAGCTCGCACGACGCCAGCGCCTCGCGCGATGCCTCCCACGCGAGCTCCTTGCCCGTCTCCTGCGCGCGCCGGACGAACTTCGTCATCCCGGCTCCCACGACCGCGACGCGCCGGACCATCAGACGCCCTCTCCCGGGAACGCCTCGTGCTCGGGCGTCGCGACGTACTCGATCAGCTGCATCGAGTTGCCGTCGGGATCCTCGAACGAGGCGTACCGTGCGAGACCCGGCACCTCCCCCAGGTGCTCCTCGAACGTCACACCGCGCTCCTCCAGGGCGGCCTTCGCGAGATCGAGATCGTCGACGCGGAACACGGCCGTCCCGCCGTGCCGCACCGCACCGTCGCGCACGCCGTGCAGCCCGAGCCGGATAGGCCCGGCGTCGAGCTCGGCCCACTCGTCGCCGTGCCGCCGGCCGACCGCGAGGCCCAGGCCGTCGCGGTAGAAGCCGACCGCACGCTCCATGTCGGCGACCCAGAACCAGACGTGGTCGAGCGCGTCGAGCTTCATCCGCCGACCCCCTCGTCGTTCGCGAGCACCACGACGGCCGCCGAGGTCGACGGCGCCGCCCTCGTCGAGTGAGCCACGGCCACGTAGGCCTCCTCGACCTGACGCTCGCCGGCCTCGCCGCGGAGCTGCTCGACGCACTCGAGCAGCCGGACCAGGCCGTTGGCCTCGAACAGGTTCCCCTGGCCGAGCGAGCCGCCCGAGACGTTCACGGGCACGTCACCCCCTGGCTCGAGCTCGCCGTCCTCGAGCAGCTGCGCGAGATCCGGCACTTCGCCCAGGCCGAGCGCCTCGAGGCTCTGCAGCTCCCGGTATGCGAACGTGTCGTCGACCTCCGCCAGGTCGATCTCCTCCTGGGGGTCAGAGATACCGGCCTGCCGATAGGCGGACGCGGCGGCACGCGTGACGGACTCGCCTTCGCCCCACGTCCGGCTCTCGAGCGTGGGCGTGCCCGAGGACCACCCCGCGCCGAGCAGCCACACGGGGCCCTCGGTGAGCTCGCGCACGCGGTCCTCGGACGCGAGCACCACGACGACGCAGCCGTCGGCACGGCGGGCGACCTCCAGCTCGCGTAGCGGCCACGCCACCGGCGCGGAGTCGTCAACGTCGTCGACCGCGAGGTTTGCCGGGTACGCGGCGCGCGGGTTGTCGAGCGCGTTCGAGCGGTTCTTCGCAGCCACCATCGCGCAGTGCTCCTCGGTCAGGCCCGTGCGCTCGAGGAACGCGTTCATGTCGAGACCCGCCACGGCGAGCGTCGGGAACCGCAGGGGACGGTTCAGCACGGGATCGAGCGCGAACGCCTCGATCGCGCCGAGCGTTCGCACGTCGGAGACCTTGCTGTGCGCTTCGACCGCGACGACCGAGGCGAGGCCCGAGCGGATCAGCATGATCCCGGTCGCGACGCCGAACAGCCCGTCCGCCGTGACGGTCTGCACGGGCCGCTGCATCGCGCCGAGCTGATCCGGGACGTACTCGTCGAAGATCGAGGTGCCTTCGAGCAGGTCCTCCGAGCAGCAGACGAACGAGTCAACCTCGGTTCGAGGATCGACGCCCGCGTCGTGGTACGCGCGCTGGGCGGCCTCGAACATCAGCTCCTTGTAGGACACGCCCGCGGTGACCGGCGCGAACCCCGCGTGGCCGACGCCGACGACGGCGACCCTCGGCTCCATGACCGCGATTGTCCCATCCACGGCATCGACCTCGCGAGCCGGCGCGCTCCGCGCACACGACGGCTTCGATGCGTTGCTACGCTCGCCCGGTGAGGGACCCGCAACAGCACGAGCTCTGGCAACGCGTTCGCTTTCCGGCCATCGGCCTGGCGTTCGCGCTCGCCTACGGCACCGTCGGATACATCGTTTTGCAGGGATGGCGATTCGTCGACGCGCTCTACATGACCGTCATCACCCTGTCGACGGTCGGCTTCCGCGAGGTGCGACCGCTGGACGACACCGGCCGTCTCTTCACGTTGACCCTCATCGCGATCGGGGTCGGCCTGGTCCTGATCACCGTGACGGTCGTCGCCCAGTGGGTCCTCGAGGGCCGCCTGGGGGAACGAACGAGGAGGAATCGCATGCAACGGCGTATCGACACGATGTCGGAGCACCTCATCGTCTGCGCGTACGGCCGTGTCGGTCGCGCGGTTGCGCGCGAGCTCGAGGCTGAGGGCGCGTCGTTCGTCGTCGTGGACCCGGATGAAGATCTCGCCGAGCGCATGACGTCGGATGGCGTAGCGTTCCTGATAGAGGATCCCTCAGACGAGAGCGTGCTGCGACGCGCCGGTGTCGAGCGCGCCAGAGGTCTGGTCTGCGCCGTTGACTCGGACGCAACCAATGTCTACATCACGCTCGTCGCTCGAGCACTTAACGCAGATCTGTTCATCGTCGCCCGCGCCTCCGAACCCGGTTCGGATCAACGGCTGCTCCATGCGGGTGCCAATCGCGTCGTTTCGCCCTTCGTCTCGAGCGGGCGCCACATGGCTCTCGTCGCCATGCGCCCGCGGGTCGACGACGTGGTCGAGGTTCAGACCGCCGATGCGGCATCGCTGAAGCTCGAGGAGTTGCGGGTCGATCACGGTTCACCGCTCGCCGGAAAGACCGTCGGCGACGCGATCGGTTCGACGCCAGTGCTCGCCGTTCGTCACGCGGGCGGAGAGATCGTGCCGAACCCGCCCGCCGGGCTCACGTTGCGACAGGGAGACCTCGTCCTGCTCCTCGGCGAGGTCGAGCTCTCGGCGGTCAGGGAACGTCCCTCCACGAACGACTGAATCGCACGTCACATCCGCTTGCCGCCTACCCGCGGCGCGGCCCGGCGTCCGGCGGACCGAGCGACCAGTGGTCCGAAGATCGCGAGCAGGAGCACGTACACGGCCGCGAGCGGTCCCAGATCGGGCTCGGATCCGGCCGCGATCGCTATCCCTGCAAGGACGATGGAGAACTCGCCCCTCGCGATCAGCGCCGTTCCGGCTCGGATGCGCCCTCGAGGGCCGATGCCGGCACGCCGAGCGGCGGCCCACCCCGTCACGTACTTCGTCCCCGCGCCGATGACGGCGAGGACGATCGCGGCGGGCAGGGCCCTCGGGATCGTGCCGGGATCGACCTCGAACCCGAAGAACAGGAAGAACGTCCCTGCGAACACCGAGCGCAACGGCACCAACAGCGACCGCGCGCGGTCGGCCGCGGGACCGGAGAACGCGATCCCGGCCAGGAAGGCGCCGACCGCCGCCGACACGTTGAGTGCCTCCGTCGCGCCCGCGGTCAGCAACAGGACCGCGAGGAGCCCGAACAGCAACGCCTCGTCCGAGTGACTGAAGACCGCTCGGCTTATCGCCGGCCCGTAGCGAGCGGCGACGGCGAGGACCGTCACGACGACCAGGGCCGCGAGCGCGATCGACAGGATCACGCGAACGGCGGTCCCGCCGACGAGGAGGACGGTGGCGAACGGGAGGAACCCGGCCATGACCAGGTCCTCGATGACCAGGATCGCCAGGACGATCGGCGTCTCGCGGTTGCCCATCCATCCGAGGTCGTCGATCGTGCGCGCGATCACGCCGGAGGACGAGATGTACGTGACGCCGCCGAGGACGACCGCCGGCACGACGTCCCATCCGAGCACGAGGCCAGCCGCCATCCCGGGCGCGAAGTTCACGACGAGGTCCGCCGCGCCGACGAAGGCCGTCGACCGCATCGCGTCGACGAGCTCTCGCGCTGAATACTCGAGTCCCAACGAGAACAGCAGCAGGATCAGGCCGATCTCCGCGCCCGCCTCGATGAACCGATCGGCCGTGACCAGCGGGATCAGGCCGCCCTTGCCGAACGCCAGGCCGGCGAGCAGATAGAGAGGGATCGGGGAGAATCCGTACCGCCCGGCGAGCCGCGCCAAGATCGCGAGCAAGAGGACGACGCCGCCGAGCTCGACGAGGAACTGCCACTCGTTCACCCCGCTCAGCCGGAACGAAGCAGGACCGCGAGCTCCTCGATCCCTCGTGGCGTTCCGACGACGACGAGGATGTCGCCGCCGAGCAGCTCGAACTCCGGTCCCGGAGCGGGATGCGCGGCGTCACCGCGAAGGATCGCGACGATCGACACCCCGGTCCTGGTCCGGGACCCGGTGTCTCCGATCGTCTTGCCGTCGAACGGCGTCCGCGGTGCGAGCGGAAGGCGATCGACGGCGAGGCCCTCGACGTCGGTCTCGAGCTCCGCGAGGTCCTTGGCGACCTGCGATACGCCGAGGAGCTCGGCGAGCGTCCGCCCGTCCTCGGAACCGAGACGAAGCAGGTCGTGGGACGTGTCCGGGTCGTCGCGCTCGAACAGCACGAGCTCGCGGATGCCGGATCGATGATGCACCACGGCGACCCGGTCACCATCCTGCGTCACGAACTCGTACCGGACGCCGATGCCCGGAAGCGGAACCTCGTTCACGACCGCCAATCCCGATCCCCTTTCACCTGCCGGCGGCGCCCACCGTCGGACATCCGTCGACGTTCCCGTCACAGATCCTCGAGCTCGCGCCGGAACGCCTCGACCTCGCCCAGGTCCCCTCTCGCCTCGGCGCTGAACATCATCGTGCATCCGACGAGGGAGGCGACGAACCCGAGTGCGACGTTGAAGACGCCGCCGATCTCCAGCATGCCGAGCGTCATGAGGACGTACCCGATCGCGACGATCGCGTAGCCGGCGCGTTCGAGCCCCTCCGCCGCGGGGATCCGCGACGACGACCGCTGCAAGGTGTCCATGTGTCCCCACCCTCACGCCGGAAGCCGGCCGAGCAGACCGTCGAGCAGCTCGATCGCGACCCGGCCGTCCAGCTGGTCCGGATCGTCGTCGAGCATCGACGCGATCCGTTGACGCGCCAGGACGGCACTCACACGCCGCCCTCCGCAGGCCGCCTCCAGCAGGCGGATGGCCTCCTCCTGGTCGTTCTCGGACCGAGCGAGCAGGAGAGCCTGCTCCATGATCGTATCCGCCGTCGCCACGATCTCATCTCCTTCCGTCGAGCCGCGTCGGACACGGTGAGGTCCGACGGCGGTGAGTGATGAGCGCCGAAGCGCATGCTCACGTCAGGAGGGATCGGGCGGGCCGCGTTCGGCGAGGTTCAACGCGAGGGGCTTCGTCACGCCGACCGAGCCCGAATGCCACGAGCGCCACGCGAACCAGGACGTCGGGTGGACGCCGACGCCAGAGGAGCCGAGCGCCGCGAGCAGGCGATGACCGTCGAAGTGCTTGGCGCGGGGCCACATCGAGGGACGATCGGACGCCACCCCAACGACGGACGCGAGCGACTCGATCGCCGGCAAGCCCCGCGGGACCGACGGGATCGTGACGCGAGCGTCTCCCGTCCTGGACGCCGCGACCCACGGCACGATCGCGATCGTGACCGCCAACGCGGCCCCCGTGCGCCGTACCGCGAACGGGTTCACATCCTGAGCTTAGGCTCGGCACGCTCCGAGGCGCAATGACGCCGGTACGGAACGCTCGAGCCCAGCGGCAGGCTATCCGCCGAGGATCTTCCGCTTCTGTGCCTGGAACTCGTCCTCGGTCAGGACGCCGCGGTCACGGAGCTCGGCGAGACGCTCGAGCTCACCGATCGTGGTCGGGGAGGCGGGTACCGTCGGGCCGGAAGCACCTACGCCCCGGTACATCCGCTCCTTGTTCAGCTCGCCCTGGTGGTAGATGACGCGCTGCACCTCTTCGGGGTTGCGGATGTCGCCGAACACCTGACGCCCGAACTCGCTCGCCGAGCTGATGATGAGGTCGCCGGCGCCGATGATCCGTTCGAACACGCCCTGGTGGAAGCGGACGTCGTTGATCGCCTCCAGCGGGATCTCCATCGAGCGCTTGGCGATCCAACCCTCGCGGTGGATCACGCGATCCGAGGTGACGACGAAGTACGACGTCACCCACGCGACGAACCTGCGGACCGGGTACCACAACAAGATCACGATCGCGAGCGCCGTGGCACCCCACACGACGACGCTGCGCGAGGTGCCTTCGTCCGGCGCGTACACGAGCGCCAGGATCCATCCGGCGACGACGGCGAGCGTCACGAGTCCGGGGAGCACCAGCGCGATCCAGTGCGGCCGCAGCTCCAAGACGAGCTCCTCGTCCTCGATCAGGAGCCTGCGAGGGAACGGCATCCGCGCATCCTACTCCAGGTGCTCGACCTCCCCGAACCGCACCACCTGGTTGCCCCCGGCGGTTCGGACGACGAGACCGCCACCGGCGTCCAGATCGACCGCCTCGCCCTCGACGACCGCCCCGTCGACGGTCCTGGCCCGCACCCGCGTCCCCAACGTGGCGGACACGGCGCGCGCCGCCGACACGATCCGCTCGGCGACGCCGGGCATCTGCGGCCCGTACAGCGTTCGGAAGCGGTAGAGGAACGCGACGAGCAGCTCCTGCGGATCGGCGTGGGCGAGTGCGCCGGCGTGCGCGATCGCCTTCGGCGGTGTGCCGACGTTCACGCCCACCCCGAGGATGACGTGTTCGAGCCGGCCGTCCGACGTGACCTTCGACTCCGCGAGGACCCCGCCGACCTTCCGGTCGTCGAGGAGCAGATCGTTCGGCCACTTGCACGTGACCGCCTCTCCGGCTCGCGCGCGGCAGGCCTCGGCCATCATCGCGCCGGCGAAGATCGTGATCAGGCCGGCGGCTTCCGCCGTGAACCCCGGCCGCAGGACGAGCGAGAACATCAGCGCGCGCCCGGGCTCGTCGAGCCACGTTCGCCCGAGCCGTCCGCGCCCGGCCGTCTGGTGCGCGGCCGCCACGAGCGTCCACTCGGGCGCTCCCGCCTCTGCCATCTCGAGCGCCGTCGCCTGAGTGGAAGGGGTAACCTCGTCGAACCGCACGGGGGCGCGAAGGCCCACCTGGTCGAGCGCCCGCACGAGGGCGTCTTCGGAAAGCGTCAGACGTTTGACTCCCGTTCGGGGGTACCCGATTGTTCCGTGGGTACCGGGCGTTCGGACCTGCCGGATGCCGATCATCGTATGTCGGAGCGGGCGGCGTGGCGAAACCTCGGATCCTGATCGCGAACCGCGGCGAGATCGCCGTCCGCATCATCCGCACCGTTCGTGAGCTGGGGTACACATCGATCGCGGTGTACAGCGACGCCGACCGCGATTCGCTGCACGTCGAGATGGCCGACCAGGCTCACCGCATCGGGCCTGCGCTCGCGGCCGACTCGTACCTTTCGATCGGAGCGATCCTCGAGGCGGCGTCGAAAGCGAAGGCGACGATGATCCATCCCGGCTACGGGTTCCTGTCCGAGCGGTCGCACTTCGCGAGCGCCGTCACCGACTCCGGGTTCACGTTCATCGGCCCGCCCGCCGAGGCGATCGAGACGATGGGCGACAAGGCCGCCGCCCGCCGAGCGGCCGACCGCGTCGGCGTACCGATCGTCCCCGGCACGCCGGACCCCGTGGCGCTCGACCAGGCGCCCGCCGAGGCGGAACGGATCGGCTTCCCGGTGCTGGTCAAGGCCGCGTTCGGCGGCGGCGGCAAGGGGATGCAGGTCGTCCGCAAGCCCGAGGAGCTCGAGGCCGCCCTCGCGCGGGCGACGCGTGAGGCGCAGGCCTACTTCGGCCGCCCGGAGGTCTTCCTCGAGCGCTACATCGATCGGGCGCACCACGTGGAGGCCCAGGTGTTCGCCGACACGCGCGGCAACGTGTTCTTCCTCGGGGAGCGTGACTGCTCGGTGCAGCGGCGCCACCAGAAGCTGATCGAGGAGACGCCCTCGCCGGTCGTCGACGAGGAGCTCCGATCGCGGATCGGTGAGGCGGCGATGGCGCTGGCGAAGGAGGCCGGGTACGTGAACGCCGGCACGGTCGAGTGCATCGTCGACGAGGACGGCAGCTTCTACTTCCTCGAGATGAACACGCGGCTGCAGGTCGAGCACACGGTCACCGAGATGGTGACCGGTCTCGATCTCGTCGCGCTCCAGATCCGGGTGGCGCTCGGCGACAAGCTCGACCTGTCCGAGGTCCGCCCCGGCGGTCATGCGATCCAGTGCCGGATCAACGCCGAAGATCCGTCGCGCAACTTCCTACCCGGCCCCGGCCGGATCAGCCGCTATCGCGAACCATCGGGGCCGTTCGTCCGGGTCGACTCGGGCGTTCGCGAGGGCAGGGACGTCGCGGCCGACTACGACTCGATGTTCGCAAAGGTCATCGTGTCCGCCGAGAACCGCGGACGCGCGATCTCGCGGATGGACCGGGCTCTGAGCGAATTCGAGGTCGAGGGCGTGCCGACGACGATCCCGCTGCACCGCTGGATCCTCGGCACGCGCGCCTTCCACAAGTCCACCCACTCGACGACGTGGCTCGAGAAGGCGCTCCGCGATGCCGAGCTGCCGGACGCCGGCGTGGCGGCGCCTCCGACGGCCGACCCGCGCCAGCCCGTCCCGGCCGAGCTCCTCCTCGAGGTCGACGGCAGACGCGTCCCGGTCCGGATCTTCGACCAGCGCCGCGACACCGCGCCGAAGGTCCCGTCCCGGCACTCGGGGCACCTCGGCGAACACATCCACAGCCTGGTCACGGCACCGATGCAGGGGACGATCCTGCGCGTGCTCGTCGAGCCGGGCCAGGAGATCCAGGCAGGAGACGTGGTCTGCATCCTCGAGGCGATGAAGATGGAGAACGCGATCCCGACACCTCGGGAGGGGATGGTCACGAACATCCCCGTGGAGGCCGGCCAGAACGTCCAGGCCGGCGACACGCTGGTCGAGCTCGACTGAGGCGCGCCCTCAGGAACCCGGTGCGCCCCACGCGTCGCGCCCGGTGATCCGGAAGCCGGCGTCGTGGATCCTGTACGAGCGATTGATCGAGATCAGGAGCGCGGTGAGCGTCTCGGCGATCCGTGCCTGCGTGAGCTCGCCGGCGTCGACCCATCGTAGGTTCGGGATCGCGTCGATCAGGCGGCCGACGACGGCCTTCGCCTCCTTCTCGGTCCCGCAGACGAGGACGTCGCTCTCCATGTCGTGCTCCAGGTCCTGGAGCGCATCCCCCGAGATCGTGTGGAACGCCGCGACGATGCGGACGCCGGGGTCGAGGATCGCCTTGGCCTGCTCGGCCGCCGAGCCGTGCCACGGACGCACGACGTGCCACGCTCGCCCGCCGACGGCCGTCGCGAGGGGACTCGTGCAGTCGA
>JBMDWR010000293.1:0-3751 GCA_048594645.1 Actinomycetota bacterium
CTCGGCGGGACGAACCCGGTCGCCGGCCCCTACTTCAACTTCACGATCCCGGAGCCGACCGGTGTGGTCGGGATCGTCGCGCCGCCGCACCAGGCGCTCCTCGGCCTGATCTCCCGTCTCGCGCCCGCGATCGCGGGTGGCAACGCGGTGGTGGTGCTCGCGAGCGAGCGCTCGCCGCTGCCGGCGGTTTCGCTCGGCGAGGTCCTCGCGACCTCGGACGTCCCCGGCGGCGTGGTGAATGTCCTGACCGGGCTCACGAGCGAGCTCGTCGCGTGGCTCGCGGGGCACATGGACGTGAACGCGATCGATGTGACCGGCGTTCCCGACGAGATGCTCGCAGGCGTCGAGCGGCTCGCGGCCGAGAACGTCAAGCGTGTGGTCCGCGCGCGAGACGCGGACCCGTTCTCCGACGAGGCGCAGAGCCCGTACGACATCACCGCGCTGATGGAGTTCAAGACGGTCTGGCATCCGATGGGCGCCTGAGCGGCCCGTCAACGACCGGTCACGAGCTGAGGGCGGTGGCGCGCGAGAGGAGCGCGTCGGTCTCATCGAGCGGTTCGAGCGCTCCGAGCCCCACGAAGACGTCCCGGGCGGCGCGGAGCCGTTCGGCCGCGTCGGGATCCCCGAGCCGGAGGAGGCATCGGCCGGCTCCGAGGAGCGCGTGGCCGCGCTCGAGCACGAAGCCGTAGTCCGTCCACCGCTGGGCGGCGTCCGCGTAGGACGCCGCCGCGGCCTCGAGGTCTCCCCGCAACTCCTCGATCATCGCCCGGCCGGTCAACGCGATGAATCGGAACCGGGCTGCCGGATGGGACCCGCGGGCCGTGATGCGATCCATGAGGTCGGCGTCGCCGATGGCCCGGACCACCCTCAACACGTCCGGCAGGAGGTACGCCCCGTAGGTCCAGTTCGCGCCGACGCGATCGAACTCCTCCGCGAGGCCGTGCGCCTCGTCCATCGAGCCGTTCGCGAGCGCAACGAGCGCGGCGGTCGCGAGCGCGGGGCCGAGCACCTGTGGGTCGCGGATCTCCCGGGCCTGCGGGAGGAACTCCGGCAGGAGCTCGGCGGCCTCGCTGATGCGTCCGCGTTCGGCCAGCACCCGAGCCTGATAGGTCCGCGCCATCACGCTGACCTGACTGGCACCGGTGGCGCGGTCCGTCTCGCAGACGTCGTCCGCGGTCGCCAGAAGCTCGTCCCACCCACCGAGGTCGAAGAGCGTCCACAGCGTCTGCGCCCTGGTCCAGTTGACCGGTCCGCTGAGCCCACGCTGCAGCCCGAACTCGACCCCCGTTCGGTAGACCTTGAGCCCAGCGCCGGCCCCCTCCGCGAACCACACCCAGTCACCGAGGTTGGTGTAGCCGACGGCGGTAACGGTGCCGAGGCCAAGCTCCTCGCAACGACGCAGGCTCTCGCGAAGATCGTCCATCCCCGCGAGATCGCCCTGGATGCAGCGCAGGACCCCTCGGAACTGGTAGACGCGCGCGACGTACTCGCCGATCCCAAGGGTCTGCGCGAGCGCGAGCGCCTTCTCGGCCCACGGCAGTCCTTCGTCGGCGAGACCCGACATCATGTACGCCCCTGTCGTGCGGAGGTAGGCGAGCGCGAGCTCTCTCCCCGGCGGCAGCCCCTCCAGCAGCTCGACGGCCTCGCGCAGCAGTTTCCAAGACCCGGCCGTGTCACCCCGGTTCCACGTCGCGTTCGACAGCTCGCTCAACGCTTCGCCTGTGCCGAGGGGGTCGCCACGGTCCCGGAACGCCGTGATCGCCTCGCGGAGCTCGGTCTCGGCCTCGTCCAGCCGACCGAGGTCCACGGTGACGCCGGCGTCCTTGAGCAGGAGCGATCCCCGCTCGGGATGGCCGGAAGGCAGCAACTCAAGGGCCACGGCGTAGTGGCGGCGGGCTCGCTCGGCATCGAGCCGGGCGGCGCGCTCACCGGCGAGGATCAGGTACCGCACGGTGCGCTCCTCGAGCTCGGCGAGCTCCCCGCTCTCTCCGGAGGCTCGAGCGAGCTCGAGCGCCTGCCCGAAGTGGTGGGCGATCAACTCTGCCTGGTCGCTCGCCCTCTCCCCGGCGATGCGTTCGATCCACTCGGCGGCCGCGCGGTGCTTGCCGGCGCGCATCGCGCGCGGGATCTGCTCGTAGGCGACGTCGCGGATGAACAGATGCCAGAACGCGTATTCGGCCTGCCCGTCGACCGACGAGCGACGCGCCGGCCGCACGAGCTCCCTGCGCGCGAGGTCGTGCAGCCCCGCGCGAACCGCCACCTCGTCCACGGCTCCGATCGTCGCGAGCGCCCCCGACCAGAACACCTTCCCGACCACGGCCGCGTCGTGCAGGAGGGACTTCTGCTCCGGACCCACGGCGTCCAGGCGTGCCGCGATGATCGCCTGCACCGACTCGGGCACGGGGATCTCGGCGTCGTCGTCCACGCGCACCGTCGAACCGTGGTCGTCGAGGAGCCCCCGGTCGACGAGCATGCGGACGAACTCCTCGGCGTAGAGCGGGTTGCCGCCGGCGCGCTCGAGCAGCAAGGCCTGGGTCTCGGCCGGGAGCACGGCTTGGTCGAGCAATGCCGCGACCAGGCGAGCGCTGTCGTCACGGGAGAGCGGCGACAGTGAGATCGTCGTCGAGTTCCGCTTCCCGCCGCCCCACCCGGGCATCCGCTCGTACAACTCGGGCCGCGCTGAGCACAAGATCAGCATCGGGACGTCGGTCGCCCAAACGGTGAGATGGTCGAGGAACTCGAGCAACGGCTCGTCGGCCCAGTGCAGGTCCTCGAACACGACGACGAGCGGCCGCTGCGCCGCGACGGCCTCGAGGAACGTCCGCCAGGCCGCGAAGGTCTCCTCGCGCTCTGCGCCCGCGTGCATCTCGCCGCTCGCGCCGACGAGCGGCGAGAGCCTCGCGGCAACCCACTCGCGCTCCTTCGCGTCGTCGATCACGGCCGCGACGGAGTGCGCGAGCTTCGATGCAGCGTCGCGGGGATCGTCGTTCTCGACGATGCCGGCCTGCGCTTTCACGATCTCCCCGAGCGCCCAGAACGTGATCCCGTCGCCGTAGGGCAGGCACCGGCCCTGCCGCCAGAAGACGAGGTCGGGCTGGTCGTCCACCCAGCCGAAGAACTCCTCGACGATCCGCGACTTCCCGACGCCCGGTTCGCCCGCAACCGTGACGAGCTGGACCGAACGCTCCCGCAGCATCCTCGCGAACACCTGGCGGAGCACGGCCAGATCCTCATCGCGACCGATGAACGGTGACGCTCGCCGGTCGACGTCCACGCCGAAACGGCTCCGGGCCGCACGCGCGCGCCAGATCGCGATCGGCTCTGCCTTGCCCTTGGCCGTGATCGGCTCGAGCTCGTCATACTCGAACATCTGCCGGGTCGTTCGATACGTTGCCTCGCCGACCACCACGGCGCCCAGCGGAGCGGCCTGCTGCATCCGTGAGGCGGTGTTGACCACGTCGCCCGTCGCGATGCCCTCTCCACGTTCGGGACGCGCTCCGAGCGAGACGACCGCCGGCCCAGTGTTGACCGCCGCCCGGATCGACAGATCGAGGCCGGGGCGCTCCTCGTTCAGCTCACCGATGGCCTCGGCGATCCGCAGCGCCGCGCGGACCGCGCGCTCGGCGTCGTCCTCGTGCGCCACCGGCGCGCCGAACACGGCCATGACCGCGTCGCCGATGAACTTCTCCACCGTGCCGCCGTACCGCTCGATCTCCTGCTTCAGCCGCGCGTGGTACGGGCGCAGCAGCGC
>JBMDWR010000294.1:0-1111 GCA_048594645.1 Actinomycetota bacterium
CGTCGACGATCGGCTGTTCGTCCTCGTCCACGTATCCCGCCATCACCTGCGGTCCACGGACGAACACCTCGTCGTCCTCGCCGATCCGGACCTCCGTCTCCGGCAGCAGCTCGCCGACGGTCCCGATCCGGTTGCGGCCGAGGCGGTTCAGCGCCACGAGCGGCGCCTCCGTGAGGCCGTATGCAACGTCGATCTCGATACCGAGCTCCCGGAAGGAGCCGATCAGCTGCTCGTCCATGGGGGCCGATCCGGCAAGCAGTTGCGCGCAGCGATCCAGTCCGGCGCGTCTGAGCAGCGCACGTCGGACGAGCGGCGCGAGGGCATGCCGGAGCGGTCCCGGGCGCATGCGTTGGTAGCGCGCTCCGAGTTTGCTCCGACCGAGCGCCTCCCACACCTTCTGGTATACGCGCGGAACCGAGAAGAACACCGTCGGGCGAACGCGTGGCAGCGCCGTCGCCATGCGGCGGAAGTCCTCCGCGAACGTTACCTCGACGGGAGCCGGCAGGTCGTACGGCCCGTACGTCCCGAGGATGCCCTCGACCACGTGGTTCATCGGCAGGCACGAGAGGTACCGCGCCGGTCGCGTTCGAGCGGCCCACGGGACGAGCGCCGACATCGTCTCGGCCATCCACCGCAGCTGCGCGTGGGTGAATGCCACGCCCTTCGGGGGTCCGGTCGTGCCGGACGTGTACCGGATCGTGGCCACGTCGTCGGGACCGACGGGAGCGGAGCCGGGCGTCCGCGCCTTGCCACCGCTCGCGAGGAACGAACGCCAGCCCATCACACCCTCGCGCGTCGGCTCGTCGCGGCAGAAGGACACGATGGGCGGTCGCGTCGAGAGCTCGTCGAGGCGTTCGAGCACGTTCGGGGCGCCGACGAACAGGATCTCGGCGCGGCTGCGGCGCAACACGTCGTCGAGCTCCTCGGGCGGCGCCGTCACGTACATCGGGACGCTCACGGCACCGACCAGCCCGACCGCGACGTCCACGACGAGGTAGCGCGTGCTGTTGGGGCCGACGATCGCGACCCGCGTCCCGGGCCCGGCGCCCATCGCTCGCAGACCGGCGACCGCGCTGGCGATCTCGCGCCGAACGTCGTCGGCCGGCCGAAC
>JBMDWR010000295.1:0-1136 GCA_048594645.1 Actinomycetota bacterium
TCACTGGACGTGCCCGTCCACGTCGACGAGGGGCTCCGGCCCGGGCTGGTGTTCATGACGCTGCACTTCCCGGACGTCGAGACGAACATCCTCACGATCGACGCGACCGACCCGAAGTCGGGCACGGCCGAGTTCAAGGCGAGCGCCGTCCGCATCGAGAAGATCATCGAGCCGGTGGGGGCCTGACCTTCTTGGACCTCGTCCTGCCCGACGCGCTCCCGAGCGAGGACGAACGCGCCGCCGTTGACGCCGTCCTCGGGCCCCCGACATCAGGGTGGTCGGGCAGCGAACGGGTCGAGGGTGACGGCCGCGTTGCGCGCGGAGGCCACGGGGCGCGTGAGCAGCGTCACCTGCTGCTGCCCGCCCTCCACGCCCTCCAGGCGCGCGCGGGGTGGCTCAGCGCGGGTGGCCTGCGGTACGTGTGCGAGCGCCTCACGGTCCCGCCGGCCGAGGCGTACGGGGTCGCCACGTTCTACGCGATGTTCTCGACCGAGCCGCGTCCGAAGACCGTCTTTCACCTCTGCGACGACATCGCCTGCCGTGTGAACGGCGCGGAGACGTTGATCACCGACGTCGAGGAGGAACTCGGCAACGGCGAGGTCGCCGTCGTCCGCTCGCCGTGTCTCGGGATGTGCGACCGCGCACCCGGCGCGCTCGTCCAGCGGTTCGGTGACACTGCCGGGGACGTCGCTCTCGGACACGTCTCCGCCAGTGCCTTGGTGCCGTTCTTGAGCGGCGAGCACGGCTGGACCGTGGAGGTTCGCCGTGGCAACGTGTCGCAGTCGCACGACGGGCTGCGGTTACTCCGCCGGATCGCGACTTCGGTAGACCCCGGATCGCTCGACGACTACCGCGCCCACGGCGGGTACGAGGCGCTCCGGCGAGCGGTCGAGCTCGGACCCGAGGGCGTGACCCGCGAGGTCAAGGAGTCGAAGCTCCTCGGTCGCGGGGGCGCCGCGTTCCCCGCCGGCGTCAAGTGGGAGGCCGTCGCGAAGCAGGCGGTCCGACCGCACTACTTCGTCTGCAACGCGGACGAGTCGGAGCCGGGCACGTTCAAGGACCGCGTCCTGATGGAGCAGGATCCGTTCGCCGTGCTCGAGGCGCTCACGATCGCCGGCCACGCGACGGGCTCGGAG
>JBMDWR010000296.1:0-1445 GCA_048594645.1 Actinomycetota bacterium
GTCGGGATGGGCTGGTCAGCCCGATGGCAGATGCCGGGCTGATCGGGTCATGGCCGGGACAAGGCGCGGCGGAGCGCCGAGGGCGTCGAGGTCGTTTCGGCGCGCAGTACTCGGCACAGGTGGCTCTGATCGGCAAAGCCGACGTCGGTCGCGAGGCTCGCCAGGTCCGTCTCTCCGTCCCCGAGGCGTTCGAGGGCCGCGCGTGCTCGCAGTCGCATGCGGTAACGGGAGATCGTCTCGCCGGTCAACGAGTGGAAGACTCGACTGAGGTGATGCGGAGAGACCGCGAGCATCCGGGCCAAGTCCATCAGGGAGTGGCCCGGCTCCGAGGCCAGCGTTTGACGCACGCCGTCGACGAGGGCGCGCCGAGCCCGCTCGGTTGCCGGTCGCCCGGAGTGAACACCCGCATCATGCGCGGTTTCGAGCATCTGAGCGGCGAGCCTGATCGAGCGCTCCACGAGCTCGTCCTCGTCGTGTCGGCGCCTGGCGGCGGCAAGCAGCAGTCGATGGTGGAGGTCGATCGCCGGAGACGTGGGCAAAGGTGCCGAGGGCAGCGCGGACTCGCCGCCCCGGATGGACGCCAGTAGGCCGGATCCGAGACCGAGCGCCGTGCAGTCATCCCCGGATGGATCGTGATGGTCGTACCGCTCCTCCTCGCCCGGGCCACCGAGGTAGGCGAGCGTCGGGTCGAACACGTTGCGTATGCCGTCGGCGTGTCGGACGAACGAGCCTTTGCGGACGAAGACGAGCGTGGGATGGCCCGTCCGCTCGACCGTCTCGCCCCGGCCAGGACGGTGGCGGCACGTGACGTCGGCGAGTACCACGCCGTCTCGATCGAGCAGGCAACGGGAGCTCAGCACGGACGGATCGTCTCAGGTTGAGCACGATCGTCCAAGACTCCACGCCCGCCGCCCTTCACAGTGGTCGGTGCCGATCTCAACTCCTGGAGGCGGTCGTGAACGCTCTTGAGCTCCTCGAACCCGGATCGACCGGATCGAACCCCCCGGACTGCCCGTACGCGCCGTTGCTCGGATCATGGGAGATCGCCTCTCGATGGTTCCTCCCCGATGGATCCACACGCGAGGCCGAGGGCGAGTGGCACTTCAGCCTGGTTCTGGGCGGCTACGGCGTCGAAGATGTCATCTTCCGCAAGGGTGATCCCGTCGAGCGGCGTGTGATCGGCTTGCGATGCTACGACTCTGCGATCCAAGCGTGGCGTGTCTGCTCGATGGGTCCCGCCGGCGGGGAGTTCGTCACGCTCGTCGCGAGAGCTGAGGATGACCGGATCGTCCAAGAAGGCGCCGCCCTCGACGGGCGCTCCCTCCAGCGCTGGACGTTTTCCGAGATAGGTAGCGACAGCTTCCTGTGGCGCGGTGAGGAGTCGGTCGACGGTGGCTCAACGTGGAGGCTGGACCAGGAGATGCGAGCGAGGCGATCCGCGGAGC
>JBMDWR010000297.1:0-2247 GCA_048594645.1 Actinomycetota bacterium
GACGCCGTCCGTGACGAGGGGGTGGGTCAGGTCGGCGTCGGCGAGGACGCCACGAGGCAGTCGCGACGCATCGTACGTGCACGTGGCCGAGACGGGGAACGGCCGAAGCACGTCGTTCACGACGGACTCGTACCGTCCCCACTCGCGCGCGTGCTCCAGCGAGGTGGGCCACATCGCCTGGCCGATCAGACGGACGTGCATCGCGCCGTTATGGAGCGCGTCCGTGACGAATCGGTGCACCCCGCGGAGCCGAGCGGCCGGCGTCGGGTACTCGTTGACGTCCACGAACGTGACGTTCGCTGTGGGGCCGACCGCCCCGCTGAGCTCTGAGAGCGCGCGAGGCTCGAAGATCGCGCACACGGCGTGGCCGGCCGACACGCCTTCCTCCACGAACCGTGTTGCCGGTGGCAGCAGCCCCTCTGGCGTGCTGTGCACGAGCGCGACGTGCTCGAACGCGCGCGTGTCCAAGGCCGGTCCTCCCTCAGATGTCATGTCGTTCCCTCTACGCCGCCTCAAGGACCGAGCGTTGAAGCACGGAACGCGGCCGAACGTCTCGTGGATGCGTGCACCTGCTCACCGGCGTTCCCTATTCCCGCGCAGCCGATGCGGAAACCCCCTCGCCGTACGCGTAGGGGCGATAACCAGGCGCAGCGCGCTGCGTCGGTCACCGCCCGAGCACGCCGTCGCGCGCGAGATCCCGGAACATCGCTCGTGCTCGCGAGCCGAGGAACACCACGCTCAACCCGCCGACGCTACCTCCGCTTCCGCTCGCGACCGCGTTGCGTGTACGACCCGGCTCGAAGGCCGGCGCTGCGAGGAGCAGCTCGACGATCTCGACCAGCGAGAGGTCGGTGTGCAGGTGTTGTCCCGCGGCCAGGACCCAGGGCACCAGCGCCGACCCTTCCTCGGCCACCTGGGCTCGCAAGGTCGCGAGCGCCGCCACGATCACTCGCCCCTGGTTGAGTGAGCGGCTGAAGTCGCCCGCGGGGACGTCGTGGCGAGCCCTGGAGAACGCGAGGGCGTCCTTCCCCGACAGGTGCTCGGGCCCGCGATCGAAGTTCGCCTCCGCCGCCGCGTCGTGGATCGGGTAGGGGATTCGGACGTCGAACCCGCGGACCGCGCTCACGAGGCGCACGAAGCCGGTGAACCCCGTCAGCACGAACCCGTCGATCGAGATCCCCGTCAGCTGCTCCACCGTGCGGACGACGAGGTCAGGGCCCCCTCGGACGAGCGCCGCGTTGATTTTGTTGGTGCCCGATCCGGGGATCGGCACCCACGAATCGCGCGGGATCCCGAGCACGGACGCCCGGCCCAGCCTCGGGTTCACGCCGACGATGTGGATCGAGTCCGCCCGCGCGTTCGTCGCGTTCCGCCCCGGCCTCGCGTCACTCCCGATCACGAGCACGAACGACGGGTCGTTGGACGGGAACCCCGGCAGGAACGACGCCTGAGCTGCCGCGTCCGACACAGCTTCCGGCCGTCGCGCGCGGAGACGGTACGCGACCACGCGCCATGCGCCGTTCAGCTTCCGGAGCGTGAAGTCGTCCTGGTGCGCGATCGGCGTCTCGGCGTCGTCCACGACGGCGGTGGCCACGAGGTCGCTCCGCGCGAACGCGGCGATCGGCCGGCCGCTAGCATCTGCGACGAACCGGATGCGGACCACCGCGCGCTTCGGGCGGATATCGTCGACCTCTTCGGCCGGGACGATCAGTCGGTCCACGTCGCGCTCGGCCTGCGTGCGAGCCTCGCCGGAGAAGTTGACGAGAACCGCCCTCGTCTCCTCGGTCGAAGACGGCGGGTCCACCAGCACGCCGTAGACCTCGTCGAGGACGGAGCGCACGGCCTCGGCCGGCCCGGCGAGCCGGGCGGGCCCAAGCTCGCGAATGGGGCTCTTCCCCACGACCGCGGCGACGCGAAGGGTCAACGCCCGTGGTTCACGCGTGGGTGAGGCGGTGGGTGACGACGGCGTCGTCGGAGCCGGCCGCATCTCCGAGGTGCAGGAGACGGCCGCGACGGCGAGCGACAGAAGGGTCGCGATGCGTCGAAGGGACCTCAGCGGAACGGCGGCGGCTCCTTGTCGAACTCCTCGTAGTGCCGCGCCAGGTGGAGGTACACGTCCTTGCGGTCCCCCTCGGGGATGTCGACGCCGCCCCGAGCTCCCATCACGACCTGCATCGCGGAACGCACCCCGTTCCAGACGACGCGCAGTCGCCCGTCCTCGATCTCATGGTGGGGGAGCTTATAGGC
>JBMDWR010000298.1:0-15211 GCA_048594645.1 Actinomycetota bacterium
GTTCGGCGTCGGACGTGCTGAGCACCTTGCGAGCGATGGCCGACCCGACGCGCCTCGAAGGCATGGCTCGGTACGGCATCAGGACCGACGGAGCGCTCGGCGTCACGGTGACCGAGCTGAGGCAGGTGGCTCGCCGCGTCGGGCGAGATCACGATCTCGCGCTCGAGCTCTGGCGCACCGGCGTCAGGGAGGCCCGCATCCTCGCGTCTCTCGTCGACGACCCGGCGGCCGTGACCGAGCGCCAGATGGAGGCCTGGGTCTCCGATCTCGATTCATGGGACGTCTGCGACGGGGTCTGCGGCAACCTGTTCGACCGGACGCCGTTCGCGCTCGGCAAGGCCGTCGAGTGGAGCGACCGCCGGCCGGAGTTCGAGAAGCGGGCCGGATTCGTGCTGATGGCGTGCGCGGCCGTGCACCGCAAGGATCTCCCCGATGCGTCGTTCGCGGCTCTGCTGCCGGTGATCGAACGCCGAGCGGTGGACGACCGGACGTACGTGAAGAAGGCGGCGTCGTGGGCCTTGCGGCAGATCGGGAAGCGGAGCGCGAACCTGAATGCCGGCTCGGTCCGGACCGCCCGGCGGCTGGAGAAGCTGGATGCCCGTTCGGCGCGATGGATCGGCCACGACGCGCTCCGCGAGCTCGAGAGCGGACGCGTGCAGGCCCGCGTGACGAGCGGCGCCCGCGGCCGCGGCTAGAGCTCGAGCAGGGCCGGAGCGAGCTCCCGCAGGTCGTCGAGGCAGGGGTCCAGCTCGTCCTCACCCACGACCTGAACGCACACGTGATCGGCCCCCGCGTCGAGATGTTGCCGGACGCGCCGCGCCACGCGGTCGACGTCGCCCCACGCGACGACCGCATCGATCAGCGCGTCGCTCCCCTGACCGGCGATGTCGGCGTCGGACCAGCCCATCCGCTTCAGGTTCCGCGCGTAGTTCTCCGTCTGGAGGTAGTCGAGCGCGAAGCCGCGAGCGACCCGGCGCGCCTCGGCCGCGTCGCTCGAGACGACCACGGTCTGCTCGACCGCGAGCACCGGGCCGGGGCCGAGCCGTTGCCTCGCGAACGCCGTGTGCTCGACCGGCACGAAGTACGGATGCACGCCGTGGGCCCGCTCGGCGCCGAGCTCCAGCATCTTGGGACCGAGCGCGGCGATCACGAGATGCGGAGGCGTCTCCGGCTCAGGGGCCGAGGAAGCGGCTCGATCCATCGCGTCGAGGTAGTCGCGCATGGCGGTGACAGGCTTCTCGTAGCGGCTGCCGCGCCTGGCGACCGACGACGCGTGACTGACGCCGATGCCGAGGACGAACCGTTCGGCGTAGGCATCGGAGAGCATCCTCCAGCCGTTCGCCATCGCGGACGCGTCGCGTGCCCAGATGTTCGCGATGCCCGTAGCGACGACCGCGCGCTGCGTGCTCGAGAGCATCCACGCCGCGTGGCTGAACGCCTCACGGCTGTCGACCGCCTCGGGGATCCAGATGGCGCCGTAACCGAACGACTCGATCTGGGCGAGCGCGTCACGCTCCTCCGCCGCCGACAGCGACTCGAGCGCGAAGCTCCACACCCCGACCTTGCCGAGCCCCTGCCGAAGCGCGTCCCGCTCCCGTCGCAGCTCGAGGACGTGCGGCTCATCCAGGGCGCCCATGGCGCGGGACCCTATCAACGCGGAAGGGGCCCCGCACGCGGGCCCCTTCCTTCGCTCCGTCGTTGCGAGGGATCAGCTCTCGTCGAGCGCTCCCACCGGCTGCGCCTCGGGGACGCGCATGGGCTCCCGCTCCTCCTCGACGCGGCCCTCGACGTCCAGCTTCGGCAGCCAGCCGAGCCACCTCGGCAGGTACCAGTTGCGATCGCCAAGCAGCCGCATGGTGCTCGGGACCAGGATCGAGCGGACGATCGTCGCGTCGATGAACACCGCAACCGACAGGCCGAACCCCATCTGCTCGAGCGGCGTCAACCGACCCGCAGCGAACCCGCTGAAGACGGCCACCATGATGATCGCCGCACCGGTGATGATCCCTCCGGTCGTCCGAAGGCCGTACGCGACGGCCTCGGCGTTGTCCTGCGTCCGGTCGTACTCCTCTCGGATCCGCGTGAGCAGGAACACGTGGTAGTCCATCGACAGACCGAACAGGATCGAGAACAGGAACAGCGGCAACCACGCCTCGATCGCGTCGACCTGCTGGAACCCGCTGATGTCGGCGACCCACTTGCCGATGCCCGGACCGCCCTTCTGGAACACCAGCACGATGGCGCCGTAGGCCGCACCGACGGACAACAGGTTCATCACGATGGCCTTCGCGGGCACCACGAGTGAGCGGAACACGATGGTGAGCAGCACGAACGACAGGCCGAGGACGATCACCAGGATGACCGGCGTGTACGTGCTCGAGACGTCGAAGAAGTCCGTGACGAACGCCGTGTCTCCGCCGACCAGCACCCGCACGCCGGTCGCGTCGAACGCGGAGGGGACGTAGTCGGTCCGCAGCCGGCGGATCGCACTCACCGCCGCCTCGCTCTGCGTGTCGGCCGCGGCACCCGTGAGCGGGATCTCGACCAGCGTGACCGACCCATCCTCCGAGACGCGCGGAAGCACGGGCTGCCCGAGGTTCGGATCGTCCGCGATCTGCGCCTTCAGCGCCTCGAACCCCTGCTGGACCTCCGGATCGGTCACGTCGCCCAAGATCACGACCTTGGCGGGCGAGTTGGCACCGGACTTCGGGAAGAGCTCGACCAGCGCGAGGAACGCCTGCTTGGCCTGGACGTCATCGGGGAGCGAGGTGATGCCAGACAGTCCCTGCTTGATCCCAACGCCATCGTCCTCCGGGTGAGGCTGGAGCCAGTACGGGAGCGACAGCGCCACCAGGAACGACGCCGACAGGACGAGGCTCACGACGGGACGCGCCATGACGCTCCTCGACGCCTTGTCCCAGAAGCCGCCAGGGCGACCGTGCTCGACGTCCCCGCGCTTGCGCCCGAAGATGCGTCCAGCGTTCACCTTGTCGCCGAGCAGCGCGAGCACCGCCGGCAGCAGCGTCATCGACGCAGCGACCGAGACGGCAACGACGATGATCGCGCCCCCCGCCAGACCACGGAAGATCGTGGTCGGCACCAGGAGCATCCCGGAGAGCGCGAGGACGACGGTGAGGCCGCTGAAGAAGACGGCGCGGTTCGCGGTCGCGCCGGACCGTCCGATCGCCTCCATCTTGTCGCGTCCACGCTGCCGCTCCTCGCGGTATCGGGACACGATGAACAACGAGTAGTCGATCCCGACGGCCAGACCCATCATCGAGATCAGGTTCGGGGCGAAGAACGTGAACTTCCAGATCTGCCCGATCAGCCCCACGATGCCGAGCGTGACGGCGATCGAGAAGATGCCCATCACGATCGGCGTGACGCCCGCCACCAGCGACCCGAACACGAACACCAGCACGACGATCGCCGCGATGACGCCGATCGTCTCGCCGAACCGAAGGTCCTCCTCGGAGATCCGCTTGAAGTCCTCGTTGGTCGAGACCGGGCCGAGCATGTACGCCTCGACGCCGTCGCCGCTGGCGGCTTCGCGGACGTCCTGGATCTCGGCGATGTGCTCGGCGCCTTCGTCGACGTCACCGGTGAGGACGATCGTGAACAGCACCGCGCGCCCGTCCTGCGACGGGAACGGACCGAACGGCGCCGCCTGCGGGTCCTCCGCCACCTGTTCGGGCTGTGGGAAGGCCGGGGGGACGTACGTGACGACGTCGGGGCCGAGCGCGCTCAG
The DNA here is from genome assembly GCA_048594645.1 of Actinomycetota bacterium. Classification (GTDB taxonomy): domain Bacteria; phylum Actinomycetota; class UBA4738; order UBA4738; family HRBIN12; genus DASSJM01. The sequence continues at coordinate 3,749 of JBMDWR010000298.1, forward strand.
GTCGGCGAGGACGCCGTTGACCTTCTCGACGAACGCGGGGTCTTGGGCGACGCCCTCGCTCTCGCCGGCCAGGACCCACGTCTCGGTGACGATGTCTTGCTCGAGCGCCCGTTGCTCGAGGATCTGCTGCGCCTCCTTGGCCTCGGGCGTGTTGGTGAAGTCGAAGTCGGTCGTGAGCACCGGGCCGAGCAGCGCGGACGCCGACACGCCCGCCAGCACGAAGATCACGAACCACACCCCGACCGTCCGCCACGGGTGTCGGCTGCTCGCCCTCGCGAGAGCCTCCGGGTTGAGCCTCATCCTGTCCCCCTAACCTCGTGGCCGGAACAGCGGGCACTTGCTCCGCGCCAACTTACACCATATGCTTACGGTGTACGCAGTATAGGCGTACGATGTAAGGTGTCAACCCGGACCGGGTCGAAGACCTTCCCGCGAAGGGAAGGTCGCAGGCTACCGACGAGGAGCGCTGAACGACGATGGAGGCGAGATCGGCTTCGCGGACCGACGAGCACGAACCTGCAGGCCATCGAACTCCCCTTTCTCGTGAGCGGATCGTCGAAGCGGCGCTCCATCTCATGGACACGGAAGGCCTCGAAGCTGTGACGATGCGCCGTATCGGACGCGAGCTCGGCGTCGAGGCGATGTCCCTGTACAACCACGTCGAGGACAAGAACGACATCCTCGACGGGATCTGCGAGAGGGTCATGGCGGAGTTCGACTTCCCCGAACCGGCGACCGACTGGGCCGAGTCGTGCCGTCGCGCCGCCAGATCCTGGCGCACGCTCCTCAAGACGCACCCGGACGTGATGCGGCTCTTCGCCGAGGCCAGGGGCCCCATGCGCTCACCGGATTCGCTCAAGCCGATGGAGTACGCGCTTCGGCTGCTCCGGGCGTCGGGCCTGTCGGACCGCGACACGGCGCAGGCGTTCCACGCGTTCGGGGGCTACATCCAGGGGTTCGTCATCATGGAGATGGGATCCATGGCCGGAGGAACGGACAAGACGCAGCTCGCTCGGCACGAGGAGATCGCCGAGGCGCTCCCCGACGAGTTCGAGACGTTCCGCTCCGTCCACCCATACTTCACGGAGTGCGACTCGGACGAGCAGTTCGAGTTCGGGCTCGACCTGCTGATCAGGGGCTTGCTGCAACGCGCTCGCGCCGCGAACGGCTAGCGCAGACGCAGCTCCGAACCGACCCGTCCGAAGATCTCGAGCGCTCGTCCGAGATCCTCTTCGGTGTGATCCGCCGTCACGATCGTCCGGACACGAGCCTTCCCCTTCGCCACCGTGGGGAACACGATCGCGGGCGTGAAAACGCCCTCCTCGAACAGCCGTCGGGCGAAGAGCTGGGTCGGCTCTTCCGATCCAGTGATGACGGGCGTGATCGGCGTCTCGCTCGCGCCGGTGTCGAACCCGAGGTCGTGGAGCCCGTCCTTGAACAGACGCGTGTTCGACCACAAGCGCTCGATGCGCTCGGGCTCGTCACGGATGATGTCGAGCGCCTCGATGCACGCCGCCACGGCCGCGGGTGGCGCACTCGTGGAGAACAGGTACGGCCGTCCGCGGTTCTGGAGCCACTCGATCAGCTGGTGCGGGCCCGCGATGAACCCCCCGAGGACGCCGATCGCCTTGGAGAGCGTTCCGACCTGGATGTCGACGCGACCGTCGAGGCCGAAGTGGTCGACCGTCCCGGCGCCGCCCTTGCCGAGCACGCCGGACGCGTGCGCGTCGTCGATCATCATGATGGCGCCATGCTTCTCGGCGACCGCGACCAGGTCCGGCAACGGCGCGATGTCGCCGTCCATCGAGAACACGCCGTCGGTGATCAGCAGCTGCCGCCGGTCGGATGCCTTGCTCTCCTCGAGCAGCCGGTCGGCATGCTCGGCGTCCTTGTGCTCGAACACCAGGATCTCGGCGCGGGACAGGCGCGCGCCGTCGATGATCGAAGCGTGGTTCAACCGGTCGCTCACGATCACGTCCTGCTTGCCGAGGATCGCGGCCACCGTCCCCGCGTTGGCGGTGAATCCGGACTGGAACATCAAGGCGTCCTCCGCGTGCTTGAACTCCGCGAAGCGCCGCTCCAGCTCTCGGTGCAGCGTCATCGACCCGGCGATCGGGCGCACGGCGCCCGTTCCGGCCCCGAGCTCGAGCGCGGCCTTCGACGCCACGGCGTTCATCCGGGGGTGGTTCGACAGGCCGAGGTAGTTGTTCGATGCGAGGTTGATGACCTCGCGACCGTCGAACCGCGCGCGCGCGCCGGTGGGCCCGTCGAGGATCCGCGTGTGTTGGAGCAGCCCCTGCCGCTCGAGCTCGGCGAGCTCGTCCTTGAGGTAGTCGAGCGCTCCGGCCATCTGCCGTCACGCTACCGCATTACGCTGTCCCCGCCGGTCGAAGCGCAACGACCGACGGCGTGGCGACGGGAGGAGCGTGGGTGGAGCCGATCGAGGTGGACGGGTTCCTCGCCGATTCGGTCGCGTCGGTGCAGGGCAAGCTGTACGCGCTCGGCGCCGGGTGGAACCGGATCGCGGTGAGCCTGTTCCCCGCCCGTCACGACCGGATCGCGATCGGGCTGCTGTTCCGGCTGCCGGCGGGATCGCCGCGCGAGGCAAGGAGGTTCGAGCTGCGCATGCTCGGTCCGTCGGAGGAGGAGATCGCGCTCGGCGCCGGCACCGAGGGCCCGGTCAACCGGCTCGCCGGGGAGTTCACGGCGGGTGGCGACCAGGAGCAGATCGTCCCGATCGCCCTGAACCTGAACGGCTTGCGGCTTCCTCGGCCCGGCGGATACCGCGTGGTCGTCTCGATGGACGGGAAGGACATCAAGGCGCTGGCGTTCACGGTTCAGGCGCTCGCGGCCCAGCACCGCCAGCAGACCGTCCCGCCGGTGACTGGCACGGCCGGATACCTCTAGCCGGAGCTACGGTCGCGGGAAGACGATCACCTTCGCGGCGTGGCCAGAGCCGGCCGTCTCGAACGCTTCGGTGAACCGGTCGATCGGGAACCGATGCGTGATCACCGGGGAGATGTCGACGCGACCGGTGGATAGGAGCGTCGTCGTCTGTTGCCACGTCCGGAACATCTGGCGCCCCGTGATGCCGAGGATCCGCGCTTCCTTGAAGATCACCTGGTCGTTCAGGTCGAGCGTCACCGGCCCGTCAGGCAGGCCGAGCAGCGACATCCGGCCCCCGCGTGCGAGCATGCGCGTCCCCTGGTCGATCGCGACGGCGTTCCCCGACATCTCGAGGACGACCTCAGCGCCGGCGCCGTCCGTCGCGTCGAGGACGGTTGCGACCGGGTCCTCCGCCTTCGGATCGATCAGCAGGTCCGCACCCATCTTGGCGGCGAGCGCCCGCCGCTCGTCGTTCGGCTCGATCGCGATGACCTTCCACGCCCCGAGCGCCCGCGCGATCCCCACCGAGAACAGGCCGATCGGGCCACAGCCGATCACCGCGACGGGATTCGTAAGCAGGTCCTCGCCACCCTCGGTGCCGAACGTCGCGTGTACGGCGTTCCCGAACGGCTCCATCACCGACGCGTGATCGGGATGGATGCCCTCTCCGACGATCCACGCGTTGTCGGCGGGAACGACCACGTATTCGGCGAACGCACCGTCCGTGTCGACGCCCAGGATCCGAAGGTTGCGACAGATGTGCGCACGTCCGCTCCGACATGTGGAGCACACCCCACACGCGATGTGGGTCTCGGCCGCCACGAACGCGCCGGGGTGGAGATGGTGGACCTCGGAGCCGACGGCTTCGATCGTTCCGGCCACCTCGTGCCCGAACGTCATCGGCATGCGCGTGATCCGTCCCCGCGCCCACTCGTTCCAGTCGTAGATGTGGAGGTCCGTTCCGCAGATGGAGGCCGCATGCACGCGCACGAGCACCTCATCTTCGAGCGGTTCGGGGACGGGAACGTCGTCGAGCTCGGCGCCTCGGCGGGGCGCGGTCTTGCGCAGGGCACGCATCGCGCTCAGCCTAACCCGGCCGTGTGCCACGGGGCGCTCGGCCTTGCGACCGATGGGAACCCTCGGGCTGCGGACGGCCGTCCAAGGCCACCCACACCGGGAGGAGAGCATGCCGAAGACGATCGGCGTGGCGCTCGCCCTCGTCGCGGTGATCGCGACCGGCTGCGCCCGCGTGACGGATGACGGGTCGGGGTCCACGGGAGGGGATGGGACCGGCGGGACAGGCTCGAACGCGATCTCGCACCCGACAGGCGCCGACGAGCTGGTGATGCGCATCGCCTACGAGGGCGGGTTCGTCCCGTTCGAGTACACGCTCTCGAGCCAGCCGATGTGGTCGCTGTTCGGCGACGGAACGATCCTGGTCACCGGCCCTCAGATCGAGATCTATCCACCGCCCGCGATCACCGGCCTCGTGGCGACGCACCTGACCGAGGACGGCGTCCAGGCCATCCTGCGGGCGGCCCGAGACGCCGGGCTCATGGACGGCGACGCGAGCTACGGTAACGACTGCATCGCCGACGCGGCGACGACGGTCTTCACGACCAACGCGGATGGCAGCACGTCGGTCGTCTCGGCCTACGCGCTCGAGCTCGGGGACCCCGGGGGCGCGTGTGGCGAGACGGACCCGGCAGCGCGTGCGAAGCTCGCCGACTTCCAGATGAAGCTCGGCGACCTCCAGGGCTGGCTGCCCCCGGGGTCCATCGGGCCTGAGGAGCCGTACGAGCCGACCGAGATGCGCGTGTTCGTGCTGCCGTACCGCGGCGAGCCGGACCTCCCGCAGGCCAAGGTGGAGTGGCCGCTGTCGGAGGATCTCGAGACGTTCGGGAGCGCGCTCGCGGACGCCCCCACGGAGACGCGGTGCGGGGTCGTCTCGGGCGAGGATCTCCACACGCTGCTCGCCGCAGCCGGGTCGACGAACCAGCTCACGCCGTGGACGAGCGGTGGCTCCAAGCACTTGCTCCTGTTCCGGCCGCTTCTGCCCGACGAGCAAGGCTGCTGACGATCGGCACCGACTTTCCGCGGCGCCCTCACCGGGACTATGCTCCGCGCATCGCGCGAGCGAGAGCGCGGTGGAGGGGGTGCACGATGGTTCAGCGTATCCGCCGCCATAGGGGGGGGCGCCTCCTGGGAGCGGTCGCCGTCCTGTCCGTCGTCGCGGCCGCGTGCGGCGGCGATGAGGGGGGGAGCGTCGATGTGACGCTCCAGGAGTTCGCGGTCGTCCCCGCCGAGGCATCGGTCTCGGCCGGAGAGGTCACGTTCAACGTGACGAACGAGGGTCCGGAAGACGTTCACGAGTTCGTCGTCTTCCAGACCGACCTCGCGGCCGATGCCCTGCCGACCGCCGAAGACGGCTCGGTGGACGAGGAGGGCGAGGGCGTCACGCTGATCGACGAGATCGAGGACATCGCCGTCGGCGATTCACCGTCCCTGACGGCGGATCTCGACGCCGGCAGCTACGTCCTGATCTGCAACATCGTCGAGGAAGAGGACGGCGAGACGATCGTCCACTACGCCGAAGGGATGCGGACCGGCTTCACCGTCGAGTGAGCTCGCGACGTCGAGCGGTACCGGCTGAACGCTAGAGCACGCGGCGTTTGGGCGCACGAAGGCCCGAGCGACGCCGCCCGGAGGCGCTCGCCGAGAAGACCACGCGTGGCGGGGCCACCTTCATGCCGTCCTCCTGGAACGCCTCGTGGAGGTCGAGACGGGCCGCCATGCGCCCGACATCGCCCTGCTGATCCGCGGTGACCAGCGTGATGCTGGTGCCCGTCCGGCCGGCACGTGCCGTCCGGCCGACCCGATGGACGTACCCCTTGTCGTCCTGCGGCGGGTCGTAGTTGACGACGTGGCTGATCCGCTCGAGATCGAGCCCCCGAGCCGCGACGTCGGTCGCGACAAGGACGCCCACGGCGGCGGTCTCGAAACGCTCGAGCGCGCGTTGACGTGCTCGCTGCGTCATGTCGCCGTGCAGCGCTTCCGCGACGACCCCTTTCTGTCGCAGCTTGTGGACCAGCCGGTCGGCCCCGCGCTTGGTCCGGACGAAGACGAGCGTGAGCTCCCCTTCGTGCTCGAGGAGGTCGACCAGCGCGTCGACCTTGCTCCGGGACTCGACCTGTACGAACCGGTGGTCGAGCCCCTCGACGGTCTCGCCCGCCGACTCGACCTCGTGCAGCACGGCGTCGCTCGTGTACGCGCGGGCGAGGTTCCCGACCGCCCCATCGAGCGTCGCGGAGAAGAACATCGTCTGACGCTCCTTCGGGATGCGCCGGACGAGGCGATCGACCTGTGGCTGGAACCCCATGTCCAGCATGCGGTCGGCCTCGTCCAACACCAGGATCCGAACGCGATCCAGCCGGACGGTGCCGCGCTCCGCGAGATCTTGGAGTCGGCCCGGCGTGGCGATGAGGACATGCGCCTTCGCGTTCCCGCGCGCCTGCTCGCGCATGCTCACGCCGCCGTACGCGACGCCGACCCGCAGCCGCTTCGCCTTCGTGACATCGGCGAACTCGTCCGCGACCTGCTGCGCGAGCTCACGCGTCGGCACGAGGACGAGCGCCGCCGGGGTGGGATCGTCCGGCCGCACGCGCTCGACGATCGGCAGGACGAATGCGAGCGTCTTCCCTGAGCCCGTCGCCGAGCGGACGAGCACGTCTCGCCCGGCCATCGCATCTCCCAGCACGAGCGACTGAACCGCGAACGGCCTATGCACGTCTCTCGCGTGAAGGGCGTCGGTCACCGACGTCGACACGCCGAGATCGCTGAAGGTGGTGGTCATCGTTCTCCTTCCGTTGGGGAGGTTCGGCCTTGCCCCGAGACCCGCCGGATGGAAGGAGGAACGAGAGCGAAACCTCACGGACGGCGACGCCGTCCTCGCGATCACGATACCAGGACGAGGTCAGGATGGAAGCAGCAGGAGCAGGATCATCGCGTAGTGGCACGCGGCCGCCATCACCATGAACGCATGCCAGACCTCGTGGTACCCGAACGTCGACGGTCGCGGATCCGGCCGCCGGAGCGCGAACACGATCGCGCCAACCGTGTACAGCAGACCGCCCGCGATCATCAGGATCGACTGGGCCGTCGTCATCTCGCGGAGCAGTTGCGGGAGCGCGACGATCGCCAGCCAGCCGAGCACCATGTAGAGCGCGGCGCTCGGAACCGTGAGCCCATCGGGTCTGACCATCTTCATGGTGATGCCGAGGACCGCCCCCGCCCACGCCACCGAAAGGAGGACGGCCTCCCACGGCCCACCCAGCACCAGCACGGCCACGGGCGTGTAGCTCGCCGCGATCAGGACGTAGATCATCGAGTGGTCGAGACGCTTCATCCAGCGTCGCGACCGCTCGGTCCACGTGCCGAGGTGGTACGCGGCGCTGGAGACGAAGACCGCGGCAAGGCTGACCGCGTAGACCGCCGCCACGGCGGTGGCGACCGCTCCGTCGGCGAGCGCGACCAGGACGCCGCCGGCCGGGATCGAGACGAAGAACGCGACCTGGTGGATGCGCCCGCGCAGGCGAGGCTTCGGAGGTGCAACGGCCGCGTCCATCTCCCTCATCGTAGCGGTGCCCCATCGGCTACCCTTCGTCGATGGTGCCCGATCTCGCCCGCCGCCTGTCCGTGGCTCGCGGTGACGAGCCGGCCGACGTCGTCCTGTCCGGCGGTCGCGTCCTGTCGGTGTTCACCGGCGAGCTCCTGGAGGCCGACGTGGCGATCTCGGGTCGTCACGTCGCGGGCGTCGGTGGCGGGTACGAAGGGAGGGACCGCGTCGACGTCTCCGGCCTCACGCTGCTGCCGGGATTCGTCGACGGGCACATGCATCTCGAGTCGACGAAGCTCACGATCGACGAGTTCGCGCGGGCAGCGCTTCCGTGGGGAACGACGACCGCGGTGGTCGACCCGCACGAGATCGCGAACGTCTTCGGTGTCGACGGCGTTCGAGCGATGTTGCGGAGCGCCGACCAGGTGCCGCTCGACGTATACGTGATGGTCTCGTCGTGCGTGCCCGCCTCACCGTTCGAGTCCAACGGCGCGACCGTCACCCCCGAGGAGATCGGCCGGTTCCTCGAGGAGGAGCCGAACGCGATCGGGCTCGCCGAGATGATGGACTTCCCGGCCGTGGTCTCGGGTGCCGACGACGCCGTGGCGAAGCTGCTCGCCGCCGAAGGCCGACACGTGGACGGTCATGCGCCGGGCCTGTCCGGGATGTCGCTGAACGCGTACCTCGCCGCGGGTGTGATGAGCGACCATGAGTGCACGACGCTCGAGGAGGCGCTCGAGAAGCGGCGGCTCGGCATGTGGATCATGATCAGGGAGGGTTCGGCGGCCAGGAACCTCGAGGCGCTGCTCCCGATGGTCCTGCGACATGGGCCGACCAACTGCCTCCTCTGCACCGACGATCTCGAACCCGATCACCTCGTCGAGCACGGTCACGTCAACGACGTGATCCGTAAGGCCGTCGCGCTCGGCTGCCCGCCGGCGGACGCCGTCTCGATGGCGACGCTCAACGCGGCGCGATACCACCGACTCGCCGAGCACGGCGCCGTCGCGCCCGGCTACCTGGCCGACATCGTCGCGGTTCCGGACCTCGTCTCGTTCCGACCGGCGAAGGTGTGGAAGGACGGCCGGCTCGTGGCCGAGGAGGGCCGTGCCCTCGGGGTGCCGAACGTCGAACCACCCTCATGGATGCGCGGAAGCGTGCACATCGCCGAGATCCGGGCCGACGACCTCGCGATCGCGGCGAACGGACGCGTCCGCGTGATCGGCGTCGAGCCCGGAACGATCGTGACGCGCTCGCTGGTGGACGAACCCCTGCGCCGTGACGGTTTCGCGTTCGCGGACCCGGAGCGCGACCTCGCAAAGATCGCCGTGATCGAGCGGCACCGGGCGACCGGCCGCATCGGCCTCGGGTTCGTGCGCGGGTTCGGCATCCGGCGCGGCGCCATCGCATCCACCCACGCGCACGATGCGCACAACCTCGGCGTGATCGGCGTGAACGAGGACGACATGGCCGTCGCCGCGAACCGGCTGCGCGAGACCGGCGGCGGCCAGCTCGCCGTCGTGGACGGTCAGGTGCTCGCCGAGATCCCCTGTCCGATCGGCGGTCTCCTCTCCGATCTCCCGGCCGACGAGGTCGCCTCCCGCGTCCACGAGCTGGCGAAGGCGGCGGGGGAGCTCGGCGTCACGTTGCCCTCACCGTTCATGGCGATGTCGTTCCTAGCGCTCTCGGTCGTGCCCGAGCTCAAGCTCACCGATCGGGGCCTCGTCGACGTGGAGCGGTTCGAGCTCGTCCCGCTCGAGGTCTAGCGTGAGGTCAGCAGCGAGCGGACCGCTTCCGCGATCCGATCGGCGGAGATGCCGGCGGCGTCTCGGAGCTCCTCCGGCGTCCCCGAGCCCGGCATCTCCGTGACGCCGACGCACGAGACGCGCCCGTTCAGATCGCCCTCGGACGCGAGAGCCGCGAGCACGGCCTCGCCGAGGCCGCCCTCGATCCAGTGGTCCTCGACCGTCACGACCGAGCCCGTCTCGTTCAGGGCCGACCGCAACGTGGCCACATCGATCGGCTTGATCGAGTAGCAGTCGATCACCCGGACGGCGATACCTTCCTGCCGAAGCGCGTCGGCCGCCTTCAGCGCCTCGTGCACCGTGATCCCCGCACCCACGAGCGTCATGCGATCCGCGCTCGAGGTCCGGAGCGTCTTCGAGCCGCCGACCGGGAACGCTTCCTCGGGCCCGTAGACGGCCGGCGTCTTCTCGCGCGTGGTTCGGATGTACGAGATCCCGGGAAGCTCGGCCATCGCTCCGACCAGCTTGGCGGTCGAGTTCCCGTCGCAGGGATAGAGCACGGTCGAGCCGTGGACGGCCCGCATCATCGCGAGGTCCTCCAGGGCCATCTGCGATGGGCCGTCCTCGCCGATCGAGACGCCCGCGTGCGAACCGGACAGACGGAGATCGGCTCGACCGATCGCGGCCATCCGGATGAAGTCGTACGCGCGCGTGAGGAACGCCGCGAACGTCGCGGCGAACGCGACCTTGCCGAGCGCCTGGAGCCCGACCGCCATGCCGATCATGTTCTGCTCGGCGATGTAGCCCTCGACGAAGCGCTCGGGCGCGACCGCCTGGAAGTCCTCGGTGTACGTGGAGTTCGAGACCTCGCCGTCGAGGACGACCACGTCCGAACGAGCGGAAAGCGCCGCGAGCGTCTCGCCGAACGCCTTGCGCGTGGCGATCGCGTCCGCGTACGTCGGCAGGGCGACGTCCGCCGTGGGCTCAGGCGACGCGACGCCGGCCTCGGGCTTGGGCGGCGTGACGGTGACGTTCCGAGGTCCTCCCAGCTCCGCGATCGCGCGATCGGCCTCCTCCTGTGAGAGCGCTTTGCCGTGCCACCCCTCCCGATCCTGCAGGAACGAGACGCCATAGCCCTTGTGCGTTCGGGCGACCACCATCGCGGGACGCCCGGCGTCTTCAGCCTCCGTGTACGCGGCGTCGATCGCCGCGACATCGTGCCCGTCGACCACGACGGGATGCCAGCCGAACGCCTCGGCGCGCGCCGCGTACGCGTCCACGTCCCACCCCAGCATCGTCGGGCCCCGCTGGCCGAGACGGTTCACGTCGACGATCGCGATCAGGTTGTCGGCGCGGTGGTGCGATGCGTTCTCCAACGCCTCCCAGACGGAGCCCTCCGCGACCTCGGAGTCTCCGAGCAGGCACCAGGCGCGCGCCGGGATCCCGTCCATCTTCATGGCGAGCGCCATACCCAGCGCGATCGGGAGGCCCTGCCCCAGCGATCCCGTGGCGGCCTCTACCCAGGGCATGTCCGGAAGCGGAACCGGGTGCCCCTGGACGGGCGAGCCGAAGCGACGGAAGGACAAGAGCTGCTCGTCGGAGATCGCGCCGACCGCTTTCAGCACCGAGTACATGAGCGGAGAGGCGTGGCCCTTCGAGAGGACGAACCGGTCGTTCGACAGCGCGCTCGCATCCCCGACGTCGTACCGGAGGTGATCGGACCACAGCACCGCAAGGAGGTGGGCGGCCGAGAGCGACGACGTCGGATGCCCGGATCCGGCCGCCGTGGAGCACCTGATCGCATCGATGGAGAGCTGCGCCGCGAGCTCGTTCCACTCGGTGGTGGTTCCCATGGAGCCTCCTCGTCGGTGTCCCGCGGAGTCTACGTCTCCCGTCGCTGGCGGTCGCCGAGGGCCGTGATCGTCGCCCTGCTACCCTTTCCGCCATGGCCGACTACAAGGAAGTCCGTGTCGAACGGCTGTACCTCAAGGTTCCGAACACGGAGAAGCTTCGGAAGAACGCCGCCGGAAGGCACAAGCACCTGCTCGCTGGCGGATGGCGTGAGGTCGAGCGCAGACGCGAGATCGACCACATCTGGGTCCGCTACGAGCGGACGGGGCCCACGCCGCTCCGCCTCCGCCTGCCTCGGCCGGAGAAGGACCAGGGCCGGTTCGAGCGCCGTCCGCGGATGGGTCGCGACGGCGGTCGGGGCGGGCC
>JBMDWR010000299.1:0-5592 GCA_048594645.1 Actinomycetota bacterium
GGAGCAGGTCCCAAGGGTCGGGCTGTTCGCCCGTTAAAGAGGCACGCGAGCTGGGTTTAGAACGTCGTGAGACAGTTCGGTCCCTATCCGTCGTGGGCGCAGGAGACTTGCGGGGAGCTGCCCCTAGTACGAGAGGACCGGGGCGGACGAACCTCTGGTGTGCCAGTTGTCGCGCCAGCGGCACGGCTGGTTAGCCACGTTCGGAAGAGATAAGCGCTGAAAGCATCTAAGTGCGAAACTCGCCCCTAGATGAGGTCTCCCACTGGGTCGACCAGGTAAGGCCCCTCGCAGACTACGAGGTTGATAGGCCGGAGGTGTACGCACGGTGACGTGTTGAGCCGACCGGTACTAATAGGCCGAGGACTTGACTTTGCTCGCGCTCGCTATCGCAGTTCCGAGCTCTGCTCGGGGCCGCGCCCCCGTGATCTTCCCGAGCGATCGGGAGACGGCGTTTCGGTGGCCATAGCGGAGGGGGAACACCCGGTCCCATCCCGAACCCGGAAGTTAAGCCCTCCAGCGCCGATGGTACTGCCCGGGCGACCGGGTGGGAGAGTAGGTCGCTGCCGAGACATCTTCGACGAGAGCCGCTCCGCAAGGGGCGGCTCTCGTCGTTCCAGCACCGGTAGGCTCTGGTCCATGCCGAAGGCGATGCGCCCGCGTCCGGGTCCTCGCGGCGGACCGCAACCCCGCCACGGGCTCCCGCACGACGTGGTCTCCGAGCTGCGCCACATGTCGCGCCCGGGAAAGGCCGATGCGGCGATCGCCCGGCTCGACAGGGCCGCCTCGCTGCTCGACCGTGGCGACGCGCGGGGCGCCGCGGCCGAGGCGGGCAAGGCCAAAGAGCTGGCTCCCCGCGCGCCGGCCGTGCGCGAGGTCCGCGGCCTCGCGCTGTATCGGCTCGAACGGTTCTCCGAGGCGCTCTCCGAGATGCAGGCGTACCGGCGGATGTCCGGACGCGCGGATCAGAACCACATCATCGCCGACTGCCTGCGCGCGCTCGGTCGACCGGACCGGGCCGTGCCGCTGGCCGAGGAGGCGCTCGGGGCCAGGGGCATCCCCTTGGTCGCCAAGACCGAGGCGGTCATCGTGGCGGCGAGCGCGCTGGCCGACCAGGGGAAGTTCGACCAGGCGCTCGGCATGCTTCGCCGGATCCGAACGCGCGACGACGTCGCCGGGCCCGAGGTCATCCGGGTCTGGTACGTGACCGGGAGCATCCTCGAGCGGGCGGGCCGACGAGGCGACGCCCTCCGCGAGTTCCGCAAGATCCTGCGACATGACCCGAGCGCGTACGACGCGGCCGAACGCGTCGCTCAGCTAGCCTGACCCGCTCGCTCGGTGGCTTCACGCTCGCGTCGCTTCTGCCAGTACCGAACGATGCCCATCGCGTTCATCCGGACGCTCGACAGCGTCTCCATCCGCTCGAGGTCGAGCGGCGCCTGGGCTCCGGTCTCAGCATCGTCCTTCATGACTCGCTCGAGGACCGCCACGATCTCGTCCAGGTCGTCGGTCCGTTCGAGCGCGTCGCCGACGGCGTCCGTCCACGAGCGGAACCGCCGGATCGCGAGATCGCAGATCCGGTCGACCTCGTCCACCGGACCGAAGTGGGAGAACAGCACCATCGAGCCGCGCGCTCGCTCGCGGATCCGTTCGATCGAGCCGAGCGCCAGCTCGAGGTCGTAATCCGGTGGCGGCGTGGCCGGACGGAGGACGCGGACATCCGGCGGATGGATCCCGAGGGCGTCCCCCGTGAACACGGCCCCCGTTCGTGAGTCGACGAGCGCCACCTGGTGCAGCGCGTGCCCGGGCGTGTGCACAGTCTCGAGCGACCTGGCGCCGAGCTCGATGCGGTCGCCGTCGTGAAGGGCTCGGATACGCTCCGCCGCAACGGGGACGACGGGTCCGAACAGCGACGCCATGGTCTGTGGCCCGTAGATCCGCGTCGCGCTCGCGATCAGCCGCTCGGGATCCGCGAGGTGGCGAGCCCCGCGCTCGTGGACCAAGACCGTCGCGTTCGGGAACCGTTCGGCGAGCTTGCCGACGCCGCCGGCGTGATCGAGGTGGATGTGGGTCACGATCACCTGGGCAAGGTCGTGCGGTCCCACGCCGAGCCGTTCGAGGCCGGCGACGACGGGTTCGAACGACGTCGTCGGTCCGGTCTCGACGATCGCCGGCTGCTCGCCCTCCAGGAGGTACGCAGCCGTGTAGCGCTCGTGACCCCCGTGGAACGTGTCGATCGCGGTGATGCCGGGTGCGACCTCGAAGACGACCGGTTCCACGCCGCGAGTGTACGCCGCGATGTCGGTGGGTCCTGTTACGGTCGCGCGCGGAAGGGAGGGGTCGATGGGGAACGTCATGGTGATGACGATGATCGAGCCAACAGACGCACCGGCATGGTGACGGTGAACGTGGTCGTGCTCGCGGGCACGGTCGCCGCCGATCCGGTCGAGCGCCGGATGCCGTCGGGCGACGAGGTCACCGAGCTTCGGCTCTCCGTTCCGGAAGCGGGCAAGCGACTCCTCCCTCTCCCCGTCGCGGTCTGGCACAAGGACGTGGGCAAGCGCGTCCTGAAGCCGATCGGCAAGGGCGACGACGTGCTGGTGTACGGTCAGCTTGTCCGTCGCTTCTACCGGAGCGGAGCCGGAGCTCGGAGCCTCACCGAGGTGGTTGCGGCCGGCATCAAGAAGCTCGAACAGGTCGTGCCGGACGGGGAATGAGCTCGATCGGGGAGCGGGTCGGCTCGACCGGGTAACGGTGAGCGCGATCACGGGCTCGGCCGTCAGGTGGTCGCCGCATCCAGGTCGAGCGGCCGCATCACGAGTCCCGTTCTCGGCTTCGGCCAGAAGAACGTCGACTTCTGCGGCAGCCGTTCCCCGCGGTCGACGACCGTCCGGATGCGAGCCGCTTCGGTCGGGGGCAGGAAGTATGCCGCGACGGCTCCGCCCGTCCGCACGGCCTCCTCGGCTTCGACGGCGTCGGGTGTGAAGCGCAGGCCTGCGTCGAGCCCGGCCAACACCCGCTCGTGGATGGCGCAGACGGTCGGCGGCTGCCCGTCGAGCGCATCGACGCGGTGGACCAGCGAGCCACCCTCCAGCGTGACCGTCCCGTAGACCAGCTCGTCGTCGTCGAGGCTCTCGAGGACCTCCGCAAGGTCGCGCACCAGCCGGCCTCGAGGCTCGAACGGTCCGCTCGTCTGGATGCGGTGGAACGGAAGGACGGGCGGCTCCTCGACGGCCGCGTCGGCCACCAGCATCATCACGCGATCCCAGGGCCCCGGACCGTGAGAGGCGCGCATCTCATCGCGGTAGCGCAGCGCCATCGCGTATCGGTGATGCCCGTCCGCGATCATCAGGGACTCGGGATCGAGGCACGCGCCGACGCGCGGGTCCGGCGGAGCGGACCACAGGCGGTGCTCGACGCCGGAGTCGTCGTTCGTCGTCGCGACTGGCTCGGCCGTGGTCGCCTCGTCGAGGAACGCCGCGAGCTCCCGACTCGGCCCTCGGAAGATCGCGTGGATGCTCGAGAGGTTCGTGCGGACGGCGCGCATCAGCTGGAGGCGATCCTCGATCGGCGCCGGCATCGTCTGCTCGTGCGGGAGGATCGATCCGCCCCACTCCTCGAGCCCGACGGCGCAGACCAGGCCGCGGATCCGGCGCGGCCGGCCGTGCAACGCGAAGCGCATCTCGTACGGGAAGTAGCGCGGTCCGTCGGTCGCAACGAGGATGCTGCGACCGCGCCACGTCTCGAGCTTCGACGCGGCCCCCCTATACTTGTCGCCCATGTCGCCGTCGTCCGAGCCCAGGACGAGCCGGATCACGTTGTACGGGCTCGCATCGAGGAACCGACGCCTATCCGCTGCCGAGATGACGTCGTACGGCGGCGTCGTGATCGCGTCGTGGGACCCGACGATCGACCTGTCGAAGAGCAAGCCGACGAAGGGCGAGACGCGGGACACGGCTCATGTATAGCAGCCACCCTCCGTCCCACGCGGGGCACGAGTCGGCGTACGACCTGTTCTCGCGCGGGGTCCGTTTCCTCGCCGACGGCCACCCGCACCAGGCCGCCATGCTGCTCGACCGTGCGAAGCGGATCGAACCGGAGAAGGCGTCGATCCGCGAGGCGCTGGGCCGAGCGCTCTTCATGACCGGGAAGCCGGATCGCGCTCGCCGTGAGTTCGCCAAGGTCGTGCAGATCGAGCCGTCGAGCGACTACGCGCACTTCGCGCTCGCGCTGGCGTGCGAGCGCACCGGCCAACGCTCCCGCGCGATCGGGCACCTGAAGCTCGCGCTGGCGATGCGCCCCGGGACGCAGGACTACGAGCGGGCGCTCGAACGGCTCGCCGGTTGATGCTGGCGGACGAGTACGACTGTCTCCTGTTCGATCTCGACGGCGTGCTGTACCGGGGCGATCGACCCGTGCCGGAGGCACCGCCAACCATGGTCGCCTTGAGGGAACGCGGGTCTCGGATCGTGTTCCTCAGCAACAACTCGGCCCGGACGCCGGAGCAGGTCGCGCGCAAGCTACGCTCGATCGGGATCGAGGCCGACCCCGATGAGGTCGTCACCTCGGCGCTCGCGACCGCCGAGACGCTGGCCGCCCGCGGCGGCGGCCGTGCGTTCGTTATCGGACAGGACGGCATCCGCCAGGCGCTGGCCGACGCCGGCATACAGGTGCTCGACGACCACCCCACCGAAGCCGACGTCGTGGTCGTCGGTTTCGACGGCGGTGTCACCTACGACACCCTCAAGACCGCCTCGCTGCTGGTCCAGCGGGGCGCGAGACTCGTCGCCACCAACGCCGACGGGTCGTTCCCCGCCGACGACGGGCTATGGCCGGGTGCGGGGGCGCTCCTCGCGGTCATCACGACCACGACGGGCGCCGAGGCGGAGGTCGTCGGAAAGCCGTTCGCCCCGCTGTTCGAGACCGCGGTCCGACGGGCCGGAGGCGCCCGGCCCTTGATGGTCGGCGATCGGCTCGACACGGACATCGAGGGGGCCGCGCGTCTGGGGTGGGACAGCATGCTCGTCCTCACCGGCGTCTCGTCGCGAGCAGACGTCGAGGCCGGCGCGACCCGGCCGACGATCGTCGCGGCGAACGTCTCCGCGCTCCTCGCCGAGCGACCGCGGTAGCACCCGCGGTCCGGCCGCAGCGACCGCGCCGCCACGTACCCTCCGCTCGTTCGCCGCCGGGAGCCGGCGCTATCCTTCCTGTTGCGGCGCCGCGCGACGGCGCTCGAACGGCGATCGACGACGAGGAGTGATCGAGATGGCGGTCGTGCTCGAACAGATCCGCGAGTACATGGAGGCGGCGATCGGCAAGCTCACGCCCGCGAAGGCGCAGCAGATGGCCAGATCGCTCACGCAGGGGCAGGGTCGCGACCAGGTGACGAAGACGGCGAAAGACCTGCTGGCCTGGTCGAACAAGAACCGCGAGCGCCTGAGCAGCATGGTCCGGACCGAGGTCAGGTCGCAGCTCAAGAGCATGGGCGTCGCGTCGCGTGACGAGGTGGACGCCCTGCGCAAGCGCGTTCGGGAGCTGGAGCGAGAGCAGGGCAAAGCCGCCTCGCGCAAGCAGACGACGACCAGGCGTTCGACG
>JBMDWR010000003.1:0-1036 GCA_048594645.1 Actinomycetota bacterium
CCGTTCGAGACGTGGATCGCGCCGACGTTCCACCAGGGCTCGTTCGGGGACCTCGCCGACGAGGAGGTCGACGACCTCGCGGGGATCTTGATCCGAACGCTCACCGCCGTGCGGCGCGCGTGCGGTGACCCCGACTTCAACCTGGTGATGTACTCGGCACCGACCGACGGTGGTCACGCGCGAGACGTCTTCCACTGGCACATCAAGCTCATCCCGAGGATCTCGACGCAGGCGGGGTTCGAGCTCGGGTCGGCGATGGCGATCAACACCGTCGCGCCCGAGGACGCCGCCGCGGCGCTCCGAGCCAGCCTCGCGGCCGTCTAGCGTTCGGTCGCCCGACCGCGCGGGCGTTCCGGTCAGCAGCCGGAGTCGACCCAGACAGGGCCGTCGCCGATCGGCACCTCGAGGTTGCGCGCCACCCGTTTGAGCCGGCGGCGATACCGGCGCATCTCGTCGTGGTCGAGGTCCGCGTGCGTACGGCACCGCCAGTCCTCGTAGCGCTCGGTGTGATACGGGCTCTGGAGGGTCTCGGCATGCCCGATCACGTTTCCCCACGAGATCGCGTACCGCGACATCAGCCACGTGGTGAGCCGGAGCGACGCCCGCATCACGTCGGCGTTGCCGAGGACGTCCGCCGCGCTCGTCCCGACGTGCTCGATGCCGATCGCCGTCCCGTTCATGCCGATCGCGTGGCGGCACCGGATCCCGAGGTTGACCAACTGGTGGATCGTGCCGTCGGTGTCGATCAGGAAGTGCGCGCAGACGCCGGGCTTCTCGCCCAGGTGGATGCCGTTGGCGGCGAAGTGGTTCCACGCCGCATCGAACGATGTTCCATCGGTGTAGTGCTCGACCACGACCTTCGGCGAGGCGAGCTCGTAGGCGCGCTCGCCGTAATGACGTCGCGAATACGCGGCGGTCTGGCGCTTGCGCTTGGCGCCGAACGGGATCTTGTCCCAGACGATGTCCGGCTTGATCTCGGCGGGTCGAGGCGGCTCGGCCGCGATCGTCGCCGGACCCGGCACGAGGAGCTCGAGCG
>JBMDWR010000030.1:0-1471 GCA_048594645.1 Actinomycetota bacterium
AGCCGATCGCGCGGGGATCAGCCAGGCGCTCGAGCGCCTCGGCCGCCGCGCACCGCACCTGCCACCGTCCGTCCCTGAGCTTGCCGATCAGCAGGTCGACCTCGCGCGGATCGCGCATCCGGCCGAGCGCCTCGACGGCCATGCTCCGTACCCGCGCCTCGTCCGAGACGAGCAGCGCGACCAGCGCCTCGACGTCGCCTTCGCGCTCGAGTTCGACGACGTCCTCGTACGCGAGGGTCGGGGCCGGCTCGGTCTCCGTGTCGTGCCGTCGGTCGTGGTCGACGCCGTGCCGTCTGCGGTACCCGTCGGGATCGTGCTTGCGCCGGTACCCGATGACTCGTTCCATCAACCGGGAATGCACCCGACCCACCTCCGTCTTCGGTGACCGCTCGTTACGGCCTCCACCTCATCGATACCGAAGGGGCAGCGGGCGTCTCAGGGTCGAAGGACCTCGCCGGGCCGGTACCCTCGGGCCTATGGCGACCGTGTACGACCTCACGCTCGGCGAGCTCAGCGAGCGGCTCGGGGCTTGGGGAGAGCCGCCGTTCCGCGCGCGGCAGATCCACCGCCAGCTCTGGCAGCGAGCGGCAACGTACGAGCGGATGCCCGACGTGCCGAAGCGCCTCCGCGAGCGTCTGCGGTCCGAGCTGCCGCTCGGTGTGGAGGTCCTCGAGGAGCGGACGGCCGACGGGGGAAGCACGCGCAAGGCGCTGCTTCGGATCGGCGGCGAGCACGTCATCGAGACCGTCCTGATGGGCTACCCCGATCGGGTGACGGTGTGCGTCTCCACCCAATCCGGGTGCGGGATGGGCTGCGGGTTCTGCGCGACCGGGCAGATGGGCCTTCGGAACAACCTCACCGCCGGGGAGATCGCGGCCCAGGCGGTGTGGGCCAAGCGGGAGGCCGCGAACCTGCCGGCCTCGACGCCGCGACGCCTCTCCAACGTCGTCTTCATGGGCATGGGTGAGCCGCTCGCCAACGAACGCCACACGTTCGGCGCGCTCGAGCGCATCACCGGGCCGATGGGGATGGGGGACCGGCACGTCACGGTCTCGACGGTGGGGGTCGCCCCCGCGATCGGACGCCTCGGCGATCGGTTCCCGCAGGTGGGGCTGGCCGTGAGCCTGCACGCAGCCGATGACGAGCTCCGTAACGAGCTGGTCCCGGTGAACCGGCTGTGGCCGCTCGACCGGCTGGTGGACGCCGTCGACGCGTGGCGCCGCCGCACGGGCCGGCGCCCGTCGATCGAATGGGCGATGATCGACCGGACCAACGACGCCGACGAGCAGGCCGAGCGCCTGGTGCCGATCGCGCTCCGGCTCCGCGCCCACGTCAACCTGATCCCGCTGAACCCCACGCCGGGGTGGCCGTCGCGGCCGAGCCCCGCCGGCCGGATCGATGCGTTCGCCGCGATCCTGCGCGACGCCGGGATCGCCGTCACCGTTCGCGACACGCGGGGTCGCGAGATCGA
>JBMDWR010000300.1:0-1250 GCA_048594645.1 Actinomycetota bacterium
CCCGAGCCAGCCCAGGTACACGGTGGCCGCGATCGCCATGAGCGTCTGGTTGGTGCAGATGTTCGAGGTCGCCTTCTCGCGCCGGATGTGCTGCTCGCGCGCCTGCAACGTCAGGACGTAGCCGGTGCGACCGTCCACGTCCACGGTCTGACCGACGATGCGTCCGGGCAGGCGGCGGACGTCGTCCAGCCGCGTGGCGATCACCCCGAGGTACGGGCCGCCGTGGTTCAGATGGTTGCCGAGGACCTGCCCCTCGGCGACGGCGATGTCGGCGCGAAGCTCGCCCGGCGGCGCCAAGATGCCCAGCGACAGGGGGTCGAACACCTGGATCGCCCTCGCCCCCGCCGCGTGAGCGGCGCCGAACAGCTCGCGGGCGGGCTCGAGCAGGCCGTACGCGTTCGGGTGCTGGACGATGACGCACGCGACGTCCTCGGCCACCGGGGGTTCCCCGCCGCGGCCGTCCTGAGCCTCGAAGATCTCCGGGACGTATCCCGCTCCCCTGCCGTAGGTCCGGAGCGTCTCGACGTACCTCGGATCGACCGAGGAGCTCACGAGGACGCGGTCGCGTCCGGGCGAGGACCTGGCGAGGTTCACCGCCTCGGCGAGGGCCGTGGCACCGTCGTACAGCGACGCGTTGGAGACCTCGAGCGAGGTCAGCTCGCAGATCATCGACTGGTACTCGAACAACGCCTGGAGCACGCCTTGGGACAGCTCGGGCTGGTACGGCGTGTAGGAGGTGTAGAACTCGGACCGCCCGGCGAGCGCCCACACGACCGCGGGCACGAAATGGTCGTACGCGCCTCCTCCCGCGAAGCAGACGAGGTCCTCGGCGCTGCGGTTGCGTCTGGAGAGCTCCTTCAGCTCGGACGCGATCTCCATCTCCGACACGCCGTCGGGCAGGTCGAGCGGTCGCTTCAGCCTGACGCCGTCGGGGATCTGCTGGAACAGCTGGTCCACGCCCGACAGGCCGATCGCCTCGAGCATCCCGGTCACGTCGTCGTCGGTGTGCGGCGCGAACCTCATGCCGGGTATCGAGTCTAATCGGAACCGGGTACGACGCCGCCCGCCGAGGTCACCCCGAGACGTCCTCGAGACCGTACTTCGACACGAGGGACAGGTAGTCGCGCTGATAGAAGATCTTGCAGTTGATACCGGGGTACAGCTCGCGGAGGCGACGGACCTTGCGGTTCTTCTTCGTCACGAGCCGTTGGTTCAGCGTGGTGATCTCGATGTAGAGGTCGTACTGCGGC
>JBMDWR010000301.1:0-3435 GCA_048594645.1 Actinomycetota bacterium
CCCGAGGCGCTCTGATACGACGTGACGACCAACGCCTCGGAGACGCCGACGAAGACGGCGAGCGGCGCCATGATCGGCATCGCCACGGTCGCGAGCCCGGACGACGAAGGGATCAGGAACGACAGCGGCAGGAACAGCGCGAACATAACGATCGCGAACGTCGCGGTCCCGACGTCGCCGAGCGCAACCTCCGCCCAGTGCAGCACCGTGTCGGTGATCTCGCCGTTCGTCATGATCACGGTGATGCCCCGTGCGATGCCGATGATCAGCGCCACGCCGAGCAGGTCTCGAGCACCGTCCACGAACGTCGATGTCAGCTCCCCTTCCTTCATCCGCGCGATGAGGCCGATCACGATCGAGAACAGCAGGAACGAGGCGGTCATCTCGGGGAACCACCACCAGAGCGTCGGGATGGGGATGCCGAGGTCCTCCCACGGGATCACGCCGTACATCATCACGACGAACGCGAGCCCGAACAGCACCAGGATCATCTTCTGTGTCCCCGTCATGACGACGGCGTCGCCGCTCTCGCCCTGCGCGCGGAAGTGCGCCTCGTTCTCAGCCTTCATGTCGTGGACCAGCGAGCGCGAGGGATCCTTCTTCACGCGTTCCGCGTACCGCATCACGAAGTAGATCCCGATCGCCAGACCCACGATCAAGATCACGAGTCGCCCGAGGAGCCCTTCGCTGATCGGCACGTCGGCGAACCCGGATGCGATCCCGGTCGCGAACGGGTTGATCGTCGACCCAAGGGTGCCGATCCCGCAGCCAAGGAGCACGATGGCGGCGCCCGTCAGGGCGTCGTATCCGGCGGCGATCATCACGGTGATGACGAGCGCGTAGAAGGCGAGGCTCTCCTCGGCCATCCCGTAGGTGGTCCCGCCGATCGCGAACACCGTCATCAGGATCGGGATCATCAGCCGTTCCTTGCCTCGCAGACGCAGGACGAGCCTGCCGATCCCCGCCTGGATCGCCCCTGTCTTCATGGTGATGCCGAGGAAGCCGCCGATCACGATGATGAACAACGCGACGTCGATGGCGCCGAACAACGTTCCCTTGTTGTAGTAGTTGATGTTCCCCTTGTTGTTCTCGAGCCCGTACAGGCCGTTGATGGGCGCCGTCAGCGAATCGACGAGGATCCGCTGCGGGTTGGGGTCGACCTCGTGGTAGGTGCCTGGGATCGGCTCACCCTGCTTGTTGAGGTCGTAGGTGCCGGCGGGCACGACCCACGTAGCGATCGCCGCCAGGACGATCAGGACGAAGAGGATCGTGTAGGCGGATGGCAACGTGAAGCGGCGCTTCTTCTGTTCCGGCGCTTCGGCCCGGATGATCGTGTCGTCGCTCATGCTTCTCCTCTCATCCGGGAGCCATGCCGGGTGCCCGATCCTCCGGCAGGGTTGCCTGGAGGTCGGGTGATGGTTCGGCAGGAGGCATCGTCGGGACCTTGAAGCCGATGAATCCGTACAGGATGTCGAGCAGTGGGCTGAGGATGTTGAAGAAGCAGTACGGCAGGTAGCTGCCCGTCGCGACGCCGAGGACGCCGGAAACGTATGCACCGCACGTGTTCCACGGCACAAGGACGGACGTCACCGTCCCCGAGTCCTCGACCGCTCGCGACAACACCTGCGGAGCCAACCCGCGTCGCTGGAACTCCCCCCGGTACATCCGGCTCGGCAGGACGACGGCGACGTACTGGTCGCCGGCGATCACGTTGAGGCCGATCCCGCTCGCGTTGACCGCCATGATGAGCTTCCCGCGTGTGTTCGCGCGCGCCACGATGGGCCGCATGATCCGCTCGAGGAACCCCGCGTGCTCCATGACCGCCCCGAACGCGAGCGCGCCGAGCACCAGCCACACGGTAGTCAGCAGTCCGGCCATCCCTCCGCGCGAGAAGAGCGTGTCGATGGCGTCCACGCCGGTCACGCTCACGAACCCCGTCCCCATGGCCGCGTAGATCCCCTTGATCCCCGTGGCGAGAGGGCCGAGCTCGGGCTCGTTCACGAAGGCCTGCACCGCCGTCCACTGGGTGAAGCACGCGAGGATCCCCGCGAACAGGGCCGAGCCCAGGATCGACAGGAACGGTGGGTACTTCTTCACGGAGAAGACCACCAGCAGCAGGAGCGGCAACACGTTCAGCAGCGAGATGTTGAACGCGCCCGCAAGCGCGTCCTGCGCAGCCTCCGTGCTGGTAGCGCCGCTCGGCTCGGCGTTGAGCCCGATGATCAGGAAGACGACGAGGCTGATGCCCAGGGCTGGACCGGCGGTCCACCACATGTTCCGGATGTGCTGAGGAACGGTGACCCCGCCCACCAGACTCGGCACCAGGATCGTCGTCTCCGACAGCGGCGTCATCTTGTCGCCGAAGTACGCGCCGCTGATCACGGCTCCGGCGGCGACGGCCTCCGAGACGCCCAGCACGTTGGCCATCCCGATGAAGGCCACGCCCAGTGTCCCGGCGGTGGTCCAAGAGCTCCCCGTGACCATGCCCACCAGCGCGCAGATCGCCGCGGTCGCGACGAAGAACAGGGTCGGGCTCAGCAGTCCGATCCCGTAGTACACGACCGTCGGGATCGTGCCGGCCATGTTCCAGGTGCCGATCAGGGCACCGACGGCGAGCAGGATGAAGATCGCCCCCATGGCCGTGCTCACCCCTCCGACCGTGGCCTGGGCAACCGCTGCCACCGTGTGCCCGTTCTTGAACGCGATCAGGCTCGCGAACGCGGCACTCACGAACAGGGCGACCTGAAGCGGCCCGTCGGTGGCAGCGACACCGAACAGCGCGATCGTCGCCGCGATCAGGACGATCAGGACCACGATCGGCATCAGTGCGTCGAACAGGCTCGGCGCCCGCGGCTGCCGACGGTCCGATGGTTCGGTGCCGTTCGCGTCCATCGGCCGCACCTCAGGTGACGGCGGTCAGGACGATGACGGGCGACCCGAGCGCCCCGACATCGTCGCCCCGGCGATGCTCACGCCCCCTGGCGAACGCCATCAGCCCGATGACGAGAAGCACGACGAGCGCGCCGATCGCCCATCTCCACAGGCGCATGGCAACCCCTCTCTCAGATCGGATCACGCTCGAGCGGACACGTCATGCAGTGACCGCCCCCACGGCCCTTGCCGAGCTCGAACCCTTCGATCGTGATGACCTCGATGCCGGCCTCACGCATCTTCGAGATCGTGTACGTGTTCCGCTCGTACGCCACGACCACGCCGGGCTCGAGCGCCACGACGTTGTTCCCGTCGTCCCACTGCTCGCGTTCCTGTTGGTAGGCATCGCCGCCCGTCTGCACGACCCGGAGCTTCGAGACGCCGAGGGCGTCCGCCACGGCGGGGAGGAACCCCTCCTCCTGGGTCACGTGGAACCGCCCGTTCGTCCCGGGGCGCAGGCTGATCGCCCGGACCTGGTCCATCACCTTCGGGTACACCGTGACC
>JBMDWR010000302.1:0-3182 GCA_048594645.1 Actinomycetota bacterium
AGCCGCCGGTAGCGGGGCCCGGCCGCTCTCGCCCCGCGAGCTCTGGCGCGCGATCCTTCTCGCGACGCTCCTGCTCGTACCCGCCTACTGGGGCCTGCTCGTGGGCCTCGTCTCGATCGCCTCGGACGAGGTCGAACGCACGCCGGCGGCCGGCCCCTGGATCGCCTTCGGTCTGTGCCTGATCCCGTTCGTCTTCGTCGCGCTGGCGTTCCTGTCGCAGCACCCGCGGGCGCCGGGGGCGGCGCTCCGGGCGATGGTGCTGGCGCTCGCGGTCGGGATCCCCGTCTCGGCGATCGCCGCCGACGCCGTCACCGGCTTCGTCGCCGGCGTCGGAGCCGGAGGGATCGTTGCGATGCGCTCGGACCTCGATCGCGCGTGGCGGGCCCGGGCGCTCGCCGTGCTGATCGTCTCGGCATGGGCGTTCCTGACCGTTCGAACGGTGACCGACGTGGCGCTGCTGCTCGCCCCGATCCTGCCGTTCACGAGCCTCGGCGTCGCCGATCACCTGCTCGAGCTGCGGAGGGAACGCGCGGCCGCGAACGGCTGAGCGTCAGCGATCGAGCCGCACGACCACGGCGTCCCGCGGTCCGAGCACGACGGAGCCGGACACCGCGTCGCCGTCCCGTTCGGGGTCGGTCGCCAGCAGGATCGTGCCGTCGGACGCGTCGAGCGTCTGCTCGTCCTCGGAGAGGTTGATCGCGACGAGGACGCCGTCGCCACGACGCCAGGCCCAGAGCTCCTTCGGTGTCGCGACGGGCGTGTAGGCCCCCGAGCGCAGCTCCGGCGTCGCGCGGCGGAGCGCGATCAGATCCCGGCACAGGTGCAGGATCGACCCGGGATCCGAACGCTGATCGGTCACGTTCGTCGAACCGGCGGCACCGAGCGGCAGCCAGGGCTCGGCGTCGGCGGACGTGAAGCCGCCGCCGGGACCCGGGGTCCACGGCATCGGCGTGCGTGCCGGGTCGCGGCCCGGCTCGTCGGGCCAGCCCCGCAGGCCCACCGGGTCGAGCAGGCGTTCCCGCGGGACCGGAACCTCGAGCATCCCGATCTCGTCGCCGTAGTACAGGATCGGTGTTCCACGGAGCGTGAGCAGCGCGACGAGAGCCGAACGGATCCTCGACACGTCGCCGTCGCACCACCGCGTCGGGAACCGGCCGACGTCGTGGTTCGACGCGGCCCACACCGGCCACGCCGAGCTCGGGATCGCGGCCTCGGTCGCCTCGGCCACCTCGCGCGTCTCGGCTCCGAACGCAGAGAACGCGAACGGGAAGTTCATCGCAAGGTCCAGCTCGTCCGCGTCCTCGCCGTAGTACCGCATCAGCTCCACGATGTCGAACATCCACGTCTCGCCGATCAGCAGTCGCGCGGGGTCGTAGTCGTCGGCCACGGCGCGCCACCGCCGGTAGATCTCGTGCACCTCCGGGCGGTTCATGTTGTAGACGGGCCGCAGGCGCAGCGCCTGGACGCGCGGGTGGTCCTCGTCGGTGACGACGGGGTTCGGCCGCAGCTCACGGTCCTTGATCAGTCCGTGCGCGACGTCGATCCGGAACCCGGCGACCCCGCGGTCGAACCAGAACCGGAGGATCTGGTCGAACGCGTCCCGGACGTCGTGGTTCCACCAGTTGAGGTCCGGCTGCTCGGGAAGGAAGTTGTGGAGGTAGTACTGCCCGGTGGCCTCGTCCCAGGTCCACGCCGGTCCGCCGAACACCGAGAGCCAGTTGTTGGGCGGTCCGCCTCCGGGCGCGGGGTCGGCCCACACGTACCAGTCGCGGTGGCGGGCGCGACGGTCGCTGCGCGCATCGACGAACCATGGGTGCCGGTCGCTCGTGTGGTTCGGGACGAGGTCCAGGATCACGCGCATCTCGCGCTCGGACGCCTTTGCGATCAGGCGGTCGAGCGTGTCGAGGTCACCCAACGCGGGATCCACGTCGACGTAGTCGCTCACGTCGTAGCCCCAGTCCGCGTTCGGCGAGGGCATGATCGGCGTGAGCCAGATGCCGTCGACGCCGAGCCACTCGAGATGGTCGAGGTGGTCGATCACGCCCTGGAGGTCACCGATCCCGTCGCCGTTCGAGTCGGCGAAGGACCGCACGTAGATCTGGTACAGGACGCCGTCGCGCCACCACACCTCGCGGGTCATGCTGCCAAGTATCCAGCCCGACCGGCGATGCCCGCCACTAGGCTGCGGGCGATGACGGCGGACGTGAGGACGAGGCGTGTGCGCCGCGAGGAGTGGGAGCGTGTACGGGACATCCGGCTGCGCGCGCTCACCGAGTCGCCGGACGTGTTTGGGTCGACGTTCGAGCGCGAACGTCCGCTTGCCCGATCGGAGTGGATCGACTTCATCGAGGGATGGAGCGGTGCGACGAACGCGCTCTACGTAGCAGAAGCCGGCGACGCCTGGATCGGCATCGCCGTCGGCTCGCGCGCCGCTGATGAGCCTGTCGCGCACCTGTACGCGATGTGGGTGGATCCGGCCTGGCGGGCGCGAGGCGTCGGTACCCGTCTCGTGAACGAGGTGCGCGCCTGGGCACGGTCGTGGGCCGCGACGTCGGTCGTGCTCAACGTCACGGAATCCAACGAAGCTGCGGTCGCCTTCTACGAACGACTCGGCTTCGTGGCGACCGGCGAGCGTCATCTGCTCCGCGAAGGCAGCCACCTCTTCGTTCGAGTGATGCGCCGAACGCTCTGAGCCGCTACGCGCGCTGCTTGCTGAGGGCGAGCACGCCGAGCAGCACCATCGCGAGCGCGAACGCGAGCAGCGCGATCAGCCGGCCGGCGACCTCGGCGAACCCCGCGCCGGCGAGCATCACCTCTCGCAGCGCCACGACCGCGTGCGTAACGGGTAGTACCTGCGAGAGGTACCGAAGCGGCGCCCACAGCGTCTGAACCGGCCAGAACAGCCCGCCGAGGAAGATCTGCGGGACCAGCAGGAGCGGGATGAACTGGATCACCTGGAGCTCGTTGCGCGCGTAGAACGAGAGCGCGATGCCGAGGTTGACGACGCCGATCACCAGGATCGCGAGCGTCAGCAGCACGAGCCACACCGGGCCGACGATCGCGACGTCGAGGACGAGCGCCGCGTAGCCGAGGATCACGAGGGTCTGGATCATCGCGAAGCCGATGAACCCCAGCAGGTACCCGAGCAATAGGTCGAGCCGGCTGGCCGGCGAGGCCATCAG
>JBMDWR010000303.1:0-1363 GCA_048594645.1 Actinomycetota bacterium
GCCAGTGCCCGAATCTCTCTGGCGAGCATGAAGCTCTCCTGCTCGACGAATTCGCCGGGAGGATACGCCGACATCCGCGCTCGCCGGAGGGCCTGGACGAACGGAGCGCGTTCGTCCTGCTTCATGGCAGTTCCACGCGCAAACAGTTGACGATCTTCGGCGTCACCTTTCCAACGGCCCCGGAGTGAACCTCCGAAGCGAGGATCGCATACGCGTGGCAGAGCCGGTCAATCCCCGCCCTGGGGAATTCCGTATACCTGGAGAGGTGGCGCGCCCCAGGACTCCGTTGATGCTGATCGCCGCACCCGCGGGGATCGTCGCCCTCAGCGGCGTCGGTCTGAGCGCCGCCGGTTGGATCGTCGGGGTCACCTGCGGAGTGATCACGAATGTGGCACTGGCGCACGGCCTCTCCCGCTACCGCTGCGACCGGCTGGGCCCGGCCGACTGGGTGACCCTTGCTCGGGCAACGCTCGCCATCGGCGTCGCGGGACTGGTCGCGGACTCGTTCCACCAGCCCGCGCCGGTCACGATGCTGGTGTCGCTCACGGTCATCGCGCTGGCCCTGGACGCGGTTGACGGATGGGTCGCGCGACGCACGAGGACGACCGGGATGTTGGGCGCGCAGCTCGACGCTGAGGTCGACGCGTTCCTGATTCTCATCCTCAGCGTGTATGTCGCCCGCTCGGCCGGCGCGTGGGTGCTCGCGATCGGCGCGGCACGCTACGCGTTCCTCGCGGCCGGGTGGGCTCTGCCGTGGATGCGTGAGCCGCTCCCACCGCGCCACTGGCGCAAGGTCGTCGCTGCGATCCAAGGGATTGTGCTGACCATCGCGGCCGCGAACGTCCTGCCGCCGGCTGTGACCCAGGCCGCGCTCGTCGTCGCGCTCGTCCTGCTTGCCGAGTCGTTCGGCCGCGACGTGTGGTGGCTGTGGAGGCACCGGCACGCCACGCACAGTCGAGCGGCGGCGGGTGCGGCCCCCACCCTCGATCTCGCAGTCGCCACTCCCGCCGGCGCCGGACGCGCACGCCTGCGAACAGGTATTGCCGCAGCGCTCACGACCCTCGCCCTTCTCCTCGTCTGGGTCGCCCTCGTCGCTCCGAACCAGCCGATTCGTCTCACGCCGAGCGCGTTCGTGAGACTCCCGCTCGAGGGCCTCGTTCTCATCGCCGTGGCCGTCGTCCTGCCCGCCACCGCTCGACGTCTCCTGGCCGGAGTCGTCGGACCGCTCCTCGCTCTGGTGGTCATCCTGAAGATCCTCGACCTAGCGTTCTTCGCGACCTTCGACCGGTCGTTCGACCCCTATCAGGACGTGAGCTACGCCGCGATCGGCAGCGAGACGCTGCGCGCCTCGATCGGTGGGCCA
>JBMDWR010000304.1:0-1619 GCA_048594645.1 Actinomycetota bacterium
CCTGCGGGATGTGCTGCTTGCGGTACTTCCCGAGGTACGTGCCGTCGGCGTCGATCACGGCCGCCGTGTTGTGGTACAGGCCCGGCTGCACGATCTCGTACATCGGCAGGACCATGACCATGCCCAGCTCCTTGGCGACGCCCTGGAACCGCTTCGTGGTCGGCCCGTCCGGGATCGGCTCGGTGTAGCCGTAGTACTGCGCGTCCTGTACCTGACAGAAGTACGGACCATAGAACAGCTCCTGGAAGCACATCACCTGCGCGCCCTGAGCCGCCGCCTCGCGAGCCGCCTCCTCGTGCTTGTCGATCATCGTCTCCTGCTCGCCGGACCAGTCGGTCTGCAAGAGGGCTGCCTTCACGATCGTCATGGCGTCCTCCTCGGGGACGTGGCGGGCTTCGGTGGGAGCGTTCGTGCGCCCGCCGTACCCGGGGATGCTAACCACAGGGGCGCGGGGAGCGCGAGGGGGCCCGCGGACTCGCATGCGATCTGGATCTCGGCCACGCACACGTCCGAGCCGTCGCCTCCGTCGGCCTCGTCGGCGCCGCCCCCGCCGAGCAGGATGTCCGCTCCGACGCGGCCGACCAGCGCGTCGGGACCGCCGGCGCCCACGATCGTGTTCGGACCGTCGTCGCCGCTCAGGGTGTCCCCGAACGCGGACCCCGTCAGGTTCTCGATACCGACCAACGCGTCGGATCCCCAACCGGTCGCCGTCCCCACCTCGAGGTCGGCCACCACCGGTTCCAACGCGTCGAAGAACGCCGCCTCGTCGACACCGGCTCGCCCGTCCACCGCATCGTCTCCCGCGCCGGCGGCGATCGCATTGTCCTGCGCGTCGCCGGTGAGCGAATCGCCGAACGCGGAGCCGACGATCGCGTCGATGTCGGCCAGCGTGTCCGAACCCCAGCCGGTCGCGGTGCCGGACGCGAGGTCGACCTCTACGGGACCGGGCGCGTCCTCGTAGCTGGCGATGTCGGCGCCGGGACCGCCGTCGATCGTGTCGTCGCCGGGGCCGCCGTCCAGCTGGTCGGCCTCGAGGTCGGCGAGCGCTCCGGAGCCTCGACCGTCGATCGCGTCGTCGCCTTCCTGGCCGACGAGCAGGTTCGACGTCTGGTCGCCGAGGAGGACGTCGTCGAGGTTCGAACCGGCAGCACCCTCGACCCGCACGACGCGATCGGAGCCGAAACCCCTCGCCGAGTCGGCCTCCAGGTCGACCGTGACGCCACGCGGCGAGTCGAAGAACCACGCGATGTCGCGCCCGCCGCCCCCGTCCATCCGGTCGTCACCGGGTCCGCCGATGAGCCCGTCGAACGCGCCCGGCCCTCCCCACAGCCGGTCGTCCCCCTTGCCGCCGAAGAGCGCCTCGACCGTCCCCACGCCGGTCCGGATCCGGTCGCTGCCCGGGCCGCCATGCGTCGTGTCGGAGCCGCGTCCCGAGACGATGCGATCGTCGCCGGCTCGGCCGCGCACGAAATCGAAGCCGCCGCCGGCGCACACGAGGTCGTCGCCGCCGCGCGCGTCGATGCGATCCTGCCCTTCGCGGCCCGCGATGACATCCCGGCCCGGCGTCCCCACGAGCTCGTCGTGCCGCTCCGTCCCCACGATCGTCGCGGTCACGCCGA
>JBMDWR010000305.1:0-1410 GCA_048594645.1 Actinomycetota bacterium
CCGCGGTGGTACTGCAGGTACGCGACCACGTCGACGCCGTGCACGACCGCTGCGGCAAGCTCTCGGAACGAGGGGAAGACGAAGTCCTCGGCGCCGAGCGCGAAGGCGCTCCCGACCTGCGCGGCTTCCTGGCCCTCGAACGGGGGGTACACGGTCAGCTCGCCCTGCCGCTGGAGCGCCCAGCACTCCCGGTCCAGGCGCCGACACCGGACCATGAGACGCAAGAGGTCGCGGAGCGCGTCCTCGTCCAGGCCGACGTCGGGGTCGCCCACGACCGCTCCGTTCGGAGCGATGATCTGCATGGTCGGGACGTCGTGCGAGGCGGTGTCGATGCTCACGGATGCCCTCTGGCCGGCGAGGCGTCGGGAGCATATACACTCCACGCCTTGGTCCCCTCCGCCGAGCTTCGGGTCTACCAGCCGCTCGAGGCCTTCTCCCCGCACGAGCAGGCCCATTGGGAGCGGCACATCGTTGACGGGCACCTCTGGCTCCGCCCGCCCAGGTACCGTCAGGAGGTCACCGACGCCGGCGGCGGGATCCTCGTCCCTCGGAGCGCGGACGGCGCGTACGTCAAGGTGGTCGACGGTCGCTACTACGTCTGCCCATGGCGCACGACGCTGCGCGTCCTCGCCGGCATGCTGTCCTTCCGCGAAGCATCTGGGTTCGACGACCCGTCGGCGTTCGTCAGCAGGTCGAGCGCTCGAAGGGCCGCCAAGGACCTACACAGGCTCCGCCGGCGCGAGCCGTGGCAGGTCGCGACGATCATGCACAGCCCCTGGCACGTACCGGTGCGGTGGTTCGTCCTGTTCGAAGACGACGAGCGACGCCTCCACGAGATCGCGCACCACCATCGGCTCTCGTACCTCACGACCACCCGAAAGGCGATGCGCCGGGCCGAGGATGCCGTGCCCGTGCTGCGCCAGTCCGAGCTCGGACCGATCGCGGAGCTGGTCGTCGATTTGCACCAGTGGCTCAGCGTGTTCGATCCGGGCTCGATCCTCGAGCTGGACTACGGAGACCTCTGCCGGATGCTCTCCTGGGACGAGCTCGACGATGACCACAGCGCCCGCGACATCCATGAGGCTCTCAAGGCGCTATCGGACAAGGAATTCCCCCGCTCCGCGGAGCTGTACCAGTCCGTGCTCTCCCGGTCGGCGGAGCTCCGCGCGCACGAGACGCTGAACTAGGTGGCCAGGGGCAGATTCGAACTGCCGACACCGCGGTTTTCAGCCGCGTGCTCTGCCAACTGAGCTACCTGGCCTCAGAGCCGAACGACGGCGACACGACCGGCGCCAACCCCTCGCGCTCGATCGCCTTCGACCCCGGCGATCTTGGCCTGGGACACGCGAGCGCGCTCATCGAGAAGGGTACCGAACCGGTCACCCGTGCAGCGTTCGCCCTGGTCACGCG
>JBMDWR010000306.1:0-1397 GCA_048594645.1 Actinomycetota bacterium
TATCCGGTGTGGGGCCGTCTTGACGTCGAGGACGTGCGGGCGGCCGCGCTGGTCGGCCTGGGCGAGCTGGCGTTGACCGGCTGCACCACGGCCGCCGACCACCACTACATCGTCCCGCGCGGCGACGACACGGTGTTCGACGCGATCGCGGACGCGGCCGAGACGATCGGCATCCGCATACACCTCGCGCGCGGCTCGATGGATCTGGGCGAGTCCAAAGGTGGCCTGCCTCCCGACCACGTCGTCGAGGACATCGACGCGATCCTTTCGTCGACGGAGTCGCTCGCCGCGCGGCATCACGACGGCGAGCGCGTCGTCGTGAGCGTGGCGCCGTGCAGCCCGTTCAGCGCGTCGCCCGAGCTGATGCGCGACTCGGCCGAGCTCGCGCGCCGGCTCGGCCTGCGGCTGCACACGCATCTGGCCGAGACGCTCGAGGAGGAGCACGACGCGCTCGAGCGCTTCGGGAAGCGGCCGGTCGACCTCCTCGACGACCTCGGGTGGATCGCCGGTGACGTCTGGGTCGCACACGGGGTCCACTTCGACGACGCCGAGGTCTCGCGCCTGGGTTCGGCGGGCGCCGGCGTGGCGCACTGTCCCTCGAGCAACGCGCGGCTCGGCGCGGGGATGTGCCGGGTGGTCGACCTGACCGCCGCCGGCTCGCCGGTCGGCCTGGGCGTCGACGGCGTCGCGTCCAACGAGACCGGCGGCCTCCAGCCCCTGCTCAAGCAGGCGCTGTACACGGCGCGCCAGCGCGCGCGTCGAGCCGACGCGCTCATGCCGCAGGACGCCCTCGCGCTCGGGACGGCCGGCGGCGCTCGATGCCTCGGGCGCGACGACATCGGTGTGCTCGAACCCGGGTACCGGGCGGACCTCGCGGTGTGGCCGATGGAGGACCTCGCGGACGTCGCCGACCCGATCGCGGGGTTCGTGCTCGGCCCCGACCGCCGAGCGCGTCACGTCTTCGTCGGAGGCGAACCCGTCGTTCGCGACGGCGCGTTGCTCGGGGCGGACGAGCGGGCGCTCCGCAAGGACCTCACCGAACGGGCACGGCGGCTGTGGGCGTGACGATCGACGACGTTCGTGCGTTCGCGCGCGGGCTCCCTCGCAGCACCGAGGTGATCGTCCGAGACCGCGTGAAGTTCCGCGTCGGACGCCTGGTGTACGTGGCGTTCTCGCGCGACGAGAAGACCATGGGCTTCGGCTTCCCGAAGGCCGAACGCGAGGCGCTCGTCGCGTCCGAGCCGCACAAGTTCCAGATGCCCGATCCGGGTGACCTGCGCTACCACTGGGTCCATGCTCACCTGGACGCGCTCGACGAGGCCGAGATGCGCGAGCTCGTCCTGGATGCGTGGCGGATGGTCGTTCCCCGCAAGATCGCGGCCGCGTACGACGAGCAG
>JBMDWR010000307.1:0-4085 GCA_048594645.1 Actinomycetota bacterium
GGCGCCCGCGGCGTCTGGATCGCGGTGATCAGCACCGTCGTCTTCTTCGCGGCTCTGATCCTGGCCGTCGTCAACTCATCCGGATGGCCGCAGATCAAGGAGGCGTTCTTCGACGGCGACGTCCTTCGGGAATCGTTCGGCGGCATCCTCGACAAGTTCTGGCGGAACGTCTTCATCTTCACGGTGGCCGAGATCTTCGTGCTGCTCCTCGCGCTGCTGCTCGCGGTGATCCGCAGCCTCCAGGGGCCCGTGTTCACGCCGCTTCGGATCATCGCGGCGATCTACACGGACCTTTTCCGAGCACTCCCGACGATCCTGGTGATCCTGCTCCTCGGATTCGGAGCACCATCGCTCCAGATCAAGGGCGTGCCCCACTCCGACGTGTTCTGGGCGATCGTCGCGCTCGTGCTCGTGTACTCGGCGTACGTGGCGGAGGTCTATCGAGCGGGCATCCAGTCGGTCCATCCCTCCCAGGTCGCCTCCGCGCGGGCCCTCGGCCTCAGCCGCCGGAAGACCCTGCGCTTCGTCGTGATCCCTCAGGCGGTGCGACGGGTGATCCCCCCGCTGCTCAACGACTTCATCGGCCTCCAGAAGGATTCGGCGCTCGTCGCGGTGATCGGATACACCGAGGCGCTGCGGCAGTCGCAGATCGTGTCGGCGGGTGAGTTCGACTTCACCCCGTACGTCGCGCTCGCGATCATCTACATCGTCATCACGATCCCCGAGGCGCGGTTCGTCGATTGGCTGGTGGCCCGCGATCAGCGCCGTCGACAGGCCGCCGGAGGTGTGTGAGGGTGCCCGACGCTCCGGCGCTGAGCGTGAACGGTCTGCACAAGTCCTTCGACGGGCTGCGCGTGCTCCGGGGCATCGACCTGGAGGTGGCGGAGCACGAGGTGGTCTGCTTGATCGGCGCGTCGGGATCGGGGAAGTCGACGTTCCTTCGGTGCGTGAACCTCCTCGAACCGATCGATGCCGGGCGCATCTTCATCGAGGGCGAGGAGATCACGGCTCGCGGCGTCGACGTGAACCGCATCCGCCAGCACGTCGGCATCGTGTTCCAGGCGTTCAACCTCTTCCCGCACATGACG
The DNA here is from genome assembly GCA_048594645.1 of Actinomycetota bacterium. Classification (GTDB taxonomy): domain Bacteria; phylum Actinomycetota; class UBA4738; order UBA4738; family HRBIN12; genus DASSJM01. The sequence continues at coordinate 1,089 of JBMDWR010000307.1, forward strand.
GTGCTCCGCAACGTCACGCTCGCGCCGATCGAGGCGCTCGGGATGCCTCGGGGCGCCGCGCAGACGCTCGGCCTGGAGCTGCTCGAGCGGTTCGGGCTGGCCGACAAGCGTGACGACTACCCCGACCGGCTCTCGGGCGGCCAGCAGCAGCGCGTGGCGATCGTGCGGGCGCTCGCGATGAAACCGGACATCCTGCTGCTCGACGAGGTCACCAGCGCGCTCGACCCCGAACTCGTGGCCGAGGTGCTGAACGTGATCCGCGAGCTCGCGGCCGGCGGCATGACGATGGTGCTCGCGACGCACGAGATGGGGTTCGCCCGCGACATCGCGAACCGCGTCTGCTTCCTGGACGGCGGCGTGATCTTGGAGGACGGACCCCCCGAGCAGATCTTCAGCCGCCCCGAACAGGAACGGACGCGGGAGTTCCTCCAGAGCATCATCGAGGCCGGCCGCATGTAGCGACGGAGCGGTCGGCGCCTGCGCCTACACTGGGCCCATGCCCCCGTTCAAGATCCACTCGGACCACCAGCCGACGGGTGACCAGCCCGCTGCGATCGATCGCCTGGTCGATGGCGTCCGGGCCGGGGAACCGCACATCACGCTCCTGGGCGCGACGGGCACGGGCAAGACGTTCACGATCGCGAACGTCGTCGAGCGCGTCCAGCGCCCTACCTTGGTCATGGCACCCAACAAGTCGCTCGCGGCCCAGCTCGCCAACGAGTTCCGAGAGGCGTTCCCCGAGAACGCGGTCGAGTACTTCGTCTCCTACTACGACTACTACCAGCCCGAGGCGTACGTCCCGCAGACGGACACGTACATCGAGAAGGACTCCTCGATCAACGACGAGATCGAGCGCCTCCGCCATTCGGCGACCGCGGCACTGCTCACACGGCGGGACGTGCTGATCGTGGCCAGCGTGTCCTGCATCTACGGCCTCGGCTCACCAGAGGAGTACGAGGGTCAGATCCTGCGCGTGCACAAGGGCGTCGCGACGGACATGGAGTGGTCGAAACAGCGGCTCGTGGACATCCAGTACCAGCGGAACCAGGCGACGCTGGCCCGGGGCAGGTTCCGCGTGCAGGGGGACGTCCTCGAGGTCCACCCCTCGTACGAGGAGACGGCCGTCCGGGTCGAGTGGTGGGGCGACACGATCGAGCGCATCACGCGGTTCGACCCGGTGACGGGCGAGGTGATCGCCGACCTTCCCGAGATCACCGTCTTCCCGGCGTCGCACTACGTCGCCTCGGACGTGCGGATGAAGCACGCGATCGCAACGATCGAGGAAGAGCTGCAGGAGCGGCTCGCCCTGCTCGAGGGGCAGAACAAGCTCCTCGAGGCCGAACGGCTGCGGATGCGGACGACGTATGACCTCGAGATGCTGCGCGAGGTCGGCTTCTGCTCGGGCATCGAGAACTATTCGCGCCACATCGATGGCCGCCGTCCCGGCGAGGCGCCGTACACGCTGCTGGACTACTTCCCAGACGACTGGCTGTGCGTGATCGACGAGTCCCACGTGACCGTCCCGCAGATCCACGGGATGTACGAGGGCGACAAGACGCGGAAGGAGACGCTGGTCGAGTTCGGGTTCCGCCTGCCGAGCGCCCTCGACAACCGTCCACTGCGGTTCGACGAGTTCACGAAGAAGGTGAATCAGGTCGTCTACATGTCGGCGACGCCGGCCCCGTACGAGCTGCGCGTCTCCAACCGAGTCGCCGAGCAGATCGTCCGGCCCACCGGCCTCGTCGATCCCGAGGTGCAGGTCCGCCCGACGCGCGGTCAAGTGGACGACCTGATCGAGGAGATCCGCAAGCGCGCCGACGCCGGACAGCGCGTCCTGGTCACGACCCTCACCAAGAAGATGGCCGAGGACCTCACGGACTACCTGCTCGAGATGGGCATCCGCGTGCGCTACCTGCATTCGGAGGTCGACACGATCCAGCGGATCGAGATCGTGCGGGACCTCCGCCTGGGCGAGTTCGACGTGCTGGTCGGCATCAACCTCCTCCGCGAGGGCCTCGACCTGCCGGAGGTCTCGTTGGTCGCGATCCTCGACGCCGACAAGGAGGGGTTCCTCCGCTCCGACACCTCCTTGATCCAGACGATCGGGCGGGCGGCGCGCAACGTCGACGGGGCCGTCATCATGTACGCCGACGAGGTGACCGACTCGATGAAACAGGCGATCGGCGAGACGCAGCGTCGGCGCAAGATCCAGATCGACTACAACCGCGAGCACGGCATCGACCCGCAGTCGATCCGCAAGAAGGTGTCGGACATCCTGCTCACGATGGCGGTCGACACCCGCAAGGCGGCGACCCCGGAGAAGCGCCGCCGCCGCCGGGAGCATCCCGAGATGCCCACCGAGGAGCTCCAGCGCCTGATCCAGCAACTCGAGGAGGAGATGCACGAGGCCGCGAAAGACCTGCGGTTCGAGTACGCGGCGCGGCTCCGCGACGAGGTCGTCGACCTGCGCAAGGAGCTGAAGGCCCTCCGTGGCGCCGGCGTCGGCGGCTGAGCCGGCGTGTCCCTGAGGATCGAAGCGCCGCTCGCGTGGTTCGGCCCGGGTCAGGTCGTGCGCCGCGCCGCGGTGGTGTGCGACGGCGGACGCATCGCGTACGCGGGGCCCCGCATCGGCGCGCCGACGGCCGACGACCTCCTCGAGGTGGATGGCTTCCTGATGCCGGGCGTCGCCGACCGCCACGTGCACATCCGCCTGGCGGATCCGGCCGCGGTGGCGCACGGCGGTGTGACGGCGGTCCGCGACCTTGCGTGGGTGCCCGAGGAGATCTTCGCGCTCGCCGACGCGTCCGAGCTCCCGTCGTTCACCGGGCCGCTGATCCGCGCGGTCGGCCCGATGCTCACCGCTCCCGGCGGCTACCCGGCCCAGGACCCGTGGGCGCCGCCCGGCACGGCGCGGGAGCTCTCGGGGCCGGAGGACGCGACGGTCGCCGTCACGGAGCTCGCCAGCCTGGGCGCGGCCGCGATCAAGGTGTCGCTCAA
>JBMDWR010000308.1:0-1002 GCA_048594645.1 Actinomycetota bacterium
GGGGGCCTCGAGGGGACATCGGCTAGGGTGTCGCATCCCCGAGTTGTAGCGACACCTGGGGAGGTCCCACACCGCACGTAGAAGGCGACGCATCCTGCCGCTGGACGTGGCTGTCGAGCGGGAAGGAGGCGCCGCCTTGACTCAAGATGATGCCCTGTTCCGGTTCCGGGTGCGGCTGTTGAGCCTGGCCCAGGAGGTGGGGGTCCGAGCGGCCTGCCGGGCCATGGGGGTCCACCACTCCACCTACTACCGGTGGAAGCGGCAGGCGGACCGGTTCGGGCTGGACATCCTCCGGCCCCGGGAGCGTCGAGCTCCCCGCATGCCCAACGCCACCCCCCAGCACGTAGAGCAGAAGGTCCTGGCCTTCGCCCTGGGCCACCCGGGGTTCGGACCGGGGAGGATCTCCGCCGAGCTGGCCAGGGCCAAGTGGGGAGGGGTCCGGATCTCCCCCAACGGGGTGTGGCGGTGTCTCCGCCGCCACGGGCTGTCCACCCGGGCCAAGCGCCTGGGACTGGTGGCCGGCTACGCGGCGCCCCCCGAGCCGGAGCGACCACCCAGGAGGTCCGAGCCCGAGCGCCACCTGGACGTCGAACGGCCTGGTGAGCTGGTGCAGATGGACTGCTTCTGCGTGGGGAGGCTGTCCGGGACCAAGGGCACGGTGTGGCAGTACACGGCCATCGACGTGGGCTCGGCGTGGTGCTGGGCGGAGCTCCACGTGACCCCCAGGAACCCCTCGGCCCGGTGGACCTCGCATCTGGCCCAGACCGTGGCCCGGGACCTGTCGGGGCGGGGATGGCGGCTGGAGGCGGTGATGTCCGACAACGCCTCGGAGTTCCGCTCGGAGGAGTTTCAGGCCGCTGTGGCCCGCCTGGGGGCTCGGCACGTGTTCATCCGGGCAGGGAGGCCTCAGACCAACGGGGCCGTGGAGCGAGTCCAGGAGACCATCCTGGAGGAATGCTGGAAGCCGGCCTTCGCTCGGTACCTGATCCCCAAGCAGACCGG
>JBMDWR010000309.1:0-4857 GCA_048594645.1 Actinomycetota bacterium
GCCGAACGATTCCCGAAGGACGTCGCCGTCGAAGAACGCCTCCTTGATCTGCGGCCATCCGGATGAGTTGACGACGGCCAGGATCAGAGCCGCGAAGAAGACGACGGTGCTGATCACCGCGATCCAGACGCCGCGGGCGCCCTCGCCCTTCAGGGGCGCGAGGATCCTCGAGCCGCGGTCGCCGATGGGCGGTGCCGACGGCGGGCCGCCCGCGAGCCCGTGGTGCTTCTCAGGCGCCGCCACGGGAGCCGAGGGTCACGAGCCGAGCCGGGTCAGCCGAGGACCGGCGCGTTGGTCGCGTCCGCCAGCCACTCCTGCTCGATCGCGTCGAGCGTGCCGTCGTCCTTCATCTCCTGAAGCGCGAGGTTCACGCACTCGACGAGCGGGCTCCCGGTCTCGAACGCCATCGCGAAGTACTCGTCCGACTCCGTGCCGAACTGTCCGACCACGACGCCCTTCTTGATCTGGACCGCCGCCATGAAGAACGCGGTCGGCAGGTCCACCACGATCCCATCGATGTCGCCGTTGTCCAGGTCCGTCACCGCCTGCGCGAGATCGTCGTAGACGGCCGGTTCCTCGTTCGGCTGGATCGTGTCGGTGATGACGTCGAGGCTGGTGGTGCCGATCGGCGCGCCCAGCTTCGCGTCCTTCAGATCCTCGATCGACGTGGCCGTCGCGGCCGGCGAGCCCTCCTGCGACACGAGCGCCTGGTTGACGTTGTAGTACGACTCGCTGAAGTCGACGGCATCGTCGCGCTCGGGCTTGTACGAGATCTGCTGGAGAACGAAGTCGAACGGCTTGTCGCCCGGGGCGAACGACTTGTTGAAGCCGACGGCCACGAACGCGACCTCGTCCGGGAAGGAGAAACCGAGGCGCGTCGCGACCTCCGCGACCACCGCGCCCTCGTACCCCTCGCCCTTCGCGGGGTCGTTGAACTCGAACTCTGAGTCGGGGCTCTCCCCGCCCTCCCACCACGGCGGGAAGGCCGGGTTCCCGGTGCCCACGGTGAGGGTGCCCGGCGTCTCGAGCGCGCCATCGTTGGCCGCCGCGCAGTCGGCTGCGGTCTGGGCGGCGGTCGGCCCGGTACCACCGGTGGCCGTCGCTCCAGTCGCCGCGCCGCCCGTCTCTCCGACGGTCGGGGTGTCTTCTGCGCACGCGGCGAACAACGTCGCGCCTACGGCGACGAGCACGAGAACCTTCCGCATCTTCGGGGACCCCCTGGCCGAACCGGTGGTTCGCGAGACTAGCACACGCCTGTTCGCCGAAGGCATCCGCGACGGCTCACTTGCGCGGTTCCCACGAGAAGAACCGGACCGCGAGCACCAGGCCGGCGAGACCCCACGCAGCCAGGATCGCGACGTCCCACCACGAGAAGTCGAAGAACGGCGCGCCGTAGAAGGCGCCGAGGAACGCGTCGATGAGGTGACGGACGGGGAAGATGTCGCCGAGCGCGTCGATCCACGCGGGTGCGTCGTCGCCGATCGGGAAGAAGACGCCCGAGATGAACAGGAGCGGCAGGATCGTCGCGTTGACGATCGCCGGGCCCGCGTCGGCGTTCGGGATCGCGGCCGTCAGGGCGAGGCCGAGCGCGGCGAACGACCCGGATCCGATCAGCACGACGACGATCGTGCGGAACAGGTTCGTCCCGGTGGGGACGTCGGCGTCGTAGAACAGCCAGCCGAAGGCGGCGCAGATCACCACGAGGAGGACCGCGAGCAGCATCGCGTGAGTGACACGGGCGGACAGGTACGCCCTGCCCGGCAGGGGCGTGCCGCGGACGCGTTTGAGGATGCCCGCGTCTCGCTGGAACGTCACGCTCATCGCCAGGTTCGTGTACGAGGCGGTGATGATCGCGAAGGCGGCCATCCCGGCCACGTAGTACGTGGATTGATTGAACTCGAGCCCGTTGACCGTCACGGTCCCGCTCCCCAGGAGCGTCGCGAAGATGACCAGGAACATCAACGGGAACGCGAACGTGAAGAACGCGCCCGCCGGGTTCCGCCAGAAGGCCTTGTTCGTGTACCGGACCTGGCGGAACGAGAGCCCGAGGTCGGTCACTCGGCCGTCGCCTCCTGACCGGTGAGCTCGAGGTAGACGTCCTCGAGCGACGGCTTGGTCACGGTGAGCCCCTCGAGCGCGATCGAGTGCTCGAGCGCCCACGCGGTCAGGTCGTGGAGCGCACGCGTCGGGTCCGTCGTGCGGATCTCGACGACGTCGCCGTTCCGGACGCCCTCGACGGGGACGGACGGACGCTCCCGCGGGACCCTGAAACGGACGATCGTCTCGGCGAGGTGCCTGCCCCCGATCGTGTCGGGGGGCCCGAGCGCCACGATCCGGCCGTTCGAGATCACCGCGACGCGGTCCGCCAGCACCTGTGCCTCGTCCATGTAGTGCGTCGTCAGGAACACCGTCTTGCCGATCGTCGTGAGGTTCTTCAACACGCCCCAGGCGTTGCGTCGCGCGCCGGGGTCGAACCCGGTCGTCGGCTCGTCCAGGAACAGGACCTCGGGATCGCCTGCGAGCGCGATCGCGACGTCCAGCCTGCGCTGCTGACCGCCGGAGAGCTTGTTCACCCTCGTGTCGCGCTTGTCCACGAGGCCGACCGCCTCGATGACCTCGTCCGTCGGTCGCTGGGCGGGGTAGTAACCGCCGTACATCTCGATCGTCTCCCGCACCGTGAGGAACGGATCGATGCCCGTGGACTGCAGCACGATGCCGATCCGCTCCTTGAGACGGCGTTCTCGTCTGGCCGGATCGTGGCCGAGCACGAGAACGTCGCCCCCCGTTCGCGTGCGGTACCCCTCGAGGATCTCGACGATCGTGGTCTTGCCCGCTCCGTTGGGCCCGAGGAGCGCGAAGACCTCGCCTCTGCGAACGGAAAGGTCGACACCGGCAACGGCCTCGAGGTCGCCGTAAGACTTGCGCAGGCCGCCGATGGTGATCGCGTCGTCCGTCACGCGGCGAAGGCTACCGCCTGAGGGGACGTCACGGGCTCACGATGGGACGTACCCACGGGCCTTGTCGACGACGTTGACCAGCGGTCTGCCGGTCAGGTACCGCTCCAGGTTGCGCACGAACAGCTCGACCACGGCTTCGCGCCAACCGGCCGCGTCGCCCGCGACGTGCGGCGACACGATCACGTTCGGCATCGTCCAGAGCGGGCTGTCGTCGGCCAGCGGCTCCTCCTCGAACACGTCGAGGGCGGCGCCGCCGATCGCCTCGGATGCGAGCGCGTCGATGAGCGCTCGCTCGTCCACGGTGCTCCCCCGACCGACGTTGATGAATCGCGTCCACCCGTTCATCGCCTCGAACACCGACCCGTCGAACACGTGGTGCGTCTCCTCGGTGCCCGGGAGCGCATCGACCACGTAGTCCGCCCAGCCGACGGCGTCCGCGAGCCGCTCGACGCCGATGATCTGCGAGAAGACGTCGTCACCCGCCCGCGACGTCCGGGCGATACCTCGAACGGGCATGCGCAGCGCGCCGCAGCTCCTGCCGATCGCCCGCCCGATCGGACCGACGCCCGCGACAAGGACCCGCTTGCGCTCGAGCCGCTCGGTCTCGAAGTGTCGCCAGTCGTGGCGACGCTGGCGTTCGAGGAGCTGACCGAAGCCCTTCGCGAAGATCAGGATCAGCCCGAGGACGTACTCGGCGATCGCGTCTTCGTAGACGCCGCGAGCGTTGGTCAACACGACGTGGCTCTGTGCGAGCTCGGGGAACAACAGGCCATCCACGCCCGCTGACGCCGACTGGATCCATCGGAGATCGCCGGCGCTCCCCCACGCCCCCCTCAGCAGTTCGCGCCTCGGGCGCCACGCGAACAGGACGTCCGCCCCCGGGAGCTCGCGGGCGAGCGCCGTGCCGTCGTCGCCGAACGCGACGTCCACGGTGTCGGTCAGCGCATCGACGCCCGGAGGCTGGTCCGTGCCGGTCGCACCCATGACGACCACCCGCGCCCGAGCGCTCACAGCGGTCGCCGGCCGGCGAACCCCGTGTCGAGCGGGTGCCAGTTCCCCACGCGGTCCTCACCCGAGCGCCAACACAGGTACACGCGGCGACCGTCGAGCTCGGCCGGGAAGTCCACGAGCCCGGTCTCCGGATCGCGAAGGAGGATCCCCTCGGCGGCGAGCCACTCGAGCTGCTCGCGGAGCGCAGCCGTCGCTTCCCAGTACCGGCGGCCGGCGTGCGCGCCGCCCCCGTCGGCCACGACCTTCTCCTTGACCAGTTCGGCCTCGCGGAGGACCACCTGCCGCGAGCTGCGGATCGTCGCGAGCCGCTCGCGCAGCGCCGGCAGCAGGGCGTTGGCCTCGTCCAGGGTGAACAGACGCTCTTCGCCCATCAGCTCACGCCGATCACGGTCGGGAGCTCGCCCATCGCGGTGATGCGGACGCCGGGCGCGTCCGGGAAGCGCTCTCGCCGGTCGATCAGCACAGGGAACATGCCGACGGCGAGGGCCGGGTCCACGTCGAACTCCGGGTTGTCGCCGACGTAGACCGAGCGCTCGGGGGCGACGCCGGCCCGCGACATCGCGAGTCGGAAGATCCGGGGGTCCGGCTTCTCGAGCCCCTCGACGCCCGAGATCACGCTCACCTGGAAGTACGCGCGGACACCGAGCTCGACGAGCAGCCGCTCGAGCCACTCCTCGAAGTTCGAGACCACGCCCAGCACGAGACCGGCGGCCCGCAGCCGGTCGAGCACCGGGACAACGTCGTCGAACAGCCGGTAGTTCGCGAGGTCGGTGAACTCGCGGTAGACGACGTCGATCAACCCGTTCGCGTCCGGGATCTCGAGCTCTCGCAGGAAGATCCCGTACACGTCGTGCCAGAAGCGTCGCGAGCGCTCGGGCGAGGTCGTCCA
>JBMDWR010000031.1:0-20670 GCA_048594645.1 Actinomycetota bacterium
GGGTGGTGGGAGGCCGAGCACCGCACGCACGGCGTCCCCTTCCCCTCGACGGACGAGCGGTTCGAGATGCTCGAGGAGCAGCTCGAGATCGTGCATGGGCTGTGGTCCGAGGACGTCTACTCGTTCGAGAGCCGGCACTATGCGATCGAGTCATGCCGTTTCGTCCCCAAGCCGGTGCAGCGTCCCCATCCGCCGATCGTGGTCGGCGGGAACGGTGGCCCCAGGATCGCCAGGCTCGTCGCGCGGTGGGGTGACGAATTCAACCGTGTCGGCGGCACGCCCGAAGAGGTTGGGGCGTCGATAGCCCGTGTCCGCGCCGCCGTGGAGAGCGCGGGGCGGGACGCCGATAGTGTGACGATGTCATACATGACCTGGTTCTTGATCGGACAGACCGAGGCGGAGTGGCGGGCGCGGGCGGAGGCAGCGTGGAACCGCGACGCCTCGGCGGGCTCGTTCGACGAGTACCTCGCGGACGCCGAGCGAGACTTCATCGTCGGGACGGTGGACCAAGCCGTCGCCCGGATGAAGGAGTACGTCGACGCGGGCGTCGAGCGCTTCGTGCTCAACCATGCGCTGTTCGACGACCTGGACCAGATCGAGCTCTTCGCGTCGGACGTCCGGCCCCGCCTCGATGTATGACGACCGTCCGCTGCTGCAGAACCTTGCGCTGCAAGTCGTTCGGCAGCGGTGCCGCTACTCGGGCGCCTGACCCGGGCCGGAGCCGATGATCTCGGACACGATCCGCTCGAGGTCGTCGGCCGATCCGAACTCCACGACGATCTTGCCACGGCGCTTGCTCATCTGGATCGTGACGCGCGTCGCGAGCTGCTCCGACAGCAGCTCCTCGACCTCGGCGAGCGGGTTCTCCTGCGGCTCGACCTCGGCGGCGAGCGCGGCCGGGTGCTCGACATGCGTCGGATGGTCGAGGTAGTTCCGAACCATCTCCTCGACCTCGCGCACCGAGACGTCCTCGGCGGCGATCCGCAACGCGAGCGAGCGCTGCGCTTCGGCGTCGCCGAGCGAGAGGAGCGCCCGGCCGTGCCCGGCCTGGATCCTTCGCTCCGCGAGCAGCTTCTGGACGTCCGGCGGGAGCTGCAGCAGCCGGATCGTGTTCGCGATGTGCGACCGAGACATCCCCAACCGTTCCGCGAGCGTCTCCTGCTTGAGGCCGAGCTCCTCGAGCAGCTCGCGGAAGGCCTCCGCGAGCTCGATCGGGTTCAGGTCCTCACGGTGGATGTTCTCGATCAGCGCCTCACGGAGCGACTCGGCGTCGTCGCTCTCGCGAACGACCGCAGGCACCGTCGCCAGGCCCGCGAGCCGCGCCGCACGTAGCCGACGCTCGCCGGCGATCAGCTCGAACGTCTCGCCGGCCTTGCGGACCACGATCGGCTGCAGGACGCCCACCTCGCGGATCGACATGGCGAGGGCCTCCAGCGCCTCGTCCTCGAACGTCGTCCGCGGCTGCCGCGGGTTGGGGGCGACGGCGTCCACCGGGATCTCGAGGAGGCCCGCGCCCTCCTCGATCGCCCCTGGAAGCAGCGCGGACAGCCCGCGCCCGAGCCCGCCTCGTTTCATCTCGCTCCTCCTCTACGGAACAGTCGTCGCAGACGCCCTTCGCTTGTGGGTGAAGGCGACGTATCGCTCGATGGCTCCTCCGGCTCACCGTTCAACTCGGAGACAAGCCCGTTCGGAGCGCCGGGCTCGGTCTCGAGGTCGAGTTGCCGGTCGTGCCCAGCATCGGTCACGGTTCCGACCGCGGCAGGGCCTTCCTCGACGGCGGGCACAGAGGCGGTCTCATCTTCGGCGTTCGGTGGAGCGAGCGAACGCTCGTCTTCGCGTTGAGGTTCGTTCACCGCCGGACCGCCGAGCGTGGAACCGGCATCGGTCTCATGAACAACGGGGACGTCGTCGGCCTCCACCGTGGGCTCCTCGCCCACCGGCGTCTCGTCCTCGATCAGAGGTTCGCCGTCGTTCTCGGGCGGCGGGCGTTCATCCGGCTGGGGTGCCGACGGCGGTTCCGTGACGTCCTGCTCATCGAGGTGCCGCGGCTCGACGTGCGGCGGCGGCTCGGCCTGTGGACCGACGAGCGGACGCGGCGCCCGGGCGACCTGCGGCTCCGGCGGCGCGACGACGACATCGTCGAGGGTTGGCAGCGGCCGTTCGTCGGGCGGGCGCGCCGCGACCTCCTTCGCGAGCTCGCGATAGCTCTGCGCGCCCTTCGATCCGGGGTCGTACACGGTGATCGGGACGCCGAACCCGGGTGCCTCCGATAGCCGCACGGTCCGCGGGATGATCGTCGCGTACACACGATCGCCGAAGTAGCGCCGGACCTCTTCCACGACCTGCTCCGAGAGCTTCGTGCGGGGGTCGTACATCGTCATCACGATGCCCGTGAGACGCAGGCCGGTGTTGACGTTCTGCTGGACGAGTCGAACGTTACGCAGGAGCTGTCCGAGACCCTCGAGCGCGTAGTACTCGCACTGGATCGGCACGAGGAGCTCGTCCGCAGCCGCGAGGGCGTTGACGGTCAGCAGCCCGAGCGACGGCGGGCAGTCCAGGAAGATGAAGTCGTACGAGTCCTGCTTGAGTGGCTCGATCGCCTTGCGCAAGCGGAGCTCCCGTGAGAACTGGCTGACCAGCTCGATCTCGGCTCCGGCGAGGTCGATCGTGGAAGGGATGGCGGAAAGGTTCTCGATCGGGCTCGGGACGACGGCCGCCTCTATCGGGGCTTCGGCCGCCAGGACGTCGTAGACCGTGACATCGCGCGCCTCATGCCTGATCCCCAGGCCGGTCGAGGCGTTGCCCTGCGGGTCGAGATCCACCACGAGCACCCGGTATCCCAGCTGCGCGAGCGCGGCGCCGAGGCTGACGGCGGTCGTGCTCTTGCCCACGCCGCCCTTCTGGTTGGCCACGGCGATGACGCGTGCCTGTTTGCCGACGCCCCTGGCAGCCGGTGCCGATGGGGCCCGTGGAGAACGCGCCGATGACGGTTGCGCCGCAGTCGCCTGCGTCCCGGACGGCTTCCTGGCTCGCTTGGAGGCGGACTTCGGCCTCGAGGACGATGCGGCGGCGCCGGGAGTGGAGGGCGTCGTCACTGGCGAGTCATGATAACGAGAGGTCCGGAGCTTTCAAGCAGTGCGGGCGCGTCAAGCACCTGGAGCGTGGCGTCGTCGGGGACCGCAGGCGTTTCGAACGTTCGTCCTGCGAAGAACACCAGCTTGCCTCCCGGACGCAGGATGCGCTTCGCTGAACGCCACGCCCGGTCGAACGGCGCGAACGCACGTGACAGGCACGCATCGGCCCCTTCCGTGAGGTCTTCGACCCGTCCGGAGACCACTCGCACGTTCGCCAGACCGATGGCGTCGATCGCCATCTCGAGGAAGGCAACGCGCTTCGTGCGCGCCTCGACCAGGGTCATCCGGACGGTCGGACACGCCGCCGCGACCACGATGCCTGGCAGTCCCGCGCCCGACCCGAGGTCATAGACCCCCTCGTCGCCCCGCAACACCTGCACCGCCCTGAGGCAGTCCAGGATGTGTCGTTCGCGGATTCGATGTCGATCGGCGGCCGCGACGAAGCCGAACTCCACGGCCTTCCCGCTGAGCAGGCGTTCGAACGCTTCGAGCCGCTCGACCGCGGAGGCGTCGAGAGCGAGCCCGATCCCGGCTGCTCCTTCGTCAAGGCCGTGTTTCACGTGAAACGGCACCTTGAGGTCGTGTCGCGGCTCGCCAGCGTTCAGGGCCTTGGCTTCACGACCACGCGGCGCTCCTCGCCTTCGCCCTCGCTGGCGGTTTCGACGCCCTCGATGCTGGCGACGGCGTTGTGGACGATCCGCCGCAGGAAGGGGTTCATCGGCTCGAGTGCCTCGCGTCGGCCGGTCCGCACGACGCGTTTCGCGACGTCGCGCGCCCTGGCCTCGAGCCGGTCGATCTGTCGCTTCCGGTAATCCTCGACATCCACGACCACCCGCGATCGCAGGCCGAGCCGCTGTCCGATGACGACGCGCGCGAGCTCCTGCAGCGCCTCCAGCGTCTGACCGTGCCGACCGATCAGCAGGCCCATGTCCTCGTCGTCCGGCTCCGCGCCGATGACGTCGACGTACATCGTGCCGTCTTCGAGGTTCGGCTCGGCCGATGCCGAGATGCCCATGCGCTCGAGCAACCCATCCAGGAAGTCGGCTGCGACCTCGCCCTGCTCCTCGAGGTCCTCCTCGGTGGGCTCCTCGCTCGACGCCCGTGCTCGGACGACGACGATCGCTTCTTGCGCCCCTACGCCGAACAGGCCAGAGCGTGGCTCCTGCACGACATCGACGACGGCTTCCTGCTCGCTGACGCCGAGCTCCGCGAGAGCGGCCTCGACGGCCTCCTCAACGCTTGGGGCGCTTCTTCGGATCTCCTCCACCGCCGCCTCCGGAACCGGGCTTCTTGGGGTTCGAACCCGGCTTGTTGGTCCCCGGCTTCCGGCCCCCGGGCGAGCCCGGCTTCCGCGTCCCGGGCTTCGAGCCGGTCGGGCGCTCCCCACGTTGCTGCTCCGCCCGCTCAACCATCGAGGTCATGAAGCCCTTCTTGGCGGTCGCCGGCTTCGCGCGGGCGCGCTCCGCCATCTGTTCGGCTGTCGGCCGGCTCTTGAGCATGAAGTACTGCTGGCCGATCTGCCACGCGTTCGACGTGGTCCAGTACAGCACGAGGCCCGCGGGGAAGAAGATCCCGAAGACACCGAACATGATCGGCATCACCTTGAGCAGCGCCTGCTGTTGCGATGAAGACGCACCCGGTGGTTGCGCCTTCTGCATCTGACGCTGCTGGTAGAAGGTGGTCGCGAACATCAGGGCCGCGAACACGTAGTACGGGATGCGATCGACGACCCCCGTACCGCAGTCGACGGGGTACGTGAGGGTGCCGCCAGACGAGCTCGGCGCCGACAGCTTGCCCTCGTTGCCGGCGTGCGTCGCGGAGCAGAGCAGGTTCATCCCCAGGAACGACGTGCCCGAGCTCGGGCCGGGCAGATCCATCGCGTTGATCTGCGCCTGCGTGATCGGCTCGCCCTCGAATTGGGACGGGATCTGCTCGCTGATCGACGCGTACAGCTCGCTGTCGAGCGGGACGTGGATCGGCTGCTGCGGCCACCGCAGGACGGAGTACATCGCGATGAGGATCGGGAACTGGAGCAGGACCGGCCAGCACCCGGAGAACGGGTTCACCCCGTACTCCTTGTAGAGCTTCATGATCTCTTCCTGCTGACGCTGCTTGTTCCCCTTGTACTTCTGCTGGATCTGCTTGATCTTGGGCTGCACGATCTGCATGTGCTGCATCGAGCGAACCTGCTTGATCCCGAGGGGCAGGAGAACCACCCGGATCACGACCGTGAGCAGCACGATCGTGACCCCGTAGTTCGGGACGAGGTCGTAGATCCACGCGAGGACCCAGCCCAGACCGTCGAGGAGCCACTGCCAGGCTGCCAGCGCGATCATTCGGTCACTCCGGTTTGTATGACATCGTCATACGAGTGCGCACGCCTCGGGGGTGGCACGGGATCGTAGCCGCCCCGCGTGAACGGTCCGCACCTCGCGATGCGCCACGCGGCCATCGCGGTCCCGCGGACCGCGCCGTGCGAGCGGATCGCCTGCTCGGCGTAGTGGGAGCACGACGGCGCGAACCGGCACTGGCCTCCCAGCGAGCTCGAGAGCGTGACGCGGTACAGCCGGATCAGGCCGATCAACGTGAGGCGAGCCGGCACGCCGAGGACCCATGCGATCCGCCGGAGGCGATTCACCTCCGGATCACCTGCGCCTGCGTGAGCAACCCCTCGACCTCCGAGACCAGCTCATGTGCTCGGGCACCAACGATCGCGCTCCTCGCGACCAGGACGACGTCGTTCCCGCCCTCGACCCTGTCCGCGAGCTCCCGCCAGGCGGCCCGCAGGATGCGCCGGGCTCGGTTCCGGACGACCGCGCCACCGATCCGCCGGCCCGCGACGAACGCCACGGACCCTGGCCCGGGGGCGACAAACACTATCACCCGGTCTCCGTGGAACGCCCTGCCGCTCGACAGGACGCGGCCGACCCGATCGCCGCTCGTCGCCGTCCCTACGCCGAGAGACGGGTGCGGCCCTTCGCCCGGCGTCGCCTGACGATCGCGCGACCGGCGCGCGTGCGCATCCGGACGCGGAAGCCGTGCCGCTTGTGGCGTCGCCGAACGTTGGGTTGAAAGGTTCGCTTGGCCATGGGTCCGTCGTGAGATCGTCGTCGTCGACCGTTCGGTCGGCCGCCGAGTATACCGAAGGCAGCCCGACGCTCGCCGTCGTCGTCGTCGACGCAGAAAGTGTGACAAGAGCCCGCCTCGCGAGAGCGGTGGGGAAAACGCCGGTGCTATATTGCGGCGCGCTTCCCCCCGACGTCGGTCCTCCCCACGAGACGTCTCGGCTTCCCCAGAGGTTTTCCACAACAGTGGAAAGGCGCTGTGGATAGCTATGGCCGTGACATCGTTCGAGCAGGCCGCTGAGCGTACCTGGGCGCACGTCGTCGAGCATGCCCAGCGCGAGCTCTCCGAGAGCTCCTTCTCGATGTGGTTCGGCGACGTCCGTGCCAAGAGCTTGCACGACGGCGTCCTCGAGGTGGCCGTCCCGTCGGAGTACGTCCGAGACTGGCTCGCAAAGCACTACGCCGGAATGATCCGAGCCGCCGCGACCGCTGCGGTCGGGCTTCCCGTCCGCATCGAGTTCGTCGTCGAGCCCGTGGAGGGCGTTGCGGCGCAACGTGCCGAGGCGCCCGACCGGAGTTCGGACGCTCCGGCGGTCCCGGAGCGAGCGACGTTCGGGGCACCGGGCCTGCCGTTCCCGAACTACACGTTCGAGACGTTCGTCTCCGGCCCGTCCAACCGGTTCGCGCACGCCGCGGCGATGGCCGTCGCCGACTCGCCTCCGTCCAAGGCGTACAACCCGTTGTTCATCTACGGGGGAGTCGGGCTCGGCAAGACGCACCTGCTCGTCGCGATCGGCCACCAGATGTACCGCCTGTCTCCCCGCCTGCACGTGAAGTACGTGACGAGCGAGAGCTTCATGGCCGAGTTCATCAAGGCGGTCCGCGAGCGTCAGGGCTACCAGTTCGCGGCTCGGTACCGAGACGTCGACGTGCTCCTCGTCGACGACATCCAGTTCCTCGCCAAGCGCGAGGAGACGCAGACCGAGTTCTTCCACACGTTCAACGCGCTCCACCAGAAGGACCGGCAGATCGTGATCGCATCGGACCGCCCGCCACAGGAGCTCGGGATGGAGGAGCGACTTCAGTCGCGGTTCCGACTGGGCCTGTGCGTCGACGTGCAGCCGCCGGACCTCGAGACCCGCATCGCGATCCTCCAGCTCAAGGCGCAACGCGATGAGCTCTACGTTCCCGACGACGTGATCGAGTTCATCGCGAACACGTTCGACCAGAACATCCGGGAGCTGGAGGGGGCGCTCGTCCGGGTCGTCGCCTGGAGCGATCTCACCGGCCAGCCGGTCACCAGCGAACTCGCCGAGAAGGCGCTCGAGGACCTGCTCCCGCAGGCCGAGGCCGAGATCCCGCCGGACGTGATCCTGGAGGAGAGCGCGAGGTACTTCGGCTTGTCGGTCCACGACCTCATCTCGCCCAACCGATCTCGACCCCTCACGACCGCGCGCCACGTCGCGATGTACCTGATGCGAGAGTGCAGCGGGCAGTCGCTCGTGAAGATCGGCGAGACGTTCGGCGGACGCGACCACACGACGGCTCGCCACGGCATCTTGAAGGTCGAGAAGGACATGCGTGCCCGAACCGCGACCTACCGGCAGGTCCAGGACCTCTCCCGCATCATCCGCGGCAGGGCGCGGGCCGGCTGATGTCCCGGGCGGCCCGTGGGGTGTGGTGTGGAGAACCGAGGGATCCTCGGGGAAGCCGAGGCACCGAACCCGATCGGCTCACCGATTCCCCCACGACATCCACATGTCTGAGGACCCCGTTACGCTCGACCGATGGGGTGGTTATCCCGTTTTCCCCACCCCCTACTACTACTGACAGAGATATGAGAGACATCGAAGAAGCAGCGAGGGGGTGGACACGTGAAGTTCCGGTGTGACCGAGATGCGCTGTCCGAGGCGCTCCAGACCGTCCAGCGCGGCGTCTCTTCCCGGCCCGGGATCCCCGCCCTGACCGGCGTCCTCATCGAGGTTTCGGCGGAGGGTGCGCTCACACTGACGACCACCGACCTCGAGGTATCGGCGCGCCTGTCGATCGACGTGCAGGTCGGCGAGCCAGGCGTCGCGCTCGTGCCGGCTCGGCTCCTCGCCGACACCGTGAAGAGCCTGTCCGACGCCCCCGTCGAGTTCGAGACGGACCAGTCGCAGGCCCGGATCCGGTGCGCGGCGTACGAGGGCGCGCTTCGGCTGCTGCCCGCGGAGGACTTCCCGGCGCTGCAGCCGCCCTCGGGGACGCGCATCGTCGCGGAGGCGCCGCGGTTCGCCGAGGCGGTCGGTCAGGTCGCTCGGGCGGCGTCGCGTGACGAGGCCCGACCCGTCCTCACCGGGATCCTGCTCGAGGTCAGCCGAGAGGGCGTGACGCTCGTCGCGACGGACTCCTACCGGCTCGCGGTCCGCGATCTGGTCGCGACGGCCGCCGGCGAGGCGAAGGCCATCGTTCCCGAACGAGCGCTCTCGGAGGCCGGCCGAGCCGCGCAGGCGGTCGAGAAGGGCGAGGTCGAGGTCTTCGTCGACGAGAGCCAGGTCTCGTTCCAGGTCGGGCCGCTGATGCTCACGTCGCGCCTGATCGAAGGCGAGTTCCCCAACTACCGCCAGCTCCTGCCCGAGCAGTACGAGAGCCGGCTCACGGTCTCGCGGCAGCAGCTGATCGACGCGGTTCGCCGGGTGGGGCTCCTCGCGCGCGACACGTCGCCGGTGCGCCTCGAGTTCAACGCGCTCGGCGTGAAGCTGTCGTCGTCGTCGCCCGATCTCGGTCAGGCCGTCGAGGCCGTCGAGGCGCGGTACGAGGGCGAGGACATCACCGCGGCGTTCAACCCCAACTACCTCGCCGACGGGCTGGCAGCCGCATCGGGCGAGTCCGTGCGGCTCGAGGTTCGGGACGGGCTGAAGCCGGGCGTGGTGCGCGGCGAGTCGGACGAGTTCACCTACCTCGTGATGCCCGTCCGGCTGCCCACGCCGGTCGGCTGACGGCTCGTTGCGGGTCGGTTGGGTGGAACTGCTCGACTTCCGCAACCACGCCCAGACGCGGCTCGACGACCTCGGCGAGGGGGTGATCACCGTCGCCGGACCCAACGGCGAAGGCAAGACGAACCTGCTCGAAGGCATCGCGTTCGTGTTCTTCCTGCAGTCGCCACGGACGTCCTCGACGGAGCCGATCGTTCGCCGCAGCTCGGAGGGCCCCGCGTACGTCCGCGGCGAGGTGATCACGGCGGGGGCCGGCAAGGTGCTCGTCGAGATCGAGATCCCCGGTAGGGGAGCGAACCGGGTCCAGGTCAACCGTTCCATCGTGCGGCGCAAGCGAGACCTGCGCCGGCAGGTGCGTGCCGTGTACTTCGGACCCGATGACCTGATCGTCGTGATCGGGGATCCCTCGCGCCGGCGCGAGTTCCTCGACGACGCCGTCACCTCTCTCTGGCCGTTGAAGGCATCTGTGCTGACCGCATACGAGCGCACGCTCCGTCAGCGCAACCGGTTGCTCAAGGAGTGGGAGGGACGCGGCGCCCCGCCGGATCTGGAGGCGTGGGATGCCGAACTCGTCCAGAACGGTAGCGCGCTGATCCGCCTCAGGGCCGACGCTGCCGAGCGCATCGCCCCGCACGCCGAACGCGAGTACGCGCACCTCGCCGGGTACCCGCTCGTCACGGCGTACGCTCCCAACGTCTCGGGCGAGCCCCTCGAGGAGGCGTTCGGCAAGCGCCTCGCGGAGCGGCGCTCCGACGAGCTGATCCGGCGGACGACCCTCGTCGGTCCCCACCGAGACGACCTCGACCTCGCGGTTCGCGATCTCCGGGCGAGGAGCTTCGCGAGCCACGGCGAGGCGTGGGCGGCCGCGGTGTGTCTGCGGCTCGGCCTCGCTTCGGCGCTCGAGGAAGAGGTCGGCGAGCCGCCGGTCGTGCTGCTCGACGACCCGTTCTCGGCGCTGGATCCCCGGCGACAGCGCTCGGTGGCCGAGCGGCTGACCGGCCGAGGGCAGGTGTTCGTCAGCGTGGCCGACGAGGCGCACGTGCCGGCGACCTCGTCGCTCGTGCTGGACGTCTCGGCGGGCGCGGTGATCCCGCGGGCAGCCTGACCGATGCCTCACTCGAAGGGGTTCGGACGGCGCAAGGACGAGCGCACGCTCCACGCCACGCCGATCGGCGAGGTCGTCGACGGCCTGCTCCGCGAGCGCGCGTTCGCCAGAGGCATGCCGATCGGTCAGCTCACATCCGACTGGGCGTCCGTGGTGGGCCCTCGGCTGGCCGCCGAATCGGCGCCGGTGAGCCTCGACGGCGGCGTCCTGGTGGTCGCCGCGACGACCGGGCCGTGGGGCGCGCAGGCCCGCTTCCTCGCCGATCAGATCCGCTCGCGAGCCAACGAGGCCCTCGGTGCCGACAGCGTCGTCACGGTTCGCGTGGTCGTCCGAACCGAACCTCGGAAAGGCTTGTAGCGCAAGGCGAAACAGGGTAGCAGCGTGCCGACGAACGAGCAGCGGAACGGCGTCCGGCGTCACTGCCGATTGGTAGAATCTGGGGGTTCCGAACCGCGGTTCGGCAGGCCCCCGAGACGCCGTCTCGTGTCGTGCCGTGTCCGCGTCGCGATGGAGGTGTAGTGGCAAGCACAGCGACGAAGAGAGCCCGGGCAACGACGCCCGGGCAGTACGAGTCGGCAGATATCCAGGTCCTCGAGGGCGTCGAGCACGTTCGGCTCCGCCCCGGGATGTACATCGGCACCACCTCCAGCCGTGGCCTCCACCACCTCGTGTACGAGGTCGTGGACAACTCGATCGACGAGGCCATGGCCGGTCATTGCAGCCGGATCGTGGTGAGGCTGTTGAAGGACGGCGCCTGTCAGGTCGAGGACGACGGCCGAGGCATCCCGGTCAAGCCGATCCCCAAGGCGAAGGACCGACGCCCGGCCGTCGAGGTCGTCCTGACGACCCTGAACGCCGGGGGCAAGTTCGGCGGCGAGGGGTACCGGATCTCGGGCGGGCTCCACGGCGTCGGCGTCTCGGTCGTGAACGCCCTCTCGTCCAAGCTGGTGGTGAGGGTGATGCGCGACGGCGCCACCTGGACGCAGTCGTACGCGCGCGGCAAGGCGACCTCCAAGCTCGCCAAGGGGAAGCCCTCGAGGAAGACCGGAACCATCACCACGTTCTGGCCGGATCCAGAGATCTTCGTGGAGGGCGTCGAGTTCGACGCGCGCGTGCTCGCCGAGCGGCTCCAAGAGCACGCCTTCCTGACCAAGGGTGTCGAGATCCAGCTGATCGACGAGCGGGGCGACAAGCCGGCGAAGCAGGTCTTCAAGGCGTCCGGCGGCATCTCGGACTTCGTCAAGCACCTGACGACGGGAAAGGAGCCGATCCACAACAAGGTGATCTCGATGGAGACCCGCGAGGCCGACGCGGAGGCCGACGTCGCCCTCCAGTGGACGGGGGGCTACTCGGAGTCGATCCACTCTTTCGCCAACACGATCAACACGCACGAGGGCGGGATGCACGAGGAGGGCCTCAAGAAGGCCCTGACCAACGTGCTCAACCGGTACGCACGCAACAAGGGCCTGCTCAAGGAGAAGGACGAGAACCTCCTCGGCGAGGACGTTCGCGAAGGACTGATCGCGATCGTCAGCGTCCGCCTGCGCGAGCCGCAGTTCGAGGGGCAGACGAAGACCAAGCTGGGCAACACGACCATGCGGTCGCTGGTGGAGACGACGGTGAACGAGCACTTGATGACGTGGCTCGAGGAGCACCCGGGCGACGCCAAGCGGATCGTGGTCAAGTCGTCACAGGCGGCCAAGGCTCGGCTGGCGGCCAAACAGGCCCGCGACCTCACGCGGCGTAAGTCGTTCCTCGAAGGCGGCGGGCTGCCGGGCAAGCTCGCGGACTGTCAGCTGACCGACCCGTCGGCGACCGAGCTCTACATCGTCGAGGGTGATTCGGCGGGCGGCTCCGCCAAGCAGGCGCGTGACCCTGCGACGCAGGCGATCCTGCCGATCCGCGGGAAGATCCTGAACGTCGAGAAGGCGCGGCTGCACAAGATCCTCGAGAACGCCGAGATCCAGGCGCTCATCACGGCGATCGGGACCGGCGTGGGGGACGAGTTCGACGTCGAGAAGGCGCGCTACCACCGCATCGTCCTGATGGCTGACGCGGACGTCGACGGCGCGCACATCCGAACGCTGCTGCTCACGTTCTTCTTCCGCAACATGCGCGAGCTGATCGACGCGGGCTACATGTATATCGCGCAGCCGCCGCTGTACCTGCTCAAGGACGGCAAGGACGAGCTGTACTTCTACACCGAGCGCGAGTGGGGCGAGTACCGCAAGCAGGTCGACGGCAACAAGAAGCTCGACCCACAGCGGTTCAAGGGACTCGGCGAGATGGACGCGTCGCAGCTCTGGGACACCACGATGGATCCCGAACGCCGCACGCTGCTCCAGGTGACGCTCGAGGATGCGGTCGAGGCCGACCGCCTGTTCACGATCCTCATGGGGGAGGACGTCCCCGCGCGCAAGGAGTGGATCGAGACCAACGCGAAGGACGTCCAGAACCTCGATGTCTAGGCGCAGGGGTCGAGGCGGCGCCGGCGAGCTGACGCTCCTCCAGGGCAGGGTCGAGCCCGTCTGGCTCGAGGAGGAGATCCAGCGCTCATACCTCGACTACTCGATGTCGGTGATCGTCGGGCGAGCGCTCCCCGACGTCCGCGACGGCCTCAAGCCCGTCCACAGGCGCATCCTGTGGTCGATGCTGGAGGGAGGGCTTCGCCCCGACCGCCCGCACCGCAAGTCGGCCTGGGCCGTCGGGGAGGTCGTCAAGAAGTACCACCCCCACGGTCTCGAGGCGGTCTACGACTCCCTGGTGCGGATGGCACAGGACTTCTCGCTGCGCCACCCGCTGGTCGACCCGCACGGCAACTTCGGTTCGGTCGATGGCGACCCACCGGCGGCCATGCGGTACACGGAGGCGAGGCTCGCGCCGATCGCGCTCGAGCTCCTTCGGGACATCGAATCCGAGACGGTCGACTTCGTCCCCAATTACGACGGCTACGAGATGCAGCCGACCGTACTGCCCTCCCGGTTCCCCAACCTGCTCGTGAACGGCTCGGGCGGGATCGCGGTCGGGATGGCCACGAACATCCCGCCGCACAACCTCGGCGAGGTGATCGACGGCGTCATGCACTTCATCGACCACCCCGAGGCGCGCCCCAAGGAGCTGATGCGGTTCATCAAGGGGCCGGACTTCCCGACGGGCGCCATCATCATCGGCCGGGACGGCATCAAGGACGCCTACGAGACGGGCCGTGGCTCGATCAAGGTGCGCGCCGTCTGCTCGATCGAGGAGGCGTCCAACGGACGCCAACGGATCGTCGTGACCGAGCTGCCGTACCAGGTCAACAAGGCGCGTCTCGCCGAGAAGATCGCAGACCTGGTCAAGAGCGGGAAGCTCCGCGACGTCGCGGACGTGAAGGACCACTCCAGCGGTCGAGAGGGGATGCGGCTGGTCTTCGAGCTGAAGCGCGGCGCCAACCCGCACGTCGTGCTGAACCAGCTGTACAAGCACACGCAGCTCCAGGAGAGCTTCGGCGTGATCATGCTGGCCCTCGTCGACGGCGTGCCGAAAACGCTCAACCTCGCCGAGGTGATCGGCTACTACGTCGATCACCAGATCGACGTCGTCACGCGGCGGACGCGGTTCCTGCTGCGCAAGGCGGAGGAACGCGACCACATCGTCCAGGGGCTGCTGATCGCGCTCGACAACCTGGATGCGGTGATCAAGGTGATCCGAGGCTCGCGCGACGCCGAAGAGGCGCGCGGCAAGCTGATGAAGCGCTTCAAGCTCACGGAGATCCAGGCCAACCACATCCTCGACATGCCGCTGCGCCGCCTCACCCGGCTGGCGCGCGAGGAGCTAGAGCAGGAGCACAAGGAGCTGCTCGCGCGGATCCGGTACCTGAAGGGGCTCCTGAAGGACCCGAAGAAGATCCGCGGGGTGATCAAGGACGAGCTGCTCGAGATCAGGAAGAAGTACGCGGACCCTCGCAGGACCCAGCTGAAGGCCGACGAGGCCGACCTCGAGGCCGAGGACCTCATCGCCGAGGAGGACGTCGTCATCACGGTCTCTCGCGCCGGCTACGTCAAGCGCCAGCCGATCGAGAACTTCCGGCGGCAGGGTCGCGGCGGCAAGGGGATCCGCGGCGCCAACCTGAAGGAGGAGGACGTCGTGAACGACGTCTTCACCACCACGACGCACCACTGGCTGCTGTTCTTCACCAGCCGAGGCAAGGTCTACCGCGTCAAGGTCCACGAGGTCCCCGAATCCGGCCGCACGGCGCGTGGGACGTACGCCGCCAACCTGCCGGGTGTCTCGATCACGGGCGACGAGAAGGTCCAGGCCGTGATCGACCTGAAGGAGTACGCCGACGGCCGGTACCTGCTGTTCGCCACGCGCAAAGGCATGGTGAAGAAGACCGCCCTTCCCGAGTACGACTCGCCGCGGACGGGCCTCGCCGCGATCAACCTCCGGCCCCGCGACGAGCTGATCGACGTTCGGCTCACCGACGGGAAGGACGACGTGTTCCTGGTCTCCCGCAACGGCCAGGCGATCCGCTTCAAGGAGAGCCTCGTCCGGCCGATGGGGCGCCAGACGGCCGGCGTGATCGGGATGCGGCTCGCGCACGACGACGAGGTCATGGTGCTCGGCGTCGCGTCGCAGGGCGAGGAGCTGATCAGCGTCACCGAGCAGGGGTTCGGGAAGCGGACGCCCCTGAAGGACTATCCGGTGAAGGGCCGCGGTGGCAAGGGCGTCATCGGACACACGCTCACCAAGCGGACGGGACTGCTCGCCGGCGCGTTCGTGGGCTCGAAGGATCAGGACATGTTCGTGATCTCTTCCTCCGGGATCGTCATCCGCGTTGCGGCGGGCGACATCCGGCGCGTCGGACGAGCGTCGCAGGGCGTTCGCACGATGCGCGTCGAGGAGGAAGCGTCCGTCGTGGCGCTCGCGCCGGTCATCGCCACGATCGAGGGCGAGTAGCACGCGCAGCCGCAGCACCTCCCGGGGTCGCAGCGGATTGCCGTAGGGCGCGCGCGGGCATAATCACCCGCGTGCATCCGGAAGCCGGCCTTGCGCTGATCGCCGCGGCGAGCCTCGTAGGCGTGGCGATCGCGTTCGGCCTATGGCACCGGTTGCCCGGTGGGGTCGCGTACGCGCTGCTCGCCGCGTGCGGCGTGGGCGTCGCGGTTGGCAGCCTGCTGGTCCAACGAGACGTCGGAGCGGCCTCGTGGTGGGTCGCGTCGATCGTCCTCGGCGCCCTGACGCCGGTGCACGCCCGGCTGGTGCTCGGAAGGCCGGGGATGGTTGCCCGGGGGCCGGGCGGCACGTAGAAAGGGCGAGAGATCACGTGAGCGATCCCGCAGACCGAACGTCCGTCGTCATGCCCGAGGCTCCGCCGAAGGCACCCCCGCCGGGACCGAGGCGAGGGCGGCCGGGCCGTCCCCTCGTCCCGCGCTCGCGCCAGGCGAGGGTGGTCCTGCGCAAGCTCGGACCCTGGTCCGTCCTGAAGATCTCGTTCCTGTTCTACCTGTGCGTGATGGTGGTGATCGTCGGAGCGATGACGATCCTGTACGCGATCTTGGGGGCGATCGGAGCGCTCGACTCGCTCACGCGGCTGATCCGCGACCTGTTCGCGGACCAGTCGTTCGAGATCCATGGGGACTGGCTGTTCAGTCGCGGCGTCGCGATCGGGCTCGGGCTCGTGGTCCTGTGGACGCTCATCAATGTGTTCGTGGTGTTCCTGTACAACCTGCTCTCGGACGTCGTGGGCGGCATCGAGGTAACCCTGTCCGAACGCCGCTAGCAGGAAACGCGCTGCTCACCGCCGTGATTGACAGCGTTTCGAGGGCCCGCGTACGCTTGCCGAAGGGTCCGGGTGAAGGCCCTCGTGAACGTCTCGGGCCTGTAGCTCAGTTCGGTTAGAGCGCATCCCTGATAAGGATGAGGTCGTTGGTTCAAGTCCAACCAGGCCCACCCAGCGAACCCACCGGAAGAGGAGGCGGGCATGTCCGAAGGGACTGACGAAGCGAAGAAGACCGGCTTCTTCGGAAAGCTCATGAGGATCGCGTTCATCGCTGCGATCGTGGCGGCCGTCGTCGCGATCTTCAAGCGTCGTCGCGGCAAGGACCTCGAAGAAGACGAGTGGCAGGAGCTTCCCCCGCCTGCGGGCGGCTGAGCGTTCGTCCCGCACAGAGCATCGCGGGCCCGCTGCGAGCGCGGGCCCGCATCGCGTTCGGCGTCGGTAGACTCCCGTCCCGTGGCGAGCGACGCGTGGGGGCTCGCGCACCGAGCAGCTCGGGCCGCGGGCGTCGAGCTTCGCCCCCTCGACGCCCCCGAGGACGCCGACCGGATCTTCCGCGTGATGGGTGCGACCTGGACCGGCCACGAGCCGTTCCCACGCGAGATGCTGCGCGCCCTCGCGGACAGCGGGAACGTTCCGCTCGGCGCGTGGGACGGCCGGGAGGTCGTCGCCTACGTCCTCGGCTGGGTCGGTGTCGACGACGAAGGCCTGCACGTCCACTCGCACATGCTCGCGGCCATGCCCGACCGACGCCACCGCGGTGTGGGATACGCGCTGAAGCTTGCCCAACGCGCCCAGGCCCTCGATCAAGGGATCGGCGTGGCCAGGTGGACGTTCGATCCGCTGATCGCACGGAACGCGCACCTCAACCTCAACAAGCTCGGCGTCGTCGCCGACCGTTTCGACCGCAATCACTACGGAGACATGCCCGACGCGATCAACGCCGGCGATCGGAGCGACCGGTTCATGGTGCGCTGGGATCTCGAACGCGAGCCGGGACCCAGGTCCGTCGGCGCGTCCGCGTACGCGCTGGCCAGCAAGGACGGTTGGCCGGCAACGGTCGCCCCGCCCGCCGACCGCAGGGCCCTCGTGCAGATCCCGTCCGAGTACACCGACATGCGCGCCGAGGATCCGGCACGCGCCTCCGCATGGCGCGATGCCTCCGCCGACGCGATCGAGGCGTGCCTGTCGGCGGGCATGATCGCCGCGGCGTTCGATCGAGCGGCGTCGAGCTACGTGTTCGCGACTCGCGAGGACGTTCCTGCGTGACGCGGGTCCGCTCGATCGAGCTGCGCCTGGTGAGCCTGCCGCTCGTGCGCCCGTTCCGGACGAGCATCAGCGAGACCACCGAGAAGGTCTGCGTTCTCGCGCGCGTCGAGACGGACGACGCAGCGGGTTGGGGCGAGTGCGTGAGCGACGTCGACCCGAGCTTCTCGGAGGAGTGGAACGACGGTGCGTGGGCGGTGATCCGCGACTTCCTCGCGCCCGCGCTGTTGGGCGCGCGTGACGTTCGCGCCGAGGATCTCGGCGGATCGTTCGCGTTCGTGCGCGGCCACCCGATGGCCAAGGCGACGCTCGTCAACGCCGTGCTCGACGCCCAGCTGCGGGCGGAGGGCCGGTCGCTCGCCTCGTACCTGGGGGCCGTGCGGGAGCGCGTCGCGTGTGGCGTCTCGGTGGGGCTCACGCGTGGCACCGAGGCGCTGGTGGAGCAGGTCGCAGGTTACGTGGCCGAAGGATACCGGCGGATCAAGCTGAAGATCGAGCCCGGCACGGACGTCGAGCGTGTTCGCGCCGTCCGCGAGGCGAACCCGCGGATGCTCCTTTCGGTCGACGCGAACGCCGCCTACACCCTGGACGACCTGGACGTCTTCCGGGCGCTCGACGCGTTCGACCTGTTGATGGTCGAGCAGCCGCTGCATCACGAAGATCTCGTCGAGCACGCGAGGCTCCAGCGCGCGATCCGCACCGACGTGTGCCTGGACGAGTCGATCCGCTCGCCGGCGGCCGCGCGTGCGGCGATCGAGCTCGGCGCCTGCCGCGTCGTCAACATCAAGCAGGGACGCGTCGGTGGGCTGCTCGAGGCGCGAGGCGTGCACGACGTCGCCGCGGAGCGCGGCGTCCCCGTATGGTGCGGGGGGATGCTCGAGACGGGGATCGGACGTTCGACGAACCTCGCGCTCGCGGCGATGCCCAACTTCACGCTCCCCGGCGACACGAGCGCGACGCGCCGCTACTTCTCGGAGGACCTGACGGAGCCGCTGATCCTGGCGCCCGACGGCACGTTGCCCGTGCCCGACGGTCCAGGGATCGGGGTCGAACCCGATGCCGGCCGCCTCGAGGCGTTCACGCGTCGAGTTGAGCGTCTCGAGAAAGAGTGACAAAAACGTCTGCGTCGGCTTGACCGCTGCTTGGCCGCTCCCATAGGGTGCGTCGTGAGAGACCGCTGTGACCTTCGGGTCGCGGCGGTTTCTCATTTCCGGCGATCTCCTCCGGACGTCGGCTCGAGGTGCCCGTGGATCCGACGCCTGCCCGTTCGCCGATCTCCGCTTCCTCGGTCACCCCGCGCGCCCGGCCGTCCTAGACTCCAACGGTCGTGAACGCCGTCGGGGGGAGCGAGGTCGGGGCATGAGGAAACGGGTCATCCGTGCGGGCGAGATCGAGATCGAGGACTCGGAGGGACGCGTCCGGGCGCGCTTCGGCGTCTCGAACGACGACCTCCCGTTCATGTCGTTCTACGGCGCCGACGACAAGCTGCGGGCGCGGTTCGGCGTGCAGTCGGACGGGTCGGCAGGGCTCGCGATCGCGGACGATGAGGGGAAGGTACGCGCGACCTTCGGCCTGTTCTCCGACGGATCGGCGAGCCTGGCGATGGTGGACCGGAACGGCAAGGTGCGCGCGAAGTTCGGCCTGGGAACCGAGGGCGCGCCGACCCTCGCGCTTCGGAACAAGGACGGGGAGCTCGGCTTCGTCTACTCCCTCGCGCAGCAGGGGTCACCGACGATCTCGCTTCAGGACGAGGACGGGAAGGTCCGCGCTCGCCTGGGGCTGGCCGCCGAAGGCTCGCCGATCCTGCGCCTGCTGAACAGCGACGGCGAGCTCCGGGCGATCATGGGGCTGACCGGCGATGGCTCGCCGGTGCTCCAGTTCCTGGACGCCAAGGGCGAGCCGGCGTGGACGGTGCCGAGCTCGTTCGCCGCCGCACATGGCAACGGCAGGGACGAGGCCCCCGGATCCTCGGAGCCGAAGGCGCCCGGGTCCGCGGAGACGAAAGCGCCCTCGGAGACGAAGGCCAAGGGACGGAGCTGACCCGATATGTCGGGTTGGTGGGTGGCCGCGTTCGTCGTGCAGTCCGTGCTCGTGGCGGTGCTGGCCGTCGTCGTCGTCGCCCTGGCGCGGCAGATCGGCGTGCTCCACATGCGCCTGGGACCGCTCGGCGCGCTCGAGATCGATGACGAGGGACCCCGCCTCGGCGACGCGCCTCCGGCTCGAACCGCGCGTGACCGGAGCGGTGCGCCCGTCGTCGTGGGCGGACCGGGGAGCCGCCGCCTCCTCGCGTTCGTCTCGCCGTCGTGCCCGATCTGCGAGCAGCTGCTGCCGTCGCTGCCGGCGGCCGCCCGGGCGAGCGGGCTGGCGCTCCAAGTCGTCTCGGACGGTGAGATCGAGACCGCGTACGGAGTGCCGGGCGTGCCGTTCGTCGTCGTGTTCGACGAGCTCGGCGTCGTGCGCTCGAAGGGTACGGTGAACACGCTCGAGCAGCTGGATGGACTGATCGATACGGCGGAGCGGCGCATGCTGCAGACCGAGGACCTTCGGGCCGGTTGATCGAGCGCATCGGGAACGAGCTCGCGCGTCGGACCAGCCGGCGTTCGTTCCTCGGGCGGCTCGGGCGCGGCGTACTCGCGGTCGCGGGTGGCTCGATGGTCGCCGTCGCGCTGTCGCCCGATCGGGCCGAGGCGCACCACATCTGCGGCCACACGTTCACGACGGGATCGTGCCCCCATCCATACGCGCCGCATTCGCGGACGGACGCGTACGGCTTCCCGGTGCATCCGGTCCACGGCTTCCCCGTCGACGATCACGGCTCGATGTACCTGTCCCCGCGTCAGACGCGGCGCAAGGTGTGTCAGACCGTGGTGCCGGAGGAGTACCCGTTCGTGAACAACCCGCGGTACGGGGGCGGGTGGAGCCGCTGCTGCAACGACCGTATCCGGCACATCCAGGACTGTTGCTCTGCGTCGAGGGTGCGGATCAACGGCGACGCGTCGGTTCGCGGGTACTGCCCGCGCGCGTTGCGGGTCTTCTGCATCACGTACCGGGAGCTCAACGTCAGGTGCTGAGCACGTCGGACGCGCTGCCGCTTTTCCTCGCGTCGGTGGTCGCGGGGATCAGCACGCTGTTCGGCCCCTGAGGCCTTTCGATGGTGGAGACCATCACCCCCGTGGTCCACGGGGGCAGCCGAACCCGATGGATCGCGTCACTCGTCCTGCACGTGACCGGGTCGACGCTGTCGGCAGCAGCGCTCGGCGCAGCGCTCGGCGCCGCCGGCCTGGCACTGGGAGCGCCCTGGGGCATGGCGAGCGTCCTGATGGTTGGGGCGGTCGCCGCCCTCTACCTGGCGAGGGAGCTGGGCGTC
>JBMDWR010000310.1:0-2556 GCA_048594645.1 Actinomycetota bacterium
GGACGCGAAGGATCTCCGCGACCTCGTGCACTTCGACCAGGATGGACCGCATCACGAAGACCTGTACGAGTCGGACCACCTGTGGTCGGAGGTGGTCTGCCTCGACCGCAACCAGAGCCTGGGGACGATCTCGGATCGCGATTCGGATGCGCTCGTGCTCGTCGTGACGGGCACGGCCGTCGTGCAGGTGAACCGCGGGCGGAAGCGGCTCGGACAGTGGGAGACCACGCTGGTTCAGGCGGGGTCCGAGCTCACGATCACCAACGCCACCGAGGATCCGGCGGTCGTCCTCCTGGTCGCCGCCCCTCCGCCCCCCAGACGCGCCGTCACGGAGTAGGCGTGCGTCGAGGAACGAGCAGCGTGATGCCGAACGCCACGGCGAAGCTCGGGATGCTCGCGCCCAGACCGGAGCCGAACAACGGGAACGGCAGCCCGATCGCGTCGAACGCGCCTCCCACGAGGTCGACCCATCCCTGCGGTCCCGTCGGCACGCACCAGTGGTACACGACGAACCCGGCGATCCACGGGAGCAGGGCGAGCCAGCGGACGCCGCTCGGCTCGAAGACCTCGGCCTCGCCGTACCGTCCGCGCCGACGGACGAAGTAGTCGGCGAGCAGCACGGCCGCGAGCGGGACGAACACCGAGCCGATCAGGAACAGGAACTGCTCGTACCGCTCGGCCGTGAAGATCAGCGCGAGGACGAAGCCGAGGGCGCCGAGCCCCAGGACGAGCGCGCGCTGCGACACGTCCCGGGCGACGTTCTGCGTCGAGACGGCCGCCGAGTAGATGTCGGCGAACGCGTTGTCGCTCTCGCCCACGAGGAGCGCGATCAGCATCAGCCCGCCCCCCGCGAGCGTCACGATGGCCGACCCGATGCCCACCGCGTTCGCGGTCGCGCCCGTCACCAGCGCGAGCAGCGCGCCCAACGCGTAGAACCACGCGTTGCCCGCGGCGTACCCAGCGTAGGTGCCGAGCGCCGCGTTCGCGTTCGGGCGCGCGAACCGGCTGTAGTCAGCCGCGAGCGGCAACCACGACACCGGCATCACGATCACGAGATCGACCGCGAGCCAGAACGGGAGACCGCCCTCGCCGGGCGCCTGCCACACGACGCCGAGATTGCCGGCACGGATCACCTCGAACGTGATCCACGCCGCCGAGCCGAGCAGCACGTAGATCCCGAACCGCTCGAGCCATCGCCGGACGACGAGCACCGGGCCGCCCATCGCCAGGGCCGTGCACACCACCGACACGAGGGCGAGCCAGAACACCCGGGACTCGAACCCGAAGAGCCTCGAGGACGCGACGTTCGCGACCTCGCCCATAGCCCAGAACTCGACGGCCGTCCAGCCAACGAGCTGGATCAGGTTCAGCACGGACGGCAAGATCGACCCCCGGGCACCGAGCACCGGGCGGAGCAGCACCATCGACGGCACGCCCTCGCGTTGCCCCGCGAGTGCGACGAGCGCCAGCGGCACGCAGCCGATCAGCGTCCCCAGCGCGATCGCCAGGAGCGCCCGGCCGAAGCCGAGCGCCGGGACCAGCAACGCGCCGGTGACCATGACGAGCAGCCCCACCGACAGGTCGAACCACAGCACGGCGAGATCCCCGCCGCCGAGCGTCCGGAGCTGCGGAGGGACCGGTCGGATGCCCCAGGACGGGGCCTCGCGCTGGAGGATCTTCTCGACGCGTTGCGCGACGCTCGCCACGATCGCTCCCTCCGCCGGTCTGACCCGGATCAGGTTCGAAGGGTCGCCGGCGGTTCGACGTCGACCTGGTCGCAGCCGGCCTCTCAGCCCGGTTCCCCGGACTCCCCTGCTCCGGGCAGATGGTACCGGGCCGATAGGATGCGCGCGTGGTCGTGCGAACCGAAGCCACCCGCCTGCTCGAGCAACAGCACGCCGAGGTCGCCTCGCTGCTCGGCGATCTCGATGAGGAGGCGTTCGTCCGCCCGGCCACGATCGGCGGCGGCGACTGGTCGGCCAAGGATCTCGCAGCGCACCTCGGCTCGTGGGAGGCGTTCGCGCTCGACGCGCTCGAGAACGTGCAGCGAGGCGAGCGGCCGCCGATCGAGGACGAGCTCACGGGTCCGGGTTCGACCGACCGGGTGAACGAACGCGAGGTCGAACGGTTCCGCGACGCCGCCCCGGACGAGGTGCTGAGACGGTTCGAGGACCTGCATCGGCGGATCGTCGGCGCGATCGAGTCGACGGCGGACGAGCGGTGGGCGGCGCCGTATCCGTTCGATCCCGCGCACGAGAGCCTCGGCGACCGGATCGGCGGCCTGCTCGGGTCGGACGAGGGCGCCTTCGCGCACGCGCGGGCGCACCTGCCCGACCTGCGCGCCTACGTCGATTCGACCAGGCGCTGAAGGTTGGTCAGGCTGCCTCGCATCAGCCGGCGCATGATCGGCCGGTAGACGAGCAGCGCAAGCTCTCCGAGCACCGGGATCGGCAGCGAGAGCACCTCGGTCCACGTGAACCGGGTCGAGCCGTCCACGGGTTCGAGCGACCAGCTGCCGGTACCGCGGACGAAGCTCCGATGCGCGATCGCCATGCG
>JBMDWR010000311.1:0-5679 GCA_048594645.1 Actinomycetota bacterium
TCGAGCTCGGCGCCGCATCCCCAGCAGCGCAGGCTCTTCGGCCTGCGGACCAGGAGCGAGCCGCACTCGGGGCATGGGCGGTCGGGCACGGGCGGGTGGTTCACCGCGAAGTCGCAGTCCGGGTACCGCTCGCAGCCGTACATCAGCCCGAAGCGCGTCCGGCGCTCGACGATCTCGCCCTGCTTGCACTGCGGGCACGTGACGCCGATGGACTTCGGTGGCTCCTTCTTGATGTAGCGGCACTCGGGGTAGCCGGAGCACCCGACGAACGGCCCGAACCGGCCGAACCGGCGCTGGAGCGGGCGACCGCACTCCGGACAGGTCTCGTCGAGGGTCTGCGGCTCGGGACGCTCCTCCCCGTCGAGGTTGCGGATGTACTTGCAGCCACCGTCCTCGTCGGCGAACCGCGAGCAGCCGATGAAGAAGCCGTACCGCCCGAGCCGCTTCTGCAGCCGGCCAGGTGGGGTTCGGCCCTCTTCGACGCAGCGGGGACACTCCTCGTCGAGGTCCTCGACGTATCGCTCGAACTTCTCCTCCGCACGTTCGAGCGCGTCCGAGAACGGCACGTAGAACTCGCGGAGCACCTGGACGCGCTTCATGTCACCCTCGGCGATCTCGTCGAGGTCCTCCTCCATCTCCGCGGTGAAGTTGACGTTCACGATGTCCGGGAAGTGCTCGACGAGCTTGTCCGTCACGACCTCGCCGACGTCGTTCGGGAAGAACCGACGGTCCTCGAGACGCACGTACCCGCGGTCCTGGATCGTCGAGATGATGGACGCGTAGGTCGAGGGGCGGCCGACGCCGAGCTCCTCGAGCGTCTTGACCAGCGACGCTTCACTGAAGCGCGGCGGCGGCTGCGTGAAGTGCTGCTCCGGCAGCAGTTCGACCAGCTGGAGGATCTGCTCGGGCGTGAGCTCGGGCAACCGGCGCTCCCCCTCTTCTTCGGCGACGTCGTCGCGGCCCTCTGAGTACACGCGCAGGTGCCCGTCGAAGATCATCGTGCGGCCGGTGGCGCGAAGACGGTAGTGGGCCGTACCGGCCTCCGCGTCGATGTCCACGCCCACCTGGTTGAACCGCGCCTGCGCCATCTGCGTCGCGACCGTGCGCTGCCAGATCAGCGTGTACAGGCGCAGCTGGTCGCGATCGAGCGCGGCCGCGACGCGGTCCGGCGTCCGGAGCACCGAGGTGGGACGGATCGCCTCGTGCGCCTCTTGCGCGTTGCGCGAGCGCGTCTTGAACCGGCGAGGCTCGGAGAGCGCGTAGCGGGCGCCGAACTCCGTACGGACGAGCTCGGCGATCTCGCGCAGAGCCGCCTCGGCCAGGTTCAGGGAGTCGGTCCGCATGTACGTGATGAGGCCGACGGTGCCCTCGCCCGGGAGGTCGATGCCCTCGTAGAGGCGCTGGGCGATCGTCATCGTCTTGCGGGCGCCGAACCCGAGCTTGCGCGCCGCCTCCTGCTGGAGCGTCGAGGTCTTGAACGGCGGCCGCGGCCCTTCCTTGCGCTCCTTGCTCTCCACCTTGGCCACGCGGTACGCCGCGTCGCGCAGGCGCTCGACGTGCGCGGTCGCGTCCGCCTCGGTCGACAGCAGCACGCCCTTCTTGTCCGGGGAGGACGCGAGGCGGCCGTCGGGCACGCTCACCAGCCGGGCGAGGAACGGCTGGTCCGTGCCTTCGGGGGTGAGGCGGGCGTCCACGCTCCAGTACTCCACCGGCCGGAAGTCGCGGATCTCGCGCTCGCGCTCCACGATGAGCCGCAGGGCCACGGACTGGACCCTTCCGGCGGACAGGCCCGGCTGGACGCGCCTCCACAGCAGCGGCGAGATCTTGTAGCCGACGAGTCGGTCCAGGACGCGCCGCGCCTCCTGCGCGTCGAACAGCTTCAGGTCGATCTCGCGCGGACGCTGGAACGCCTCGAGGATCGCGTCGCGGGTGATCTCGGTGAACGTGACGCGCTTGGCCTCTGCCGGGTCGACGCCGAGCAGCGACGCCACGTGGTACGCGATCGCCTCACCCTCGCGGTCGTAGTCCGTCGCGAGGATCAACTCGTCCGCTGCTTTGCGAGCCTTCTTCAGCGCGGCGACGTGCTTCTTGGAGTCTGCCGGCACCTCGTACGTGACCTCGAAGGCGTGGTCCACGTCGACGCCGAGATCGCTCTTGGGCAGGTCCCGGATGTGGCCGTACGAAGCCCGCACGGCATAGTCGCCGCCCAGGTACTTCTCGATCGTCTTCGCCTTCGCAGGCGACTCGACCACGACCAGCGTCTTGCTCATGTTCTTCGGCCCATGACCGCAGCCTTCTCCATCGTCCTGGGGGCGGACGGCCCCGAACGCCTCCCGGGGGCCTCCGCGCGCAGGGTACCAGCACCTTTCGGCCCGACCGGACATCCCGCGGCGACCGCGACGGAGCTGGTTGGCCCCGGGCCGGCGCCGTTCGGACCGCCGACATCCGGCATCAAGCCAACGCGCTGCTACGCTCGATCCATTCCCGCCGAGGCTGGAGACGCGCCTGCTCGCCCTGTTCACCGAGTTCGTGACCGACGAGATCGCCCGGTACGGCTACCTCGCGATCTTCGTCCTCATGCTGCTCGAATCGGCGTGCGTCCCGATCCCGTCCGAGGTCACGATGCTGTTCGGTGGTGCGCTGGTCACGGCGCCGTTCCTCGCTCCGGAGCAGCAACTCGACTTCTGGTGGGTCGTCGCCGCCGGCACGCTCGGCAACCTCGTCGGCTCGTGGCTCGCGTACTGGGCGGGATACGCGGGCGGCAGGCCACTGATCGATCGGTGGGGCCGATACCTCTTGATACGCCCCCACGAGGTGGACCGCGCGCACGCATGGTTCGAGCGCCACGGCGACGCCGCGGTGTTCTTCGGCCGGCTCCTGCCGGTGATCCGGACGTTCATCAGCCTCCCGGCGGGCGTCGTCCGAATGGGGTTCCTCCGATTCACCGTCTACACGGTGCTCGGCTGCCTCCCATGGGTCCTGGCGCTCACGTGGATCGGCGTGCTGCTCGGCGAACGGTGGGAGACGGCCGAGGCGATCATGCGTCCGTTCGCGTGGGCGATCGCGGCGGCGTGCGCCGTCGCGCTCGTGTGGTTCGTTCGGCGACGCCTGCGGCAGATCAGGGTCGAGGAGGCCGCGAGGGCGGCCGCTCGGGACGCGCTCGATCCCCCGCAGGCCGCCGTGGAGCGGGTGGACGAGCCCGAAGCGAGCTAGTCCAGCGCCGCCCGCATCACCCAGTACTCGCCGTCGCGCTCCTCGCGGACGCGTTCGAACCCCGCCCGCTCGTACATCATCCGCGAACGGTTGTGCACGGCGACCGACAGGGAAAGCGCGTGGAACCCTTCCTCACGGGCCTGGACCATCAGCGCGCGGAGCAGCGTCTCGCCGATCCCCTTGCGGCGGTGGAGCGGGACGACGGCGATGCCGAGCTCAGGCGTCTTCTCGTCCACGAACCCGTGGCCGGGCTCCTCGGCCGTGAACAGCCGGTACCACGCCGCCCCGACGGGGACGCCGTCCAGCTCGGCGATCACGCCTGCGTCCCCGTCGCGGCCCCAGTCGCGGTGGTACCGCTCGAGCATCGGGTCGGCGAGGGTCGCGATCATCTTCTCGCGAGGCCAGTCGGGGTTCCAGGCCGCGGCCTCGTAGAGCATCTCCCTCAGGAAGCCGTCGTCCTCGTGGGTCGCTGGCCGGGTGTTCACGCGGGACCTCCCGATGCCTCGTTCGTTCGGTGGGCCGCGTCACCCTAGCGCAGGAGCCCGCCCGCCATGGCGGCCCGTTGAGGTCACGCGGAGAACGAGAGCACAGCCGACAGCGCGAACCCGAGCGCGAGGGCCAGGCCGACGGACTTGTTGTGCCTCGTGTCCTCGAACGCCTGGGGAACCATCTCGTCGGTGAGCATC
The DNA here is from genome assembly GCA_048594645.1 of Actinomycetota bacterium. Lineage (GTDB taxonomy): Bacteria > Actinomycetota > UBA4738 > UBA4738 > HRBIN12 > DASSJM01. The sequence goes on from JBMDWR010000311.1 coordinate 3,900, forward strand.
GTGAGGATGGCGCCCGCCGCGAAGGCCTGGATCGCCGCGATCCACGACCCCGACGAGTCCTCCAGGAGCACGTACCCGATCCCCGCGGCCAGCGTGCCTGCGGCGACCACGGCCGCCCAGAGGACGAGGACGCGCGTCCGGGTCCACCCGCCCGTGAGGAGCTCCCTCGATGCGGCGATCGACTCGGGAACGTTGGACAGGAACACCGCGACGATCACCGCCACGCTCGCCGTCTCGCCCGTGAGGAGCGACGCGCCGATCACGACGGATTCCGGGATCCCGTCGAGGACCGCCCCGAGGACGATCCCCAGCCCACCGACGCCGCCCGCGCGGCGCGTCAACAGCCGATCGATCGTCACGTCGCCGGCGAAGAACCCGACGGCACCGAGCGCGAAGCCGATGCCGACGTACCGCGTCCCTTCGGTGACGGCGAGCGCGTCCGCGATCAGCTCGTACGCCACCGCGCTGATCAGCACGCCGGCCCCGAAGGCGAGGACGAACCCCAGCACCCGACGGTGTATCGGGACGACGAACGTGAGGAGAGCGCCGATCAGCAACGAGGACGCTGCGAGGAGCGACCACGCCATCGCCTCGATCATGGGCTCGAGCGGTCGTCGGGCTCGAACCGAGCGGTGAAGTGCCGCAGCTGCGGCGGCTCGTCGACGATCCGGTACCCGGGCAGCTCGGACGTGCGAGCCGCGACGCCGGCGCACACCTCGATCACGTAGTCGATGTGGCTCTGCGTGTACGTCCGCCTGGGGATCGCGAGGCGGACCAGTTCCATCGCCGCCGGCTCCTCGGTCCCGTCCGGGCGACGCCCGAACATCACCGTCCCGATCTCGACGCTGCGGATGCCCCCCACCTCGTACAGCGCAACCGCGAGCGCCTGCGCCGGGTACCGGAGCGGCGGGATGTGCGGCAGCAGCGTCCGAGCGTCGATGTAGACGGCGTGACCGCCCGCGGGTCGCACCGTCGGGACGCCGACGCGTCCGAGCCCTTCGGCCAGGTACTCGGTGGAGCGGATCCGGTAGCGGAGGTAGTGCTCGTCCACGCACTCGCGAAGACCCTGCGCGATCGCCTCCAGATCCCGACCGGCCAGTCCGCCGTACGTCGGGAACCCCTCGGTCAGGATCAACAGGTTCCGGCACGCGGCGGCCCACGCGTCGTCGTTCATCGCGAGCCACCCCCCGATGTTGGCCATCGGGTCCTTCTTCGCACTCATGGTCATGCCGTCGGCCAGAGACGCGAACTCGCGCACGATGTCGGGGATGCCTCGATCGCCATGTCCCGGCTCGCGCGCCCTGACGAACCACGCGTTCTCCGCGAACCGACAGGCGTCGAGGAACAGCGGGACCCCGAACCGATCGCACAGGCGGCGAACACCTCGCATGTTCTCGAGCGACACCGGCTGGCCACCGCCGGAGTTGTTGGTGATCGTCACGAAGACGACCGGGACGTCCCGTGCCCGGTCGCCCAGCAGCCGCTCGAGCGCGACGAGGTCCATGTTGCCCTTGAAGGGGTGGACGGTCCCCGGCTCGCGGCCCTCCGCGATCACGACGTCGACCGCCTCGGCGCCGGTGAACTCGACGTTCGCCCGCGTCGTGTCGAAGTGGGTGTTGTTCGGCACCACCTTGCCGGCACCCGCGATGACGCTGAACAGGATCTTCTCGGCGGCGCGGCCCTGGTGCGTCGGGATCACGTGGCGGAACGGGAACAGCTCGGTGACGGCCTCGCGGAACGCGTACCACGAGGGCGACCCCGCGTAGCTCTCGTCCCCGCG
>JBMDWR010000312.1:0-6695 GCA_048594645.1 Actinomycetota bacterium
GTGCAGCGCGGCGCCGACGGCCTCATCGACGTCCGCCGGCACCGTGATGTCGGACGCGAGCGCGATGGGCTCGGCTCCGGCGCCCTCCACGCGATCCGCCGTGGCCGACAGCGACTCCACCCTGTTGTCCACCACGATCACCGCGGCGTGATCGGCGGCCAGGCGGCGCGCGCACGCGGCACCCATCCCGCTTCCGGCGCCCGTGACGAGCGCCACGCGTTCGCGCTGTTCGGTCATGACGGCGCTCCCGGCTCGGCGGCGCGGCGGATCATAGTAGGATCGCGCGCCGCGCAGGTGCGCCCCGTCGTCGCCGGAGGGTGCGGGTGGAGTTGCGATCGCTTGGGGCGTCGGGGCCGCCGATCTCCGTGCTCGGCTACGGGGCCTGGATCACCGGAGCCGACACCGCGTCGGCCACGATCGACCACGGTGCGTTCGAGCGCGCGATCCGGTCCGCGCTGGACGCCGGCGTGACCTGGATCGACACGGCGGAGATCTACGCGGCGGGTGCTTCGGAGGAGATCGTCGGACGCACCGTGAGGCCGGTGCGCGACGAGGTCTTCATCGCCACGAAGGTCGCCCCGGGCGAGGCCGGGAGCGGGATGCGGGCCGAGGACCTTCGCCGGGCGATCCACGGTTCGCTGCGGCGCCTCGGCACCGACCGGATCGACCTGTACCTGCTGCACTGGCACGACCCCGGCATCCCCGTCGAGGACACGTGGGGAGAGATGACCCGCCTGGCCGAGCAGGGCCTCGCCCGGGCGATCGGGGTCTCGAACTTCGGGGCCGACCTCGTCCGCCGGTGCCAGGACGTTGGTCCCGTTCACGTCGTCGAGAACCAGCTGTCGATGCTGCACCGCGACGACGAGCACCTCGCCGCCGCGCTGTCGGCGCAGGGCGTCGCGTTCATCGCGTACGGGGCCCTCGCGTTCGGCCTGCTGTCAGGTCGGGTGACCGGCGGGACCCTGCTCGAGCCGTCCGACTGGCGGGCCGGTCGCTTCGCGCGGTACGAGTCGAACTACTACGAGGAGCTGTTCGCGCCCGGCCGGATCGAGCGCAGCGAGGCGTTCGCTCGCGAGCTGGCGGCGATCGGCGAAGCGGCAGGCATACCGGCGCCCGTCCTCGCGTTGCGGTGGGTGATCGACCGGCCGGGTGTCACGGCAACGATCATCGGGAGCCTCGATCCCGCGCACATCGCGATCAACGCGCAGGCCGGTGACCTTCGGCTCGACGCCGCGACGTCGCGGGCCATCGACGATCTCCTGGCTCGACACGCCACGGACGCCCTTGACCGACACGGGACGGACGCACCGGAGGCGTGACCTGCGCGAACGTCCGACCGCGGACGAACCGCGATCCGCGCTAGAACGCCTCGATGTACTCGTTGCGCTCCCAGTCGGTGACGTAGTCGTCGAACCGCGACAGTTCGTAGCGCTTCAGCACCGAGAACGCCGTCACGAATTCGTCGCCGAAGAACTCCCTCGAGACCGCGTCGTTGTCGAACGCGTCGAGCGCCTCGGGCAGCGACGTCGGCAGCGGTTCGAAGTCCTGATCGGCCTCGGCCACGAGGTCGTCCTTCGAGGGGGGACCGGGATCGAGCTTGTCCTCGATCCCCTTGAGCCCGGCGGCCAGCATCGCCGCCCCGACCAGGTACGGGTTCGACAGCGCGGACGGAGACCGCAGCTCGATGTGGCGTGCCTCGAGCGGTCCGAACCCTTTCACGCGGACGAGCGCTGTGCGATCCTCGAGCCCCCACGAGACGTTCGTCGGGCTGAACGTGTGGGTCCGCCGACGCCGGTAGCAGTTCAGGGTCGGCAGGCACAGCGCATCGATCACGCGCGCGTATCGCATGATCCCGCCGATGAAGCTTCGGCACACGTCCGAGACGCCGAGCGGATCGTCGGCATCACCGAACGCGTTGCCTCCGTCCTCCGAGCGCATCAGAGACATGTGCGTGTGGCACCCGCTCCCCGACTGTCCCCAGAACGGCTTGGACATGAACGTCGCGACGTGCCCGTCCTGCTTCGCGATCTCCTTCACGGCGTTCTTGAACGTGAACGCGATGTCGGGTCCGGCGAGCGCCTGCCCCGGCGAGAAGTTGATCTCCCACTGCGAGGGCGCGTATTCGCAGTTAGCCGTGATGATCGACACGCCCACCTGCGGCAGCTCGTCGAGGATCCTTCGGATCGTCGGCACCCAGTCGTTGCGGATCGGGTTGAAGATGTGGAAGTCGGGGAACAGCGGCTCGTGCGTCGTCCCGTCCAGGAGGTAGAACTCGAACTCGGACCCCATGACGGGTGCGAGCCCCATCGACGCGGCCTTCTCGAGGACCTTGGCGAACACGCTCCTCGGCGCCGCAGCCAGCGGGGTGCCGTCGTGCCAGGTCGTGTCGCAGATGAAGCGGGCGGTGTTCTCGACCCACGGCAGCACGGCAGCCGTCTCGGCGTCCGGATGCAGGAACTGGTCCCGGTACTTGACCTCCTCGTTGTAGAGCGTCCCCGACACGACCGAGTCCGCCGTGTCGAGCACCGTCGCCCCGCCGTACATGTTGACGCCGCGCTCCGCATAGCGGCCGGCGTGCTCGATGGGGATCGTCTTCGCCCGCGACAGACCGTGCATGTCCGGGACCTCGAACCGGACGAAGCGGACACCCTGGCCGGTCCATTCGTCGAGGATCTTGTCGACGTCGCTCATCCAACGCCTCCTTGGCATGAGGGGCCGAACGCTCGTCAGGCCCGACCCGAACCCGACGGCGCGGATGCTACCGCGCGAGGCATCTCGCCGCGCGCGCCGTCGCGGGTAGCGTCCACGCGCAAGGCGGTGGACGTCCCGACGTACGTTGCGTGATTGCGCCGTTCCGCGTTACGGTCCGCCGGTCGCGTGGACGGCGCTTCCCGAGGGCCGCTAGGCTCTTCGAGCACGCCGCCCGCGCCCGCACCGGAGGTCTGCCTTGGTCCTGAAGCTGTTCTTCGCCACCGACGTCCACGGCTCGGAGACGACCTTCCGCAAGTGGCTGAACTCGGCGGGACATTACGGGGCAGACGTCCTCGTGATGGGGGGCGACCTCACGGGCAAGATGCTCGTCCCGATCCTGGAGGAGCCGGGCGGCGGCTGGACCGCTCGGTACGAGGGCGCGAAGGTCCGGATCGAGGACGAGAAGGACCTCGCCGCGGTCGAGAAGGCGCTCCGGCAGCGCGGCTACTACACGCAGCGGATGACGCCCGAGGAGAAAGACGCCGTCCAGACGCCCGAGCAGGTGGAGGAGCTGTTCAAGTCTCGGATGGCGGAGGTCCTCGAGAACTGGGTCGGGCTCGCCGACGAGCGTCTGGATCCCGGGAAGACGCCGGCGTTCTGGATGCCCGGCAACGACGACCTCGAGTTCATCGACCCGTACGTGAACGCCTCGAAGGCGATCGAGAACGGGGACGGTCGCATCATCGAGGTGGACGGCTACTACCTGCTGTCGATCGGCAACGCCAACGTCACGCCGTGGAACTGTCCTCGCGACGTGACCGAGGACGTCCTCGCGCAGAAGATCGACGAGCTCGCGGCGCAGGTGCCCGACATGAGCCGGTGCATCTTCAACGTCCACGCCCCGCCCTGGGGCTCGAACCTCGACCTGGCGCCGGAGCTGGACGAGGACTTCAAGCCCACCGCCGAGGGCGGCGGGTTGAAGATGATCGCGGTCGGAAGCACCGCGGTCCTCGAGGCGATCCGGAAGTGGCAGCCGCTCCTCGCGCTCCACGGCCACATCCACGAGTGTTCCGCCGGCATCAAGATCGGCCGCACGCTGTGCATCAACACCGGCTCCGAGTACCACGAAGGCGTGCTGCGCGGCTCGCTCGTCCTGCTCGACCCGAAGAAGGGCGTGAAGAACTTCGCCCTGACCGTGGGGTGATGGTGGACCAGGCGACGCAGCCGATCGGGGAACCCTTCTCGGCGTGGCCCGAGTACGTGGCGGAGGCAGAAGCGATCATCGCCGCCGCGGCCGAACGCGACCTCCACCTCCGTCTGCTCGGTGCGCTCGCCGTGATCAAGCAGTGCCCGGGCGGCGTCGGACTGCTCGAGAAGACGAACCGCGTCCTCACCGACCTCGACTTCATGGGCTACGAGAAGGAGATCGGCAAGGTCGAGGCGATGTTCAAGGATCTGGGGTACGAGGTCCTCGGCGGTCGCGGCGTGACGATGGACGTCTGGGTCGGCCGCCGCATCTTCCACGATCCCGCCGGAACGCGCCGGCGCGTCGACGTCTTCCTCGACCGCCTCGACTTCTGCCACCCGATCGAGCTCAAGGGACGCCTCGACCTGGACCCCGTCACGATCCCTCTCACAGACATCCTGCTCGAGAAGCTCCAGATCGTGGAGATCAACGAGAAGGACCTGAAGGACCTGATCGTGCTCCTGCTCGAGCACGACCTCGCCGATGGACACGAGCCCGGGCGGTTCGACATCCCGTACGTCGTCGAGCTGCTGAGCGCGCAATGGGGCTTCTACTACACCGTGTCCCTCAACTTCGACCGGATCCGCCGGTACATGGACACGATCCCCGAGCTCGGCGACGAGCAGAAGGAGCTGGTCCGGCAGCGGATCGACGCGATCTGGCAGCGGGTCGAGGCGGCCCCGAAGGGTCTCAAGTGGAAGCTGCGGGCGCGCACCGGCCCATCGCGTCGCTGGTACAACGAGGTGGGGGAGGGCTACCGGGAGCTCGGTCGCGAAGGCAAGGGCTGGGAGGGCTAGCCGCCTCGCTGGCGAAGGTACTCGTCCGCCGTCGCGAGCAGCCGCACGCGGACGGAGCCGTATACCTCGCTCCGCGGCAGGTAGCGCTTCGGCGCCTTGGCGAGGAACGTGTAGTTGGGATCGCAGACGTTCGCGACCGGGCTCTCCGAGATCTGCGTCACCAGCTGGTACGCGTCGAGCTTGTCCATCCCGAACTCGTCGACGAGCCACGTCACTAGGTCGCCGTGCGCGATCCTGAAGGCGTCTTCGAGCGGGCGGGCCGAGCCGGTCGACATGATGTGCGTGTCGTCCTCGATCCGCGGCCACGGGGTCGAACGCTGCTTGATCAGATCCACGACGAGCACGGTGTTCATCGCGCCCTCGACCGCGACGCCGCACGTCTCGCCCTCTCCCTGGCGGTAGTGCCCGTCGCCGATCGAGAACAGCGCGCCTTCGACGTTGACGCCCAGGTAGCACGTCGACCCGGCTCGCATCTCCGGAGTGTCCATGTTGCCGCCCCACGACCCGGGCACCAGGGCCGAGCGAGCCTCGAGGTTCGGCGGAGCGACGCCGACGGTGCCGTGCATCGGCTCGAGCGGCAGCTCGACCGCGTAGTCGCCTCTGCGGGCCTCGTACCGGACGGTCCTACGCTCGGTGTCCACCTGGTAGACCCAGACGAGCTCGTCGAGCGGGTCCTGCAGCGTCACCGTCGCGGCGGTCGAGGTGAGCGCCCCGAACAGCGGGAACGTGGTCGAGACGCCCCAGTCGCGCGACGGCTCCATCGAGACGAAATGGAGCGCGAGCGTGTCACCTGGTTCGGCCCCGTCGACGTAGAAGGGCCCCGTCTGCGGGTTGAGGAACGGGAACACGATCTTCTCGGACGCGAGGTCGTCGACGCTGGCGACCAGGCCGGTGAAGCAGTCGTCGGTCCAGAGCTCGAGGATGTCCCCTGGTCGGACCTTCATGATCGGCTCGACGCCACCGAAGGTCCAGGCGTACTCGTCACGGCCCGGGCGGAACGCGAGGACGTTCAGATCGCTCACGGACGACACCTCCCCGACTGAGGGTTCGGGGCATCCTATGCGATGCCGTCGTTCAGGCGCCGTCCGGCCTGCGGCGCACGATGTCCCACAGACGACGGAACAGCGCTCGGGCGCGCTCCTCGTGGTCGTCGATGTACCGCTCGGTCTCGGCGCGGATCTGCTCGGGCGACTTGCCCCACGCCCGCACCACGTCGTCGCCCGCGGTCTTCAGCCAGAGCTCGATCTCCGGGCGGTCGACCTCGAAGTGGAACTGCGTCCCCCATGCCGACCCGCCGTATCGGATCGCCTGCGTGCGGACGTCGTCGCCGGTCGCGAGCAGCGTGGCGCCCTCCGGCAGCTCGAACGTGTCCTCGTGCCAGTGGAACACGACGTCGCCGTCCGAGAACACGCCGAACAGCGGGTCGTCCTTCGCTGCGGCCGTGGGATGCAGGGCCTTGAAGCCGAACTCGCGGACCCCCGCCGAGTAGACGGTGTGCCCGAGCGCCCTCGCGAGCATCTGCCCGCCCAGGCAGATGCCCAGGTACGGCACCCCCAGCTCGAGGGCCGACTCCACGTACCGGCGTTCGTCTTCGAGGAACGGGAACGCGTCCGTCATGTCCACGTTCATCGCGCCGCCGTACAGGACGATGCCCGAGATCTGGGAGACGTGAGGCAGCTCGGCACCGGTGTGAGCCAGATGCTCGATCCACGGCACGCCGGCGTCACGCAGCGTCGCGGGCGCCACGCCGAACGTCTCCCAGTCGTCGTGGCCGATCAGCAGGACCGGGCGCATGGCGGGTCAGTCTAGACGGGCCTTCGAGCGGTTCGCGCGCCGTCGCGCCGTCTGGCAGACTGCGGGCCGACAGGAGGTGCGATGACCACGAAGATCGGCAAGTCCATGCGGTTGAAGCGGGTGATCGACCCCGCCGGGGTCTCGGTGATCTGCGCGCTCGACCACGG
>JBMDWR010000313.1:0-3079 GCA_048594645.1 Actinomycetota bacterium
TCCCGGCTACTACACGGACTTCGAGGACGAGTACTGGCATCTGGTCAACAACGTGGCGCTCTGGGACGTCGCCGTCGAGCGCTGCACGGAGATCACCGGCCCGGACGCGCACCGGTTCACCAACCTGCTTACGTGTCGCGACCTCGAACGCTGCGCCGTCAACCAGGCGAAGTACGCGATCATCACGGCGGACGACGGCGGGATCGTGAACGACCCGGTACTCCTTCGGCTTGACGAGAACCACTACTGGTTGGCGGCGGCGGACAGCGACCTCCTCCTGTGGACGCGCGGCGTCGCCACGTTCGCCAACATGGACGTCGAGGTCCGTGAGGCCGACGCCTGGCCCGTCCAGATCCAAGGACCGAAGTCTCGCGACGTGATGCGGGCGCTGTTCGGCGACCAGATCATGGACGTGAAGTACTACTGGTGCTGGCAGGGCGATCTCGACGGGATCCCCGTCGTCGTGTCGCGCACCGGCTGGACGGCCGAGCTCGGCTACGAGATCTACCTGCGGGACTCCTCGGCCGGCGACGCGCTCTGGGACAAGGTGCTCGCGACGGGGGAGCCGTTCGACATCAAGCCCACCGGACCGTCGGACGTGCGGAGGATGGAGGCCGGGATCTTCAACTGGGGACCTGACATGGATCTGTCGAACAATCCGTTCGAGGTGACCGGCATGGAGCGCCTGGTCGAGGAGCAGGAGGCGGAGTACGTCGGCAAGGAGGCGCTCGAACGGATCCGCGTCGAGGGCGTCACGCGCAAGCTGGTCGGTATCGAGATCGCCGGCGAGCGCATGCCGGAGGAGCAGGAGGAGTTCTGGGCGGTCCGCTCGGACGGTCGCGACGTGGGGCACGTCACCAACGCGGTCTGGTCGCCGCGCCTGGAGAAGAACATCGGGTACGCGTGGGTCCCGATCGAGCTCGCGAGCGTCGGGAGCGAGCTCCAGGTCGCGTGGCCGTTCGGCGACCCCGTCGCGGCGCGCGTCGCGGAGATGCCGTTCATCGACCCCGCGAAGGACATCCCGAAGAGCTGACCGCGCACGTCAGGGCCCGTCGAGGAGCGCCAGGACGGCGGCGGCCTCGCCGATCGAGCGCTCGGTGATCGGCGACAGGACGAGGATCACCTCGTCGGCACCGGCTTCACCGAGCTCGCGGACACCTCGAGCGATCGCGTCGGTCGAACCCTCGAGCGGGGTGATCCCCTCCGGGACCGGCCGCGCGCCGGCGGAGCGGTCGAGGACGACGAGCGTGCACGCGCTCCGCTGGATGTCGCTGGGTTCGCGACCCGCCTGGACCGCGAGCTCCGTGATGCGAGCGTTCAGCTTCGCGAAGTCCTCGGCCCGGTTGCCGAACGCGTCGTACCACGTGTTCCACGCGTCGACGTGCTGCAGCGTGGCGCGCAGGACGCGCTCGCCGGTCGAACCGACCATGAGCGGGACGCGACGCCGCGGCGTGGGCAGCAGGACCGCGTCGTCGACGCGGTGGAAACGCCCGTCGAACGTCACCCGTTCTCCCGCGAGGAGCCGCCGCACGATCTCGAACGCCTCCTCGAACCGTCCGGCCCGCTCACCGTACGCGATCCCGAACGCGTCGAACTCTGTCCGGTTCCATCCGGCGCCGATCCCGAACACGAACCGGCCGCCGCTCACCTCGTCGATCGACGCCGCCATGCGCGCCAGCACGCCGGGAGGGTGGAAGGCGGCGCAGGCGACGAGGGGGCCGAGGCGCACGCGTTCGGTCGCGGCGGCGAGCGCCGCGAGCATCGTCCACGCGTCCCATGGCCCGCGTTCGGGCCGGCCGTCGTTCCGGTAGAGGATGTGGTCTCCGAGCCAGACCGAGTCGAACCCCGCCTGCTCGGCCGCACGCGACATCGAGACGATCTCGGGCCAGCGCACGTCGCGCTCGACCTCGGGGAGCTGGACGCCGAGGCTCAGCGGACGGACCACGGGCGGAGTGTACGCTGGGCCTTCGCCGGTCTGTCGTCGAGGAGGGTGTCGATGCTTGCGGCGGAACCGTTCGAGCTGGTCTTCCGGACGATCCACATCGTCGGCGGGGTGGCGTGGGCAGGTTCGGCGTTCCTGTTCACGGTCTTCATCGAGCCGGCGGCGGCGAAGCTCGGTCCCGCGGCCGGGCCGTTCATGGAGGAGACCGTCACCAGGCGCAAGGTGCCCGAGATCGTCACAGGCATCGCGGCGCTCACCGTGATCGGCGGGTGGGTCCTCTGGTTCGACGACTGGAGGGAGTTCGCGAGCTTCGGCGATCGGATCGGCAGCGCCTTCGGCGTGGTGATGACGATCGGCGGGGTGGCCGCGACCGCGGCGTTCTTCACGGGGCTGCTCGGCATCCGCCGAACCTGAAGCGCCTGTCGGAGCTCGGCGAGCGCGCCGCTGCGAGCGGCGGAGAGCCATCACCCGAGATCGTGTCCGAGATCCGACGTGTCGAGGCGCGGATGCGGATGCTGTCCTGGCTGGACCTCACGCTTCTCGCGGTCGCCGTCTTCTGCATGGCGACCGCGCGGTACTGGTGATCTCAGGTCTTGGCGGGTAGCGAGTCCAGCACGGCGCGGAGTCGCTGCACCGGTCCCTTGAGCGCGAGCTCGTCGGCGAGCGCCGCGAGCCCGTCGTCGTCGCGCTCGCCACGCCACCGGTCGACGGGCGCCACCGCGTTGACGGGGACCAGCCGCTGCATCGTCGCGATGTACTCGGCGCTGTCGGCGATCCGAGCGCGGAGCGCGGGCTTGCCCTTGAGCGGTCCCGACCGCGGCGAGGCCGAAGCGGCGTCGGCCAGCATCTCCTCGAGCGAGCCGTACGTCTGGACCAGCGCGCGGGCGGTCTTCTCGCCCACGCCGCGAACGCCGGGCAGCCCGTCGCTCGCATCGCCCCGCAGGATCGCGAAGTCCAGGTACCGAGACGCCGGGACGCCGTACTTCTCGAGGACGCCTGCCTCGTCGAGGTCGAGCAGGTCCGAGACGCCTCGCAGCGTGAACAGCAGCTTGACCATCGGATCGCGGACCAGCTGGATCAGGTCGCGATCGCCGCTCACGATCTCGATGCGGTCGGTCTCGTCCACGCCGGCGCAGA
>JBMDWR010000314.1:0-9672 GCA_048594645.1 Actinomycetota bacterium
CGGCATGTCTCCCTGGACCTTGCGGGCGAGCGACGTCGGGGAGATGTGCCCCTTGGTCCGCATGACCTCCGCCACGATCGCGCGCCGCTGCGGCGTCATGCGCAGACCCCGCTCGCGCAGCGCGGCGATGATCGCGGCATCGGTGGCTTGTTCCACGAAGCGATCATAGCAGCGAGTTGCAGGTGCAAGTCCCGAGCCCGGCTCCAGCCGTCGTGTCTGCGAGGATGAGGCTCGCGATGAGGGAGTTCGTCCGGATCGACGTCGAGGCCGGCGTCGCCACGATCAGGCTCGACCGGCCGCCGGCCAACGCGCTGGCCCTGCCGGTGTCCAGCGAGCTGTCCGACGCTGCGAAGACCGTCGCGTCCGATCCCGGCGTCCGCGCCGTAGTGGTGTGGGGCGGAGAGCGGATCTTCGCGGCGGGTGCGGACATCAAGGCGATGGTCGACTACGGGCCTCAGGAGATCGCCACGGACGTCGGCGCCCTCGAGCAGGCGTGCCGAGACGTCGAGGCGATCCCGAAGATCACGATCGCCGCGATCAACGGGTTCGCGCTCGGCGGCGGCTTCGAGCTGTCGCTCGCATGCGACTTCCGCTACGCGGCGGACGACGCGCACGTCGGCTTGCCGGAGATCCTCCTCGGGATCATCCCGGGCGCGGGCGGCACGCAGCGATTGCCTCGTCTCGTCGGGCTCGCTCGCGCACGCGAGCTGATCCTGACCGGACGCCGCATCCCGGCCCCCGAGGCGCTCGAGATCGGGCTGGTCGACCGCATCGTCCCGGCCGCCGAGGCGCACGCGGCCGCCGTGGAGGACGCGCGGCGGTTCGCCCGCGGCCCATCCGTCGCGTACGCGGCGGCCAAACGGGCACTCGCAGCCGCCGACCACGTACTGCTCGAGGGTCTGGCGGTCGAGCGCGACGCCTTCGTCCCCCTGTTCGCGACGGCCGATCAGGAGGAGGGGATGCGCGCCTTCCTCGAGAAGCGCGAGCCGCGGTTCGAGGGCCGGTAGGGTGCGCGTCCGCCAGGCGACCCCGGATGACGTGCCGGCCCTCGTCGCACTGTTCCAGGAGCTCGACCGCATGCAGGCCGACTGGCGCGTCTTCACGCCGCGACCCGGGTTCTACGACGAGGTGGGCGCCAAGTACGGAGAGGCGCTCGCCCATCCCGACGCGGTCGTGCTCGTCGCCGAGGACGACGAGGGCGAGGTCGTCGGGATGGCCTACGGCGAGGCCCGGACGCCGTCACGGTTCTCGGACGAGCGAGCGCTGGAGCTCTCGGCCGTGGTCGTGCGCGCCGGGTACCGGGGCCGGGGCGTCGGCCGGGAGCTCGTCCACGAGGCTGGCCGGTTCGCGGCCGAGCGGGGCGTTCGCTGGATCGAGCTCAAGACGTTCGTCCCCAATCGGGGCGCGATGGACTTCTGGGAGGACCTCGGCTTCTCCGCCCGGGTCGTCCAGATGACGAGCCCCACGCGGGACCTCCTCGAGCGCCTGGAGGGCGGCTGACCCGGTCCTCGCTGGGGCCCCTCACGCACGGATCCGCACCCGCGGGAACGAACCGACCCTCCGGATGGTTCGAATGGACGTGCGAAGCCTCGGTACGGCCGGGGCTCGTCCTGGCGAGGAGAGGAGCGATGGCCGATCTCGCATACCGCGGAGCCCGCATCCGCGAGCTCCCTCGGGCGAACCGAACCTATCCGGGAGGACGTGTGTGCGCGGCCGAGGGGTGCGATACGAAGCTCTCGGTCTACAACCGCTGGCAGTTCTGCTGGCAACACGAGCCGGTGCACACGTACATCTCCCGTGGCAAGCGCCGCAGTCGCAAGGAGATGGAGGCCGCGTAACCTCCCGCTGCGCGCCTTCCCCAACGGGAGCCCTCCCGCGCCGGGAGGGCTTCCGTCCTAGGGTGAACGGTTCGCGCCGGCCCTAGGTTCAACGTCTCATCAAGACGCGGCCGGGCGCTCCCGACAACTGCTGCGGGACCGCTCCTCGAGACGGAGCAGACGCGTATGCCACAGGATGCCCTGGGCACGCCGGAGATGCGGGAGGCGGAGTGTCCCTATTGCGAGCGCGTGGTCCTCGTCTACCAGGACCCGCCGAGCTGTCCGCTCTGCGCCTGCCCGCTTCACGACGACCGGATGGGTCCCTATCCCTGGCCCGACGAGGAGCCGTCGCCCTCGGGCTGATCGCCCGAGGCAAGGACGCGAGCGGCGATCGCCCGCGCTTCGTCGAGGCGCGTCCGATCGACGAACAGGCGGACGCTGTGTTCCCAGATCCGGCTGAAGAAGCCCGGCGCCTTGTACCACCAGACGATGCCGGCCTCCTCGAGCTCGCCGGCGATCGCGTTCGCGTGCTCGTAGGTGTATGCGCCGAGATGCACGGTTCGGACGTCGTCGCTCACGGGACAAGCGTCGCCGAACGCCAACCCCGGACCGAGCTGACCAGTGCGATCTCCGCGGCCGCTCGCAACTGCTCGACGGTCACCGGCCGTTCGACGAGGACGCCGTCGCGCACGAGGATGGATCGGTAGGTCCCGGCGAGCAGGCCGCAACCAACCGGCGGCGTGACCCATGCGCCGGCCAGCCTGACGGCCAGGTTCGAGATCGTGGACTCGGTCACCTCGCCACGGTCGTTCACGAGCAGCACGTCGTCCACGCCCGGCCGCTTCGAAAGACGACGCCGGTACGGAAGCCGCCTCGTCGTCTTGTGGAATGGCCACACGTCCGAGGGATCCACGGGGTCGTCGTCGAGCGCGACGTGTACCGTGTCGCGGTCCGACGGTGGCGGGTCGCGGCGCTCCAACCGAAGCGATCCGTCCCGCGCGAGCGTCATGCGGACGACGTGACGGCCGCCCGCGTCGGCCCCGAAGACCTTGAGCTCGGCGACCGCTCCCTCGGGGTCGAAGCGGAACCCGAAGTACGCGGCCGAGGCTGCCATGCGCCCGAGGTGCTCCTCGAGGTGGAGGAAGCCCGCGTCGGGTGTGTGCAGCAACGTCTCGAACAACCCGAAGGCCGGGCGAACCGACGTCAGGACGGTCGATTTCGTGGTCACCTCCTCGTACTCGGCTTCTGCCGACGAGTCGAAGGTGATCCCTCCGCCCACGCCGAACTCCGCCGTGCCGGTCTGCGCGTCCAGGGCGACGGTGCGGATCGCGACGTTGAAGTTCGCGCGCGGCTCCCCGGAGCCTGGCGGGGCCATGTACCCGATCGATCCGCAGTACGGCCCGCGCGGGGAATCTTCGAGATCGGCGATGATCCTCGTCGTTCGAACCTTAGGCGCACCCGTCACCGATCCGCTGGGGAACAGGGAACGGAAGGCGTCCAGCACCGTCGCGCCGGGCCGGAGATCGCCGCCGATCGTGGACGTCAGCTGCCACACGGTCTCGTAGCGTTCGGCCTCGAACATCCGCTCCACCGTCACGGACCCCGGACGGCAGATCCGCCCGAGATCGTTGCGCACGAGGTCCACGATCATCGCGTTCTCCGCACGATCCTTGTCCGAGGCGAGCAGCGCGGCGACGGCCTCCTCGTCCTCGGCGAGCCAGCGCCCCCTCGGAGCCGTCCCCTTCATCGGGCGCGTCGTGATGCGGTCGTCGTCGATGCGGAAGAACAGCTCCGGCGATGCGGACAGCACGCGGTACCGGCCCAGGTCGAGGTAGGCGCCGTAGCCGCCGCGCTGCGCGAGGCACAGATCGCGGTAGAGAGCCGAGCCGTCGCCGCCGGGGATCCGCGCGCGGAGACGGATCGTGTGGTTGACCTGATAGGTGTGGCCGGCCGCGATCAGCTGGCGGATCCGCGCGATGGCGGCGTCGTACGCCGTCCGCTCGACGCTCGGCCGCCACGCTGATGCGGTGGCGCCGCCGACCCCATCGGGCAGCGGTTCGAGCGGCGGTTCCTCCTGCTTGCCCTCGAACAGCGCGAACCAGGCGAGCGGCATCTCCGCGAAGGCGTCGTCCGGCGCGCGGACGCGGACCGACAGCTCCGGGTCGAGGCCGGGTGCCGCCTCGTACGCGACGCATCCCGCCGCCCATAGCCCTCGTCCGGCCGCCGCCTCCACGGCCTCGATGACGCTCGCCACCTCGTCGACGCGACGGGTCTGGATGACGCCGACCGGACCGGTCAGGCGGAAGGCGCGCTCCATCCCGGCGACCAGGTCGTCGAAGCGCACCTCGACCACGTCAGGATCTCCGAGCCCGGATCTCCTCGATCAGCCGAGGGACGACCGAGAGCGCGTCGCCGACCACGCCGAGGTCGGCGAGGCGGAAGATCGGCGCATCGGGATCCTTGTTGATCGCGACCACGCGCTTCGCGCCCTTCATGCCGACGACGTGCTGCGTCGCTCCGCTGATCCCGACGGCGATGTACACCTCCGGCTTCACCGTCTTGCCGGTCTGCCCGACCTGATACGAGTACGGCACCCACCCCGCGTCGACGACCGCGCGGCTGGCGCCGACCGCCGCGTTGCCGATCGCCGTGGCCAGGTCGTCGAGCAGCCTGAAGTTGGAGGCGTCCTGGAGCCCGCGACCGCCCGCGATGACCACCTTCGCTTCCTCGAGTCGAGGCCCCGACGATGGTTCCTCATGACGCTCGACGCGCCGAGCCATCGTCAGCTCGTCCGGGATCTCGACGTTCACCGGGACGATGTTCGCTGCGCCACCTTCGGGCTCGGCGGCGAAGGACCTCGGCCGCACGAGCACGAGCCGCGGCGACGGACCCTCGAGCGCGACGTCGACAGCGCGGCTGCCGCCGAAGATCTGGGTCTGCGCCCCGTCGGGGCCAACCACGTCGGTCGCGTTGCTCATGAGCGTGCATCCGAGCTTCGCCTGGAGCCGCCCCGCGACGTCGCGCGCGTCGTAGCTGGTGGAGAACAGGATCAGGTCGGGCCCGTGCTCGCCCACGAGCGTGTGCAGGGCGTGCGCCGCCGGCTGTCCGAGCGTCTCCGCGTACACCTCGTCGTCGGTCGCGAAGACCGTCGTCGCGCCGTGCCGACCGAGCGTTTCGGCGGCCGCGGTCGCGCCCGGACCCAACGCGACCGCGGCGACCTCGTCGCCGATCGAACGCGCCTTGGTCAGCAGCTCGAGCGCTGATGCGTTGGCCCCGTCGGGCGAGACCTCCGCGTACACCCAGACGGTCGCCACGTCAGATCGCCTTCGCCTCGGTCAGGAGGTCGGCGAGCTTGCCGGCCGCCTCGTCTCCCTGGACGACGACGCCCGGGGCCTTCTCGGGCGTCGCAGAGACGGACGCGACCCTCTGCGTCGGCGCGACGTCGGTCTCGGGCACGCCGAGGTCGGCGAGCGACAGCCGCTCGAGCGGCTTGGTCTTCGCGGCCATGATGCCCTTGAGCGTTGGGTAGCGAGGCTCGGCGGCGCTGCCCGTCACCGTGACGAGCGCCGGGAGGGAGCACGTGACGACGTCGTAGCCGGCCTCGGTCTGGCGTTCGACGCGAAGGGCCTCGCCCTCGACGTCGACCTTGCGCGCGAAGGTCGCGCTCGGCACGCCAAGGAGCTCCGCGACCGCCATCGGCAGGGTGCCCGTGTAGCCGTCGGTGGACTCGACGCCCGCGAGCACGAGGTCGAACTCCGAGCGCTTCACGGCGGCCGCCAGCACCCTGGCCGTCGCGAGCGTGTCAGCCCCTCTCAGCGCCGCGTCCGTCACCAGGACGCCGGCGCTCGCGCCCATCGAGAACCCCTTCCGGAGCGCGCTCTGGGCGACCTCCGGGCCCATCGAGACGAGCGTCACCTCACCGCCGTGCGCCTCCACGAGTTGGAGCGCCGCCTCGACGGCGAACTCGTCTCCGGGGTCGAGCGAGCCGTCGACGCCCTCGCGTACGAGGAGGTTGTCCTCGCCGAGCGTGGGTGTGCCCTGCGGTTCGGGCACGTACTTCACGAGGACCACGATCTGCATGTCCGCAGGCTCCCGTCCGGTGACCGCAGCGAGGATACCCTCGCCGCCCGTGCCGAACCGCGGGCCGCTCGCGAACGCTCGCCATGCAACGGGCTCGGATCTCGCGGGCCGATCGGACGCCTCTCGGGCGCGACGCGGCCGGGTAACCTTCGCCTGTGACCTGCTCGAACTGCGGGACAGAGAACGAGCCCGGCCGCAAGTTCTGCGGTGAATGCGGGTCCCCGCTGATGCTGGCCTGTCCGACGTGCGGGACGCCCAATCCACCGACCGTCAAGTTCTGCGGTGAGTGCGGGGGAGCCTTGACGACGCCGCCTGCCGCGACGACGACGCGGGAGCCGACCATGGTCGCGGAACGGCGGCTGGTCACGGTGCTGTTCGCCGACCTCGTCGGCTTCACCTCCCTGTCGGAGGCCCGTGACTCCGAGGAGGTCCGAGACCTCCTGTCCCGGTACTTCGACGCGTGCCGAACCGTGATCGCACGGTTCGGCGGGACCGTGGAGAAGTTCATCGGCGATGCGGTGATGGCCGTGTGGGGAACGCCGGTCGCGACGGAGGACGATGCCGAGCGCGCCGTTCGGGCCGCCCTCGACGTCACGGCCGCCGTCGCCGCGATGGGGGAGGAGATGCGCCTGCCGCAGCTCGCCGCGCGTGTGGGGGTGTTGACGGGGGAGGCAGCCGTGAACCTCGCGGCCGAGGGCGAGGGGATGGTCGCGGGCGATCTCGTGAACACGGCCTCGCGGATCCAGGCCGCCGCGCCCCCGGGGGCGGTGCTCGTCGGCGAGGCGACGCGCCGGGCGACCGAGGCCGCTTTCGTCTACGCCGACGAGGGGACGTTCGAGCTCAAGGGCAAGACCGGTCTCGTTCCGCTGTGGCGTGCGGTTCGCGTGGTCGGCGGCGTTCGCGGGACGCTCCGCTCGACGGGGCTGGAGCCGCCGTTCGTAGGTCGCGATCGCGAGCTGCGGATGGTGAAGGACCTCTTCCATGCCTCGGCCGACGAGCGGCGCGCGCACCTCGTGTCGGTGCTCGGGATCGCCGGGATCGGCAAGTCGCGCCTGGCGTGGGAGTTCTACAAGTACTTCGACGGGCTGGCGGACGACACGTGGTGGCACCGTGGCCGGTGCCTGTCCTACGGCGAGGGCGTCACGTACTGGGCCCTCGCCGAGATGGTGAAGATGCGCTGCCGGATCTCCGAGGACGAGGATGCCGCTTCGGCCGGGCAGAAGGTGCGCGCCGCGCTCGAGCAGTACGTGGCCGATCCGGACGAGCGCCGATGGATCGAGCCGAGGCTGGCCCACCTGCTAGCGCTCGAGGAACGCACCGCCGTCGACAAGGAGGACCTGTTCGCCGCGTGGCGCCTGTTCTTCGAGCGGCTCGCGGAGCAGCTTCCGGTCGTCATGGTGTTCGAGGACATGCAGTGGGCCGACAGCTCGCTGCTCGACTTCATCGAGTACCTCCTCGAGTGGTCGCGTGCGTTCCCGATCTTCGTGATGACGCTCGCCAGGCCGGAGTTCACGGAGCGCAGGCCGACGTGGGGGTCGGGCAAGCGGAACTTCACCTCGCTCTACCTCGAGCCGCTGTCGGCAGAGCAGATGCGCGAGCTGCTGTCCGGACTCGTGGTCGGTCTGCCCGACGAGACCGCGGACGCGATCCTCGAGCGCGCCGAGGGCGTGCCGCTCTACGCCGTCGAGACGGTCCGGATGCTCCTCGATAGGGGCCTTCTGGTCCAGGACGGATCGGTGTACCGGCCGACCGGTCCGGTCGAGACGCTCGACGTGCCGGAGACGCTCCAGGCGCTCATCGCGGCGCGGCTCGACGGCCTCACGCCGGACGAACGCCACGGCGTGCAGGACGCGTCGGTGCTCGGCAAGACGTTCTTCAAGGCAGGTCTCGCCGCCGTCTCGGGTCGGAGCGAGGACGACCTCGAGCCGGTGCTCTCGGCGCTCGTCCGTAAGGAGATCCTTTCGCTCCAGGCGGACCCGCGCTCGCCCGAACGCGGTCAGTACGGCTTCCTCCAGGACCTGCTGCGGACCGTCGCGTACGACACGCTGCCGAAGAAGGAGCGCAAGGCGAAGCACCTAGCCGCGGCCGCGTTCCTCGAACGAACCGCCGCGGACCTGGACGAGGTGGTGGAGGTCATCGCCTCGCACCACGTCGCGGCCTACGAGGCGTCGCCGGATGCCGACGACGCGGCGGCGATCCGCGCGAGGGCACGGGACCTGCTCGCGAGAGCGGGTCAGCATGCAGCTTCGCTCGCCGCCGCCGACGAGGCACAGCGCTACTTCGAACGAGCCGTCGAGCTGACGGACGAGCCGCTCGTCTCGGCGGAGCTCCACGAGAGCGCGGGCATGATGGCCAAACTGGCGGGACGGTGGAACGAGGCGCGGGAGCATCTGGAGACCTCGATGTCGGCGTTCGAGTCGATCGGTCTGTCACACCCGGCCGCGCGGGTATCGGCGGCGCTCGCCGAGGTCGACTGGCTGCAGGGGCGGATCGAGGACGCGGAGAAGCGCATGACTGCCGCCTTCGACGTTCTGGTAGACGACGAAGAGGACGAGGATCTGGCCACCCTCGCGGCGATGCTCAGTCGCATCCTGTACTTCATGGGCCGTCCCGACGACGCGCTCGAACGTGTCGATCGGGCCCTGGCGATCGCCGAGGCGTTGCGCCTGCCGAACGTCCTTTCCGAGGGGCTGAACACGCGCGGCATGATCCTCGCCGCGAGGGGCCGGGTCGAGGAGGGCATGGTCCTTTTGCGCCGGTCGCTCGAGATCGCCCTCGAGCACGATCTCTCCGCATCGGCGCTGCGGGCGCTCAATAACCTGGGTGCGCAGGCCAGCATGCTCGATCGATACCAGGAGGTCGTCGAGCTCGGCGTCAGAGGGCTCGAGCTCGCTCGTCGCGTCGGCGACCGCGGCTGGGAGCTGAACTACCTGTTCGGCGGCCTCGAGGAGCTCGTCTATCTCGGCCGTTGGGACCAGGCGGCGGACCTCTACGACCAGATCGACCTCGCGGCAGCGGGGGCTTCGACGTTCACGCAGCTCTACGCGTTCAGCCTGGTTCCGATGCGGTTGTGGCGCGGTGAGGTTGCCGAGGCGCGACGCGTCTTCGCATCGTTCCCCGATGACGAGACGTCCGAGGATCTCCAGACGCGTGCTGCCGTCCTCCGCTATCGCGCGCCGCTCCTGCGTGAGGAGGGCCGAGCGGAGGAGGCGTTGCGCGCGGGGGAAGAGGCGTTCGCTGCGGGCGCCGACCTGGGGATCCAGACCGGGGTCGTGAAGGAGGGGCTCGTCGAGGCGATCGAGGCGGCGTTCGCTCTCGGCGACGAGCCGAAGATCGAGGAGCTGCTCGGCCACATCGAGCGGCTTCGCCCCGGCGAGGTCACGCCGTACCTGGCTGCGCAAGGCGCACGGTTCGTCGCGAGGCTCGCCGCTCGGCGAGGCGAGGCCGACCGGGCGGAAACGGGCTTCGCTGCTGCGGTCTCCGGGTTCCGCGAGCTCTCGATGCCGTTCCACGCCGCGATGACGCAGCTCGAGCTCGGCGAGCTTCTGCTGTCGCAGGGGCGTACGCAAGACGCCGATCCGCTCCTCGCGGAGGCGCGCGAGGTGTTCGAGCGCCTCGGCGCGAAGCCGTGGATCGAACGCGTCGACGGCGCGTTCCCGGTCGCCGAACGCATCACCACGTAGCATCGACGTATGTCCTCGAAGGGATCGGTCCTCGTCGCCATGTCCGGTGGTGTCGACTCGTCCGTGGCTGCCTGCCTGCTCCTCGAGCAGGG
>JBMDWR010000315.1:0-11900 GCA_048594645.1 Actinomycetota bacterium
GGCCAACGCGTGACGCGCGACGTCGTCGTGGCGCAGTTCCGAGGCCTCGGCGAACAACACGTCTGGGACCTGTGCGACAAGGCGTTCGCTCGCGACCTCCCCGGCGCGATGCGTTCGATGCGAACGCTGCTCGAGTCGGGCGACGCCGGCTTGTTGATCCTCGGCGGGATCACGTCGCGGTTGCGCGACCTGATGCGCGTCAAGGCGCTGCCGGAACGGATCGCGCCCGCCGAAGCCGCCCGAAGGGCCGGCCTGCGGTTCGACTGGCAGGTGCGGCGGTACCGGGAGCAGGCGAGGCGGTTCTCGATGGAGGAGCTGACGGCGCTCCACGAACGCATCGCGTGGGCCGACCGCGCCCTGAAGTCCGGCGCGACCGACGACGTGGTGCTCCCGATGGTCGTGGCCGCGATCGCCGGGGAGCCGGCGGCCGTTCCCGTCTAGGGTCGTTCCGCTCCGGTCCGTCCCCGTGGTCGCCCCGCCCGAAGAGGCGGCGCGGTTCTCGCTACTCGCCCGAGGCGGCGGCGCGGTTCGCGGCTCTGGCCAGCCGGGACTTGTGCCGAGCGGCGGCGCGCTTGTGGATCATTCCCTTGGACGCGGCCTTGTCGA
Source organism: Actinomycetota bacterium (assembly GCA_048594645.1). Lineage (GTDB taxonomy): Bacteria > Actinomycetota > UBA4738 > UBA4738 > HRBIN12 > DASSJM01. Next base: position 607 of record JBMDWR010000315.1, read on the forward strand.
ACGCGCGGGAGGCGTCGCGCGCCGCGGTCTCCGCAGCCTCGGCGTCGCCCGAGACGGCGGCCGATACCTTCTTGGTCGCCGTCTTGAGCGAGGACCGAACGGCCTGGTTGCGCTTGCGCCGCTTCTCGTTCTGACGGTTCCGCTTGATCTGGGACTTGATGTTGGCCATGGACGGTCGAGTGTACCAGTGGCCCTCGGGCGCCTCGGCCGAGCGACCGCCGCCGGCGTGCGCCCGTACGATAGGCGCGCCGTGACCGAGCCCATCAACATCCGGAACTTCTGCATCATCGCGCACATCGACCACGGGAAGTCGACGCTTGCCGACCGCCTGCTCGAGCTCACGCATGCCGTGGCCGACCGTGACATGCGCGAGCAATACCTGGACAAGATGGAGCTCGAACGCGAGCGCGGGATCACGATCAAGGCGCAAGCGGTCCGCCTCACGTACCGCTTCGACGGCGCCGATCACGAGCTCAACCTGATCGACACGCCGGGCCACGTGGATTTCACGTACGAGGTCTCTCGTTCGCTCGCGGCGTGTGAGGGCGCGGTCCTCCTGGTCGACGCGGCCCAGGGCATCGAGGCGCAGACGCTCGCCAACTTCCACCTCGCGCGAGACGCCGGCCTGGTGATCGTCCCGGTGCTGAACAAGATCGACCTGCCGCAGGCCGACGTCGACGAGACGAGCCGCGAGATGGCCGAGCTGGTGGGGTGCCACCCCGAGGAGGTGCTCGCCGTGAGCGGCAAGACCGGCGAAGGCGTGACGGCCCTCGTCGACGAGCTGATCCGCCGCGTGCCTCCGCCTTCCGGCGAGCGCGACCGGCCGCTCCGAGCGCTGATCTTCGACTCGTCGTTCGATCCGTACCGGGGCGTGATCGCCTACCTGCGCGTGCAGGAGGGTGTGCTGCCGTCGCGTTCGAGGGTTCGGTTCATGGCCGCCGGCCTGGATTCGGAGGCCGAGGAGGCGGGCATCTTCGCCCCCGAGGCGACGCCCGTGGCAAGGCTCGAGGCGGGCGAGGTCGGATACCTCGTGACCGGGCTCAAGGACGTTCACCTGGTCAAGGTCGGCGACACCGTCACGATCGCCGGGAAGCAGCGCGCCCGCGAGCCCCTACCCGGCTACCGGGAGCCGCGACCCATGGTGTGGAGCGGCCTGTTCCCGGCGGAGGGCGGGGACTACTCCGAGCTCCGCGAAGCGCTCGACCGGCTGAAGCTGAACGACGCCGCGCTCGCGTACGAGCCGGAGACCTCGCAGGCGCTCGGGTTCGGCTTCCGATGCGGGTTCCTCGGCCTGCTCCACATGGACATCGTGAAGGAGCGGCTCGAGCGCGAGTTCGACCTCGAGCTCATCGCGACGGCCCCCAACGTCGAGTTCCACGTGCTGCGCACGGACGAACGGATCGTCGTCCACAACCCGAGCGAGATGCCGCAACCCGGCACGTACGACGGTGTCGAGGAGCCCGTCGTGCTGGCGACGATCATCACGCCGAGCGACTACCTCGGTCCGGTCCTCGAGCTCTGTCAGGCGCGACGAGGCGAGCTGATCGACATGCGCTACCTCTCGCCCGAACGCGCCGAGGTGCACTACAAGCTGCCGCTCGCCGAGATCATCTTCGACTTCTTCGACCAGCTGAAGTCCAAGACCCGTGGGTACGCGTCGCTCGACTACGAGCCGATCGGCTACGAGCCCTCCGACCTCGTGCGGGTCGACGTCCTGCTGCACGGCGAGCCCGTCGATGCGTTCTCGAGCGTCGTGCATCGCGAGAAGGCTTACCAGTACGGACGCCGGATGGTCGAGCGCCTGCGCGAGCTGATCCCGCGTCAGCTGTTCGACGTCGCGATCCAGGCATCGATCGGGTCGCGGATCGTCGCGCGCGAAACCGTGAAGGCCAAGCGCAAGGACGTGCTCGCCAAGTGCTACGGAGGCGACATCACGCGCAAGCGGAAGCTGCTCGAACAGCAGAAGAAGGGCAAGGAACGGATGCGTAGGGTCGGCCGCGTGGATGTGCCGCAGGAGGCCTTCATCGCGGCGCTCCGAGTCGACCAGCGGGCGGAGGCCAAGCGATGACCGCCGGGATCTACGTCCACGTGCCGTTCTGCCTCACGCGCTGCGGGTACTGCGACTTCAACGCGTACGCGGGGATGAGCCATCTCGCGTCGCGCTACGTGGGCGCGCTCGTGCGCGAAGCCGAGCTGACGTCGGACGCGTGGCGTTCGCAGGACATCGCCAGCGTCTTCCTCGGCGGTGGCACACCGACGATGCTGGACGCCGGGGACCTGGAGACGCTCCTGATCCGTCTGCGCGAGCGGTTCGCGATCGATCCGAAGGCGGAGGTCACGATCGAGGCCAACCCCGACACGGTCGACGGCCCGAAGCTCGAGGCGCTCCTCGAGGCCGGGTACACCAGGCTCTCCATGGGCGCGCAGTCGCTCGATGCGAGTGTGCTCGCGGCGCTCGAGCGCGTCCACGACCCGGCAGCCGTCCGCCGGGCGATGCGCGACGCCCGTTCCGTCGGCTTCACCAACGTGAACCTCGACCTGATCTACGGCGCCCACGGCGAGACGCTCGCCTCGTGGGAGCGGACGCTGCGCGAAACCGTCGAGCTCGCGCCGGAGCACGTGAGCGCGTACGCGCTCACGATCGAGCCGTCGACGCCGCTCGGCCGGAAGGTACAGCGCCGCGAGGTCCCCGCGCCCGACCCGGATGTCCAGGCCGACATGTTCGAGCTCGCGTGCGACCTGCTCGCCGACGCGGGCTACCGGCACTACGAGGTGTCCAACTGGGCGAAGCTCGGGTTCGCGTGCGTCCACAATCTCGGGTACTGGGAGCGGCGCCCGTACCTGGGACTCGGCGCCGGCGCGCACTCCTACCGCGGCGACGGCCGGTGGTGGAACGTTCGTCCGCCCGAGGAGTACCTCTCGCTCGTCCAGCGGGGAACGCTCCCGGTCGGCGGCGAGGAACGGCTCGAACCGTCGGACGCGTACCTGGAAGAGGTGTTCCTCCGTCTGCGGATCCTCGAGGGCGTTCCCGCGTCCTGGATCGAGCCGGACACGGCCGAGCCGTTCGTCCGCGAGGGTCTGTTGCGCGAGGACGACGGATCGCTTGTGCCGACCGAGCGGGGGATGCTTGTCCTGAACGAGCTCGTCATCGGGCTCACCGCGTGATGCTCGACCACCCCAACGACGGACGCGCCGACGCCGACCGCGCGGACGACCGCCGCGCCGACGACCGCGCGGAAGGGCGCTCCGAGGGTGCCGGCGTTCGTTCCCGATGGCTCTCCGTTCCGGTCGCGGGGATCGGCTCGGCCAGCTTCTTCTCCGACCTGGGTCACGAGGTGCCCACCGCGCTCCTGCCGAGCTTCCTGTCGTCCACGCTCGGAGCGCCGGCCGCAGCGCTCGGGCTGATCGAGGGCATAGCGGACGGAGCGGCAGGCGCCGCGAAGCTCGTCGGCGGCGGCCTCGCCGACGACCCGGCGCGTCGTAGGACCGTCGCGGTCGGCGGATACGCGACGACCGCCGTGCTGTCGAGCGCGATCGGGTTCGCCACGGCCGCGTGGCAGGTCGGCGTGCTACGCACCGGCGCGTGGGCCGCGCGAGGGCTCCGTGGCCCGTCGCGCAACGCGTTGCTGGCCGACGCCGTGCGGGCCGAGGCGTACGGGCGCGCCTACGGGTTCGAGCGGGCGATGGACAACCTCGGCGCGATCCTCGGGCCCTTGCTCGGCATCGGGCTCGTTGCGCTCACCAGCGTTCGAACTGCGATCGTGCTCTCGGTGATCCCGGGGCTGCTGGCCGCCGCGGCGATCGCGTTCGCCGCGAGCAGGATCGCGCAGCGACGGCGCGAGCACCGCCCGTTCGCGATCCGGATCCGTCCGGTCCTGCGCGGGCGGCTCGGCCGGATCCTCATCGGCGCGGCCGCGTTCGAACTGGGGAACCTCGCAGCCACGCTCCTGATCCTTCGGGCGACCGAGCTGCTCGAACCCTCACGCGGACAGCAGGACGCGACGACGATCGCGCTCGCAATCTACGTCGCGTACAACACGGCGGCGACCGTCACGAGCGTGCCCGCCGGGCGGCTCGCCGACCGCGCCGGGTCCGTGCGGACCATGGCGCTCGGGGTGGGCGTGTTCCTCGTCGCGTACGCCGTCCTCGCCGTGACGGGGCCGAGCGTCGCGTTGCTCTCGATCGGGTCGATCCTGGCGGGCATCGGGATCGGGGCGGTGGAGACGGCGGAGCACGCCGTGGTCGCGCGCGAAGCTCCCGAACGCATCAGGGGTTCGGCGTTCGGCGTGCTTGCGGCGATGCAGAGCGGTGGCAACCTCGTCGCGAGCGCCGGCGCCGGGATCGTGTGGACGGTGCTGGGCCCCGGGTGGGCGTTCGGCGGGGCTGCGGTGCTGATGGGAGTGTCGCTCGCGCTCCTGGCCGGCCCCGCTGTGGGCGAGACGGCGGCGTCGGTCGCCGAACGCGAGATCACCGGGCCCTAGCACTCTCCGGGGTAGACTGCTAACCGTCATGGCCGAACGCGAGCTGGGCTCCCGCAAGATGGCGGTCCTGCGCGCCGTCGTCGAGGAGTACGTCAGGAGCGGAGAGCCGGTCGGGAGCGAGACGATCGCCGAGCGATCGAACCTCGGCGTCTCGAGCGCCACGATCCGCAACGAGCTGGCGGCGCTCGAGGAGCTCGGGTACCTGTCGCACCCACACACGTCTGCCGGGCGAATCCCGACCGACGCCGGGTACCGCAAGTACGTCGACGCGCTCCCGCCCGGGGGTCGCATGCGCGACGCGCAGAGGCGGGCGATCGCCGGCTTCTTCGCCGAGACGATGTTGAACCTCGAGGACGTGCTGAAGGGCACGACGCAGCTCCTGTCGCGCGTCACCCAGTACGCCGGGCTCGCCGTCCCGCCCTCGGGTTCGAACGAGCTGGTGCTGCGCACTGAGCTGATCGAGCTCGGCAGCGGGTTGATGCTGCTGGTCGTCGGGCAGCGCGGGCGGATCGACAAGGCGATGATCGACCGTCCGGCCAGCCTGGACGCCGAGGGCCTCGCGGCGCTCGAGCGAGCCCTCGCGGACCGCGTGCGTGACAAGACCGTTGCCGAGGCGCGTGCGGAGGTGCTCAAGGCGGCGGCCGGCGCGGATGAGGCCGCGCGAGAGATCTTCGCCGCCGCGGCCGACGTCTTCGGCGGGATACAGGGCGGGGCCGGCGCCCATCACGTCCTCGTCGGCGGCGTCGCAAACCTTGCCGACGAGGCCGCCCACTGGCGGCGGGAGACGGTTCGCCGGCTGTTCGAGGCACTCGAGCACGAGTCCGAGATGCTCGAGCTGATGCGCGACGTGACCACTGAGGACGTGAACGTGACGATCGGTGCCGAGCACCCGCACACCGGCGAATGGCAAGCATCGATCGTCTCGGCGCCGTTCGGCGCGGGTACCACCGCGCTCGGGGCGGTCGGGGTCGTGGGCCCGACCGCGATGGACTACGTGGGCGTGATGGCGTCGGTACGTGCCGTCGCTCGCCGGCTGTCTGAGCTCGCCACCGAGCTCGACGCCTGAGCCATGGCTGCGGTGCGCGACCTCTACGAGATCCTCGGCGTGCCGCGCGACGCCTCGGCCGAGGAGATCAAGAAGGCGTACCGGCGCCTCGCACGCGAGTTCCACCCCGACGTGAACGACTCACCCGAGGCCGAGCAGCGCTTCAAGGAGGTCGCCGGCGCGTACGAGATCCTGTCCGACGCCGGCAAGCGTGCGCGCTACGACGCCTTCGGCCACGGCGGTCAGATCGGTGCGCCGTTCGCGGACATCTCGGATCTGTTCGAGGCGTTTTTCGGCCCCGGGACGTTCGGCAGGCGACGGGCGGGTCCGCGCAGCCGAACGCAGCACGGCGAGGACCTGTTCGCGGACCTTGAGCTGTCTTTCACCGAGGCGGCGTTCGGAGCGCATCGCGACGTCGAGATCGGCCGGATGGAGGTCTGCGAACGGTGCGACGGGCGAGGCTCCGAACCCGGCACCGAGCCGCAGCGCTGCCGCACGTGCGGCGGCTCCGGGCAGGTCCAGGACGTCCGCCGGAGCATCTTCGGCACCGTGATGACGGCACACACCTGCTCGACGTGCGAGGGCACCGGCGAGGAGATCACCGCACCGTGCGAGCGATGCTCGGGTCGGGGCCGGATCGGGGTCCATGCATCGATCCCCGTAGACGTTCCGGCCGGTGTGACCGACGGGATGGAGCTGCGGGTCGGCGGGCAGGGTCACGCGGGCCGTGTCGGTGGTCAGCCCGGCGACCTGTACCTGTCCGTGCACGTGGAGGAACATCCGGTGTTCGAGCGGCACGGCTCCGACGTGTTCGCCGTGCTCGAGGTGCCGATGGTGCAGGCCGCCCTCGGCGGTGAGGTCGAGGTCGAGACCCTGGACGGCACCGACCGGGTCGAGATCGAGCCGGGGACCGCGTCGGGTACGACGGTGCGGCTGCGGGGCATGGGCATCCCCAACCTGGGACGGCGCGGCCGCGGCGACATGTTCCTCACGATCGCGGTGCAGACGCCACGCGACCTCTCGAAACAGGAGCGTCGGCTTGTCGAGGAGCTCGCGCGCTTGCGGGGTGAGCCGACCGGGAAGGCACCGGCGAGGGGCGCGCTGCGCAAGCCTCGCTCCCAACCGTGATGAGCTCGTCGAGCTGCGTCTTCTGCCGCATCGTCGCCGGCCAGGAACCGGCAACGATCCTGCATTCGACCGACACGGTGATCGCGATCCGCGACATCCGCCCCGGAGCGCCGACGCACGTGCTCCTGATGCCGAAGGAGCACATCAGCGACATACGCGATCTGGAGGACGCGCACGCCGAGATGGTCGTCGATCTGTTCCAGGCGGCCACGCACCTCGCACGCACGGAAGGGGTCGACGCGAGCGGATGGCGGCTGGTCGCGAACGTCGGACGGGACGCCGGGCAGAGCGTGTATCACCTGCACATCCATCTGCTCGGGGGGCGGCCGATGAGCTGGCCACCCGGCTGATGGTGAACGTGCGGCAGGAGGACGAGCGCCCGACGCCGAAGAGGGGGCCGCGCGATGGGGCCCCTCGCCCCGGGGTAGAATCCCAGCGCAACCTGGGTCGTCGAGGACGGCCCGCCACCAACCGAGGAGGCACGGGGCACCACCCCAGAGCGAGCCGTTTGGCGAGAGCCACCACACAGGTCAAGATCTTGGTGCCGGGGGACCAGAGCATGGTCGCCCTCCTCGGTCAGCGCGACGAGTTGCTCAAGCTCGTCGAGGCCGCGTTCGACTCCGAGATCGTGGTCCGCGGCAACGAGATCACGATCGGCGGGCCCGAGGCCGAGGTCGAGCGCGTCGCGCTTCTGTTCGAGGAGCTGATCGCGTTGCTCGAACGCGGACACGAGCTGACCGCGTCCTCCGTCGGCCGTTCGATCGAGCTGGTAAAGGGCGAGGAGGCGACGCCGACCGAGGTCCTCGGCGACGTCTTCCTGACGGGACGCGGCAAAGGCATCGCCCCGAAGACGCTCGGCCAGAAACGCTACGTCGACGCGATGCGGAGCGCGACGGTCACGTTCGCGATCGGCCCGGCGGGCACGGGCAAGACGTACCTCGCCGTCGCGACGGCCGTCCGAGCGCTCCAGGAGAAGCAGGTCTCGCGCCTGATCCTGACGCGTCCCGCCGTCGAGGCGGGCGAGCGTCTCGGCTTCTTGCCGGGAACGCTCTACGAGAAGATCGACCCGTACATGAAGCCGCTGTACGACGCCCTGTTCGAGATGATGGGTGCCGACGCGCTCCCGCGGCTCATGGAGCGCGGCACCGTCGAGGTCGCGCCGCTCGCGTACATGCGCGGGAGGACACTCAACGACTCGTTCATCATCCTCGACGAGGCGCAGAACACGACGCCCGAGCAGATGAAGATGTTCCTGACCCGGTTGGGCTTCGGCTCTAAGGCCGTCGTGAATGGCGACATCACGCAGATCGACCTGCCCAACGGTCAGTCCTCGGGACTCGTGATCGTGACCGACATCCTGAAGCACATCGACGGCATCGAGGTCTCGCACCTCGGGGCTCGCGACGTGGTCCGTCACAAGATCGTCCAGGAGATCGTAGAGGCGTACCGCGTCTTCGGAGAGCAGCGGGCCCGCGCCGATGGCTGACGACGACCAACCTCCGCTGATCCTCGTCGACGACCGACAGCACGACCCGGTCGACCTGGAGGGACTGAGCGCGCTCGCTCGCGAGTGCCTCCGTGGCGAAGGGGTCACGGAGGCCGAGCTGTCGCTGTCGTTCGTCACCGAGGAGGAGATCACGGACCTCCATCGGCGGTACTTGGACGAGGACGGCCCGACCGACGTGCTCTCGTTCCCGCTCGACGACGAGGTGGGCGCGGGCGGCCTCCGCGTCCTCGGCGACGTGGTGATCGCGCCGAGCGTCGCCGCGTGCAACAACCCGGCCGACCCGGGAGTCGAGCTCCGCCTGCTGCTCGTCCACGGCATCCTGCACCTGCTCGGGCACGACCACATCGATCGGGCCGAACGGGACGCGATGTGGGCCAAGCAGGAACGTTACGCGGGGGTGCGGGTCCCGTGATCTGGCTGTGGGTCGTGGTCGCGTTCCTCGTGCTCCTCGGCTCGATCCTGGCGATCGCCGAGGCCTCGCTGACGCGGATGACGCGCGTGCGCGCTCTGGCCCTCGCGGAGGAGGGGCGGCGGAACGCGGTGACGCTCGAGCGGCTCGAGGCCGATCCGCCCAGGTACCTGAACGCCGTGTATCTCACCGTCATGCTCTGCCAGAACGGCTCGGCGATCATCGTGGCCATCATCGCCGAGAGCACCTTCGGCGGGCTCGGTGTGACGCTCGTCTCGGTCGCGTTCACGCTCCTGTACTTCGTCCTCGTCGAGGCGATGAGCAAGACGTTCGGCGTGTTGCATTCGGACCGGGCGGCGCTCACCGTCGCGCCGCTCGTCTGGTTCCTGGGCCGCGTGCTCGCCGCACCGACGACCGGGCTGATCGCCCTCGCCAACTGGCTCCTGCCCGGCAAGGGCCTCAAGCAAGGCCCATTCGTGTCCGAGGCCGATCTCCGGTCGATGGCCGAGGTCGGCCACGAGGAGGGCTCGATCGAGCTCGAGGAGAAGGATCTGATCCACTCGATCTTCGAGTTCGGCGACACGATCGTGCGCGAGGTCATGGTCCCGCGACCGGACGTCACCGCGATCGAGTCCGACCGGACGCTCCGCGACGTCCAGGCCCTCGTCCTCCAACACGGCTACTCGCGGATACCGGTGTTCACGGACGACCTGGACCAGATGGTGGGGATCGTCTACGCGAAGGATGTCCTCAAGGCCCTGCACCAGGGCAAGCACGACATGCCGCTCTCGGACATCGTCCGGCAGGCACACTACGTCCCGGAATCGAAGAAGGTGGCCGACCTGCTCCGCGAGATGCAGAAGGAGAAGTTCCACATCGCGATGGTGACCGACGAGTACGGCAGTGTCTCGGGCCTCGTCACGCTGGAGGACCTTCTGGAGGAGCTCGTGGGGGAGATCACCGACGAGTACGACACGGAGGAGCCAGAGCTCGAGCTGGTCACCGAGGACGTGTACCGCGTCGACGGCAAGGTCTCGATCGACGAGATCAACGAGATCCTCGACGTAGAGCTTCCCGACGAGGAGTGGGACACCGTCGGCGGCCTCATGCTCGGCCTCATGGGCGAGATCCCGGACGAGGGGCAGGAGGTCACGTTCCGCAACCTCCGCTTCAAGGCCGAACGGGTGAACGGTCGGCGGATCGCGAAGATCCTGATCACGCGTGAGGAGGAGCCGGACGAGACCGGACAGCAGGAAGGGGTCGGAGCCGAATGAACGCATCCTCGGACCGGATCGACGACCTCCTTGCCGCCGCGCGCGAGATGCGCGGGAAGGCGTATGCTCCCTACAGCACGTTCCACGTCGGGGCGGCCGTGCTCGCGGGCGGGAAGGTCTTTCGCGGCGTGAACATCGAGAATGCGTCGTATCCGCTCTCCGTCTGCGCCGAACGCAACGCTGTCGCGGCCGCGGTCGTGGCGGGGGAGCGGCAGATCGACGCGGTCGCCGTCGTCGCCGACGGCGACGACCCCACGCCTCCCTGTGGCGGGTGCCGGCAGGTGCTGAACGAGTTCGGCCCCGACATGGTCGTCGTGTGCGAATCCTCGAGCGGCCGGCGCGCCGAGTGGCGGCTGTCGGAGATCCTGCCTCACGCGTTCGGCCCGGATCATCTCGATCGGTGACGTTCCGCAGTGGGTTCGTGGCGATCGTCGGCCGGCCCAACACCGGCAAGTCGACGCTCGTGAACGCGCTCGTCGGGCGCAAGGTCGCGATCGTCTCGGACAAGCCGCAGACGACCCGGCGCGACGTCCGAGCGGTCCTGACCGGCGCCGATCACCAGATCGTGTTCACGGACACGCCCGGGTTCCACAAGCCCCGAACCCTGCTCGGGTCGCGCCTGAACGAGCTCGTCGGAGAGGCGATCGAGGGCGTGGACGCGATCGTGCAGGTCGTTGATGCCCACGCGGGCGTCGGCTCGGGGGACGCGTTCGTGTTCGAACGGCGCGTGCGGCCGTTCGCCGGGCCGAAGCTCTGCGCGGTGAACAAGCTCGATCTCGTGCGCAACCGCGAGGAGATCCCGCAGCTCGACGCGGCGGCGAAGCTCGGGGACTGGGACGAGGTCGTGCCGATCGCCGCGAAGACCGGCCGCGGCGTGGACGTGCTTCGCTCGCTCCTGGTTGCGCGCCTGCCCGAAGGTCCCGCGTACTACCCGACCGACGCGATCAGCGACCAGCCGCTGGAGATCCAGCTTGCCGAGATCGTCCGGGAGAAGGCGCTGGCCGTCACGCGCCAGGAGGTCCCGCATTCGATCGCCGTCGTGGTCGAGGGGGTCGACGAGGAGGATGCGATCACCCGCGTGCACGCATCCGTGGTCGTCGAACGCGACTCCCAGAAGGGCATCGTGATCGGGAAAGGCGGCGAGACGCTGAAGACGATCGGGACGCGCGCACGCGAGGAGATGGAGCTCGTGCTCGGGCGCAAGGTGTTCCTCGAGCTCCGGGTCAAGGTCCTCAAGGAGTGGCAACGGGACCCGAAGGCGCTCCAGCGCCTCGGTTTCTAGGCTGCCGGTAACCGACTTCGTTGGGGTAGCGTCCTCAGGAACGGTCGACGGGAGGCAGGGGATGGCGACAGGAAGCACGGGCGCCGCCGCTGGCGGTGGAGCCCTCTACGGCGTGGGGATCTTCGGCGCGTTGTTCTACTACTGGCAGCAGGCCGACTCGTTCTGGGA
>JBMDWR010000316.1:0-1020 GCA_048594645.1 Actinomycetota bacterium
AACCGCGCCGACGAGCCGATCTGCATCTCGAACGACGAGGCGCTCGAGCGTCTCGAGGGGATCGCGGACGCGTTCCTCGTTCACGATCGCGAGATCGTCGCGCGCTACGACGACCCGGTCACGCGTGTGTGGCGCGGCGACCCGCTGGTGCTCCGGCGGGCGCGCTCGTTCGCCCCGGCGCCGATCGACCTGTGCGTCGAGGTCCCGCCGATCCTGGGGACCGGCGCCGAGCTCCACGGCGCGTTCTGCCTGGCCGGCGGCACGAGAGCCTTCCTCTCGCAGCACGTCGCCGACCTCGACGACGACGCCGCGCTCGAGGCGTACGTCGACGCGCTGGAGCGGTACCGAGGGCTGTTCGGGCTCGAGGCGGAGATCGTTGCGCACGACCTCCATCCCGACTTCCTGACGACGCGGTTCGCGCAGGAGAGCGGCCTTGCGGCCGTCGCGGTCCAGCACCACCGTGCCCACGTCGCGTCCGTCATGGCGGAGCACGGCATCGACGGCCGCGTGATCGGCGTCGCGTTCGACGGCTTCGGCCTCGGCGACGACGGGACGGCGTGGGGAGGGGAGTTCCTCGTCGGTGACGCGGCCGACCTGCAACGCGCAGCACACCTTCGGACCGTGCCGCTCGCCGGCGGCGACGCCGCCGTCGCGAAGCCATGGCGCATGGCGCTCGCGCACGTGGAGGAGGCCGGCGTGCTCGAACGGGCGCTGCCGCTGATCGGCGACCATGACGGCGAGGCCGAGATCGCGCTGGGGCAGATCCGTTCGGGGCTCGGGAGCCCGCCGACGTCGTCGGTGGGACGCCTGTTCGACGCGGTCGCCGCGCTGACGGGCATCTGCGACGCCGCCACGTACGAGGGCCATCCCGCGATCGTTCTCGAGCAGGCGGCGGAGCACGGGGCGACCCGCGAGTACGCGTTCGACGTGTCTGCCGAGCCGGGTGGGCTCGTCCTGGACCCACGCCCGATGATCGCGTCGATCGTCACGGACCTGCGCAGGGGCCGGCCCGCGGGGGAG
>JBMDWR010000317.1:0-1382 GCA_048594645.1 Actinomycetota bacterium
GGGGTCCGCGATTTCGACGGTCGGTTGACAATCGATCCGCGGTTGCCACGGCGCTACGAGCGTCTCGAGTTCCCGCTCCGGTTCCAGGATCGCCAGATCCGAGTGGCTCTGTCGCACGAGGAGGACCGATACACCCTGGAGGAAGGCGAGCCGCTCGAGGTGACCATCCGGGGCGAGGCGCACCTGCTGGTCCCCGATTCACCGCTCCGCCTGTCGCCGCGGATCCGGTGACAGCAGGACGACCTCGTAGTCCCATTGTCCTGGGGTTCGTGGCTGCCTCGCCGCGTCGTGTTCGCTTATTGACGACCTGCGACACGATTGCAGCAGGCGCAGGTCGGTCGACCCACACCTCGAACGAGAACCCAACGACGTGCCGGTGCTCCAGCGGCGCCGGGTGTCCGGCGCACCGACGACGGTGGCAACCCCTGGCTCGCGGGCCAGGATCGCCAGGTGGGACAACGAGCTGCCGGTCTCGGCCACTAGCCCAGCGATCGTAGAGGCGGCGTAGGTGTTGCGGCCGGCGTGGGGTCTGACTATAGGTGGGGCGCGCGTAGAGTCGCTCTTTCCGTCATGTTCCTTCTGTCGCTGGTCATCGCATGTGGCCCGGACGAGAAGGCCGAAGACACGCAACCGCGGGCCGAGCGGGCGCCCGAGATGCCAGTCGTGATACGCGAGGGCGCTCCCGTGACTGTCGGGGTGTCCGCGCCCATCACCGGGCCCGATGCTCGCTCCGGCACGGAGGACCGCGACACGGTGATCGCCGCTGTCGCGAGATGGAAGGAAGCGAACGGTCCGACGATCAAAGGACACGAGATCGAGGTCGTTGCCGAGGACGACGGCTGCACCGAGGCCGACATCGCGGTGGAGGCAGCACGGCGTCTCGCGGCGCAGCCGACGGTCGTTGGTGTCGTCGGGCCGAACTGCAGCGCGGGCACTCCGGCGGCGCTGCGGATCTACGCCGACGCGGGCATCACCAGCATTTCGGGTTCGGCCACGCAGTCCGATCTCACCACGAACCAGCCACCGGGCGGGTTCTTCTTCCGGACCGCGTATCGCAACGACCTCGTCGGATCGTTCATCGGCCTGTTCGCGAGCTTTGACCTTCGCGCCCGGACCGCATACCTCATCGACGACAGCGAGTCGTACGGACAGGATCTCGCCGATCGCGCCCAGGCGATCATGGAGCGCCACGGGGTCACCGTGACCCGAGTCGGGATCGAGCGGGGGACGGTCGATTTCCGCGAGGTGGCGCGACAGGTCACGGGCGACGATCCCGACGTCGTGGGCTTCATGGGGTTCAACCCCGAGGCCGCCCTGCTCTACCGTCAGCTGCGCGACGCCGGCTTCGACGGCGTGTTCGGCGCCGGTGACGCCGCCGCCAC
>JBMDWR010000318.1:0-2276 GCA_048594645.1 Actinomycetota bacterium
GTGCCTACGAGCATCGCGGGCGACTGCTCGGTCGCGGTCGAGGACGAGATCATGGCCTGGCTGGCGACGGTGCCGGACGGGAGCACCGTGCAGTTCGGGGCCGGGCGCTGCTACGGCCAGGACGGCACGATCACGCTCGCCGACGGAGAGGGCCTCGTGATCGACGGACAGGGATCCGAGTTCCGTGCGCTCACCCCCGGCGGGAGCCACCGCGCCAACTGGCGCTTCGTGGGCGGGCGGAATCTCACCGTCCGGAACATCGCCGTTCGCGGCTCGAACCCGGAGGGCTCCTACGACCACGCGGTCGAGTGGCAGCACGGCTACTCGGTGGAGGGCGTCCAGGGAATGACGCTCGCCAATGTCCAGGTTCGCGAGACCTGGGGCGACGGCGTGAATATCTGGCGCGGCGCACCCTCGCCCGCCTGTGGCGATGACGCGTCGAGCGCCCGCAACGTCCTCATCACAGGGGCGCTGATCGAGCGGATCGGCCGCCAGGGGGTCGCCGTCGTCGACGGCGAGCAGGTGACGCTCGAGGACTCGACCGTCGGCCCGGTGGCGTGGGCGAACGTCGACATCGAGACCGACGAGGGCTGCGAGATCGCCCGCCAGATCACGGTGGCGCGGAACTCATTCGGCGAGAACGGCTGGGGCGTGATCGTGAACGGCGGATTCGGCGCCGACCCGCAGGTGGGCGACGTCATCGTGACCGACAACGTCCAAACCGCCCCGACCGTGGATACGGGCATCCTCACCCCCGACCCCTGCCGGGCACCGGTCCGGATGCTCTCGCCGGACGCCGTCTACCGCGACGGCTACACGTTCGCCCGCAACCGCTTCCTGACGCCCAACAACGCGCTCGTCTTCAGGCGCGTGCGGAACATCGACGTGAGCTCGAACTCGGTGAGCATCGGTCCGCCGATCCCCGGCTGCGACTCCCGCGCCGGGGTCCGCCTGACCGACTCCCACACGGTGGGAATCACCGGCAACAGCTTCAACGGCGCGAGCAACGTGTTCATCGCGGACGGGCTGAGCACGGGGATCACCGCCACGGGCAACACCACCGACTGAGCTCCCCTACGGCGCGGCCGGATTCGGCTTCGAGACCGAGATCTCGCCGACGACGACGAGGCGGTCCTCGTCGAACTGGTGGATGTCGTAGACGCCGCTGGTCGGCGCGCCGCGGACGTCCATGTCGATCGGGCCGGAGGCGCCCGTGTAGTCGATGTCGTCGCCGCCCTCGAGCGCATCGATCGCCTCGGGCAGCTCCTGCCAGGTGAACTCCTCGCCGCCGGGCGCCGTGATGTCGATCAGGGACTCGGCCATCTCCTGGCCGTCGGTGGAGCCCGCCGCGACCGCGGCGAGGTAGCAGAGGATCGTCGCGTCGAATTCCTGGGCCGCGAAGGGTTCGAGCCGCACCCTGCTCGGCTCCGCGGTCTTGTACTCCCGCACGAAAGCGGCGGAAGCCTCGTCGCCCTTCGGTACGCCGGGCGCGAGCACCCGCATGCCGCCGATCACGTCGGCGCCGACCTCGTCGATCAGCCCCGGGACGACCAGCTGGTCGCCACCCCATGCCGCCGCGGGGTCCCAGCTGAAGCTCGAGCCCAGTGCGCTTCCCAGATTGAGCAGCGTGGTCGGGTCGACGATCAACACCACCGCGTCGGGCCCGTCACTCGTGATCTGACTCACCTGGGCGGAGTACACCGATGACGAACCGTCGAAGGCCGAGGAGAAGTCATCCGAGCTGGAGTCGAGCGGCGGCGGCGCGATCACCACCTGCCCACCGACGGTCCCTTCCTGATCCTGCCACGACTCGATGAACCCCCCCGCGAGGGAGTCCCCGTAGGTGTCGTTGGTCGCGGCCAGGTTCACCGTGTTGCCGTCGGCTCCGTCCAGGTCCCTGGAGATCGCCTTCGCGATCGCGGTCCCCTCCAGCGTGACGGGGAGCGCCGTGCTGTTGACCAGGTCGCGGTCGCTGAGGTCGGCGACCTCGTCGCTCGTCGGCGTGGGCGAGATCTCGAGGACCTTGTTCGGAATCGCCACCGCCTTCGCCGTCTCCAGGAAGCTTTCGCTGGCCCAGGGCCCCGTAAGGCAGCTTGCGCCGTCGGCGCGGACGAGCGCGCGCGCGGCCGTGACGGCCGCATCCGGGTCCTCGCCCTCGGTCTGATGAACGACGCTGACGTCGTGGTCGCCCCCGGCCTCGTCGATCGCCGAGTCGATCTGCTGGAGGGCGAGCTCCGAGGCCTTCTCGCCGGACACGCCGAGCTCGTCGCCGCCGG
>JBMDWR010000319.1:0-26115 GCA_048594645.1 Actinomycetota bacterium
GCCGATGTGGTGCAGGGCCTCCTGACGCGTCCTGGCGTCCTTGCGGAACAAGCCGCGGACCGCCGAGGTGACCGTGATCGAGCCCGGTTTCTTCACGCCGCGCATCGTCATGCACAGGTGCTCGGCCTCGATCATCACGAAGACGCCCCTCGGTTCCAGCGCGCGCTCGATCGTATCGGCGATCTCAGTGGTGAGGCGCTCCTGCACCTGCGGACGCTTCGACAGGATGTCGACGACCCGGGCCACCTTCGACAGCCCGGTGATCCGCCCGTCCTTGTTGGGGATGTAGGCGACGTGGGCGCGGCCGTTGAACGGCAGCAAGTGGTGCTCGCACAACGACTGCAAGGGGATGTCCTTGACCATGATCATCTCATCGAAGTTCGCGCCCTGGACGACCGTGGGGACCGGCGTCGGGTCGATGCCCACGCCGCCGAAGATCTCTTCGTACATGTCCGCCACGCGACGAGGCGTCTCGACGACGCCGTCGCGGTCCGGATCGTCGCCGATCCCCTCGAGGATCATCCGGACCGCCTGCTCGATCTTCGGCTTGTCGATGCGCGCCATCAGGGCTCCACCAGCTCGTCGAGCGTGTCCGGCAACGGTGACAGGTCCACCAGCTCGGCCGCGCGTGGTAGGTCGGACGTCTCATGCATGCGGTTGATCCAGACGGCCCGCAGTCCGAGCTCCTTCGCCGGCGCGATGTCATGGAACAAAGAGGCCGCGACGTGCACGTGCCGCTCGCGCGTCGCGCCGCTGCGCTCGAAGAAGCGGTCCCAGTGGCCGTGGGCGGGCTTGTACGAACCCGCCTCGGCCGCGGTGATCCTAAGGTCGACGGGCACGCCGATCGTCTCGAGCGAAGCATCGAGGAGGTCGGGATCGGTGTTGGACAAGATCGCGAGCTTCCAGCCTCGGGCGCGCAGCGCCTCCAGGGATGCGGGCACCTCGGGGAACGGCGGCCACGACGGCAACGAGTCCCCGAGCGCCTCGCGATCGTCGTCCTCGAGCTCGAGCCCCTCTCGGTGCGCGACGCGCTCGAGCGACTCGGCGAGGACCCGCCGGTACGAGACGGCTCGGCCGCGCTGCACCTCGGGCTCGATCTGGTGGTACGTGGCGAGCAGCAGGTCGGCGTCGTGCTCCGGCCACAGGTCCCCGAGGGTCGCGCGAATCCCTCCCATCCAGTCGATCAGGGTCCCGTAGCAGTCGAAGGTCGCCCAACGTTCCGCGGCCATGGCGCGCGCCGAAGCCTAGACCGGCTTCGGAGGGATCGTCCCCGGGACGTTCGGCTGGCCGTTCGTGCGGATCGCGCGGCGCGAGATCGCGAGGCCGGCGCCGCGTACGGCCTGATCGCGCTGCGGGCGCTTCGGGATGTCGGCCAGGAACGCCTCGACCTCGTCGCGCTCGAGCGTCTCCCGTTCCATCAGCATCGCGGCAAGCTGGTCGAGCTTGGGGCGATGATCTTGGAGGATCTCGAGCGCCTCGTCGTGCGCCTCGTCGATCAGCCGGCGGACCTCGTTGTCGATCTCGAACGCGACCTGGTCCGAGTAGTCCGGCTGCGACTGGAAGTCTCGACCGAGGAACACCTCGTGCTGCTTCTGGCCGAACGTGAGCGGCCCGATCGTGTCCGACATGCCGTACTCGGTGACCATCTGCTTGGCGACCTTGGTAGCACGCTCGATGTCGTTGGCGGCGCCCGTCGTGATGTCTCCCACGATCAGCTCCTCCGCCACTCGACCCCCGAGCAGCATCGCGAGCTCGTCGATCAGCTCCTCACGGGTCATCAGGAACTTGTCCTCTTCCGGCAGCGTGAGCGTGTAGCCGAGCGCGCGCCCCCGCGGGATCACGCTGATCTTGTGCACCGGGTCCGTGTTGGGAAGGATGTGCGCGACGAGCGCGTGGCCGCCCTCGTGGTAGGCGATCATCCGCTTCTCGCGATCGCTCATGACCCGCGTCTTGCGCTCGGGGCCGGCCATCACGCGGTCGATCGCCTCCTCGACCTCCTTCATCGAGATGGCCTTCTTGCCCCACCGGGCCGCAAGGAGCGCGGCCTCGTTTATCACGTTCGACAGATCGGCGCCGGTGAACCCCGGCGTACGACGCGCGATCGTCGACAGGTCGACCGATTCGTCGAAGGGCTTGCCGCGCGCGTGCACCTTCAAGATGCCCTTGCGACCCTCGAGGTCGGGCCGGTCCACCGTGATGTGCCGGTCGAAGCGCCCGGGCCGAAGCAGGGCCGGGTCGAGGATGTCCGGACGGTTCGTCGCCGCCATCAGGATCACGGCCGTCCGCTGGTCGAACCCGTCCATCTCGACCAGCAGCTGGTTCAGCGTCTGCTCGCGTTCGTCGTGGCCTCCTCCGAGACCGGCGCCACGGTGACGTCCGACGGCATCGATCTCGTCGATGAACACGATCGCCGGGGCGCTCTGCTTGGCCTGCTCGAACAGGTCCCGGACGCGGGCCGCCCCGACGCCGACGAACATCTCGACGAAGTCCGAGCCCGAGATGGAGAAGAACGGCACGCCGGCCTCGCCGGCCACGGCCCGCGCGAGGAGCGTCTTGCCGGAGCCCGGGGGACCGAACAGCAGGACGCCGCGCGGGATCTTCGCGCCCATCGCCTGGAACTTCGCCGGGTTCGCGAGGTACTCCTTGACTTCCTGGAGCTCCTCGATCGCCTCCTCCACGCCCGCGACGTCGCCGAACGTGGTCTTCGGCTGGTCCTTGGTGACGAGCTTCGCCTTCGCCTTGCCGAACTGCATGACGCGGCCGCCACCCCCCTGCGACTGGTTCATGATGAAGATGAAGGCGCCGACTATCAGGATCACGGGGATCAGCTGGAACAGGAAGCCGACCAGCGCAGAGCCCTTCTGCGGGTCCGCCGACACCTCGACCCCTTGCGCCTGCAGGTCCTGCGTGAGCTGCTCCTGCGTCCCCTCTACGTAGGCGACGCGGTAGGCCTCGCCGTTCGACATCTCGCCTTCGATCACGCCGTCGCCCAGGAGGAAGGTGGCGGTCTGGACCTCCCCCGCGTCGACCGCCTCCTGGAACTCGGTGAAGGTGAACTGGTCGGCCGAGGTGCCGCGGTTGCTGAAGAACAGGAAGAGCCAGAGGGCGACCAGGACGACGAGGATGTAGATCGCGGGGCCACGCACCAGCCGCCGATACGGGGATGGGTCGGAAGCCAGGGTGGTGCTCCTTTCGAACTCCGCGAAGATGTTTGGGCGCGCGTCGTGGACGCCTCGAGCCCGAGCCGATGGTAGCACCTGGTCCTGGGACTGCCGATAGCCCGTTCAGCGGACGACGCCATCGGACGTTCCAACGAGGATCGCGTCGGAGAACGGCCGCGAACATCCACGACTCGCGCCCCGAAAGAGCGCTGCCGTCGCGCCGTCAGACCTCGGTGTACGCCTCGGAACGCAGCAGGCCGACGTAGGGCAGGTTCCGATATCGCTCGGAGAAGTCCAGGCCGTAGCCGACCACGAAGTCCGGAGGGATCTCGAAGCCCACGTAGCGCACGTCCAGATGGACGCGCTGGATACCGGTCTTCTTAAGCAGCGCGCACACCTCGAGGCTGGCCGGCCGCCGCCCGCGGAGGTTCTTCAGCAAGTAGTTGAGCGTCAGCCCCGAGTCGACGATGTCCTCGATCAACAGGAGGTCCCGGCCCTCGACGTCGTGGTCCAGGTCCTTCAGGATGCGCACGACACCGGAGGTCTTGGTGGCGGCGCCGTACGAGGCGACCGCCATGAAGTCGACCTCGAGCGGCAGCCGGATGTGCCTCGACAGGTCGGCCATCAGGACGAACGCGCCCTTCAGGACCCCGATCAGCAGCAGCTCGCGACCCGCGTAGTCCCGCGTGATCTGTTCGCCGAGCTCTCGGAGCTTGTCCTGGATCTCCCGCTCGCTGACGACGATGCGCTCGATGTCCTGCTCGTGCGGACCGGCTTCGACCGACGATACGGGAACGGAGCTGTCGAGCTCTGTCAGAACGACCCGGCCTTCCATCTCGCCCCCCTTCACTCCCGGCTCTCGGGGGAAGTGCGAGACACGGAAACATACTCCGCGTCGCGGCGCGCCTTCAATCCGTCGCTCAGGTCCCGCCGGCGCCCGCGGCGGCCCGCGGCGAGGTCGAGCACGGCTTCGATGTCCTTCATCGACCAGGACGCCGCGACCGAGGCGAACCCCCGACGCACGACCCGGCCGGCCATCACGCGTGGGAGCGCGGTCAGCGCAGGGGCGGCCACGTCGAACCCTTCGGGGGTCGGCCGGATCAGCCGTTCGGCCTCGGCGAGCGCCTCGTCCCAGAGCGCCTCCTGGTCGACGCGAAGGAGCTCCGCCGAACGGACGATCCCGGCCCGCACGTTGCGGCCGGTCGAACGCTCGAGCGCGGGGATCGCCCGGAGGCGGATCGCGTTGCGGAGCAGGCGCGTGTCACGGTTGGTCGGATCTCTGCGCGGCCGGATCCGTGCGGCCGTGCAGAACGCCTCGACCTCCTCGCGCGAGACGTCGAGCAGTGGTCGAACGTCGGTCCCGCTGACGGGCCGCATCCCGACGAGCCCCTCCGGACCCCAACCCAGGATCAGGCCCATCAGGACGGTTTCGGCCTGATCGTCACGCGTGTGCGCGATCGCGAGCCGGCTCGCACCTGACGCCACCATGACGTCGGCCGCGGCGGCGCGCCGGACCGCGCGCGCCCACAGCTCGACCGAGCTCCCCTTGGCGGGCCGATCTTCCGCGCTTCGAAGGTGGAACGGCACCTCGAACCGTTCGGCCAATCGACGGACGTACGCCGCGTCATCGGCGGAGCGCGTCCTCAGGCGGTGATCCATGTGGAACACCTCGAGCCGGATCTGGAGCAGCCGCCGCAGGTGCCACAGTGACGACAGAAGGCACACCGAGTCGGGACCACCGGAGCACGCGACCAACACAGTCTCGCCGGACGTGAACATCCGGTGCTCTCGCGCCGTCGCTGTCACCCGCTCGAGGACCCGGGCGACGGCCGGTGGGCGGCGCATCAGCCCCGCACGACCCTCCCGATCCAACGCTGAGGCTCCGCGATCTCGTCGGCGCGGGGCAGGTTCGCAGCGTCGAGCCACACGCGGTTCAGGCCCGCCATGCCGACGTCGTCCACGACACGGCTGACGAACCGCTCGCCCGAGGCGTACTGACGCACCTTGGTGTCGAACCCGATCGCCTGCTGGAACGCCTTCTCGACCCCGCGCGAGTGCCTGCGATGACGGAGCGCGCGCCGCATCTTCGGCAGGTCCTTCACGCGACCCTCCGCGACGCCGTTCATCACGAACGAGGCGTGGCCTTCGAGGAGCGTCATCACGGACTGCATACGGGCGAACAGCTCGCGCTGCTCGTCGTTCATCAACAAGAGGACCCCGTTGATGCCACGCCAATCGGCGCCCGAACGGATCGCATCGGCGGCGCGCCTGATCTGGGCGAGCAGTTCACGCGAGTCCACCTGGACGGTCTGGAGGTATCGGTCGATCAGCCCTTCCAGGTGCGGGCGGAGCCACGGCGTCGCCCCGAATTGCACGCGGTGCGTCACCTCATGGATCGCCACCCACAGGCGGAAGTCCCGGCGAGGGAGCTCGAAGCGGCGCTCGACCTCGACGAGGTTCGGCCCGACGAAGTAGAGGAGGCCCTCGTCGTCGGGCGGCAGGAACGCGTCGTACTGGCCGAGCACCTTCCGGGACACGTACCCGAGCAGCGCGCCGACCTGCGCCCCGAGCGCCTTCCGCCGCAGGTCCGAACGCGGAGCTCCCTCCGGCAGGACGCGCCTCGCGAGGGGCTCGAGCAGGCGTTGCAGGCCGTTCGCGTTCGCGTTCACCCACTCGCCGCGAGACATCAGCCACGGGCGCGAGCGGAACGAGCCGCCGGCGGACATCGCGGTGAACTCATGGATCAGCGTCTCGGCTTCGGGGACGACCTCGGCGAGATCCTCCCGCATCCGGGCGCGCTCGACCCGGGGCGTCTGCGGCCCGCCGCCGCCCACGCGCCGACCCGTCTGGACCGCGGTGTCCCAGTCAACGAGCGCGGCAGCGCGCGAACCCATGGACCAGTCGATGGCGGCCTCCATGGCCGGCGGGCGCTAGCCCTCGGCCTTCTTGCGGGCGGCGATCATGGCCGCGCGCCGCGCCTGGCCTTCGGCGACGCGCCGGTCGGTGCCCTTCTCGAGAAGTTCGGCCAGGACCCGGTCGAAGGTCTCTTGATCCAGGCTCACATCCTTGTGCTCGCCGCCGCCGGGCGCCACGGCGGTCGCCGGAGCGGGGCTGGCCGGCTTGTCGGCCGCCGCCGCGCTCGCCGGGCCTTCGCCCCCCTGCGCGGGGGCCTCGGTAGGCGCCTGGGCGGCCGCGGGCGCTTGCGCAGCGGCAGGAGCTTGCGCAGCGGCAGGCGCCTGAGCTGCGGCGGGAGCTTGAGCAGCAGCCGGTGCGGCCGGCGCCGGTGCTGCCGGTGCTCCCGCGGTCGCCGGGACGGCGGCGGTTGCTGCCGCCACGACGGGGGGCTGAACCACCATGGGAGTACCCGTGACGTTCACGGGCCTGCGGACCTCGGCACCCGGCTGCATCCGCGGGATGCGAACCGTCTTGCGCGTCTGCTCGTCCCTCTGGAAGCGAGGCGCGAGGCGCATGTAGCCGAACACGATCAGGAGCGCGATCACGATGGCGAGCAACGTGAGGAGGATCGCCGCGTTGTAGACCCATCCGCCGTCGTTGGCGACGGGCGTGGACGTGGGATCGACGCTCACTTGGCCGAGCACGGCGGCGATTCTAGCAACACACCTGTGTATGCCCGTTGCGCCGAACGAGCCGGAGAGGGGATTCGAACCCCTGACCTACCACTTACGAGGCGGTTGCTCTGCCAGGCTGAGCTACTCCGGCGGACGGCAGGCAGTCTACGAAGCCCCCGGTCGTGGTGGCACCACCAGACGGCGGTGGTGGTCACGTTCCGATAGTCACCGCGTCTGGGATGATGCGGCGCGTCATGATGGCAGGGAACGGCAGCCGAGGAGCACAGGGCGTGACCCGCGTGATGGTGGGCACCGATCGCTCGGAGACGGCCGAACGCGCCGTCGAGTGGGCCGCCGCCCTGGCAGAGCGGTACGCGGCCGAGCTGCACGTCGTCCAGGTCGTCGTGCCGACACACCCGACGGACACGGAGTACGGCGCCGCGGAGGTGACCCGAGCCCGGGCGGCCGCCGACGAGCTTCAGGGGTACGCGACGCGGATCGCCGGCGACCGCGGACACGCGCACGTCGTGATCGACGACGACCCCGCGCTCGCGATCGTCCACGCGACCGAGGAGCACGGCATCGACGTCCTTGTCGTGGGCAACGCCGGCATGGCCGGACGCAAGGAGTTCCTGCTCGGCAACGTCCCGAACCGCATCAGCCACAACGCACGCTGCACCGTCATCATCGTGAACACGACGGGCAACGGCGAGGTCGCCAGCGTCGCGCGGCCCGCGACGGCGATGCGAACGGGCGCCGTCGAGGCGCCGACCGAGCCACACCTGATCTCGCGCGGCACGAAGATCGCCGCGGTCTTCGCCAAGCACGGCCTGAAGGAGCTGTTCGGCCGGCCCGACGAGGACGGCGCGTTCGGACGCCGGCGTCAGGCCAAGCGGCTGCGGGCCTCGCTCGAGGAGCTGGGACCGACGTTCGCGAAGCTCGGGCAGATCCTGTCGACGCGGCCGGACCTCATGCCACCCGAGTTCATCGAGGAGCTCGCCACCCTCCAGGACAACGTTCCTCCGCTCACCGAGGAGCAGGTCGTTCGCGTCATGGAGCAGGAGCTCGGGGTCCCGTGGGAGGACGTGTTCGAGACGATCGATCCGAAGCCGCTCGCCGCCGGCACGATCGCACAGGTGCACCGGGCGACGCTCGCGGACCACACGAAGGCCGTCGTCAAGGTCCAGCGTCCGGACGCTCGCGAACAGATCGAGCAGGACCTCGCGTTGCTCGAGGTGTTCGCCGAGAAGGTGTCCGACCGGCCGGGGCTCAAGCAGGTGGTCGACATGCAGGCGGTCTTCGAGCACCTGTCGCAGTCGCTGCACCGCGAGCTCGACTTCCGGCGCGAGGCCGACAACATCCGGCGCATGGGCGAGGTCATCAAGGACTTCTCGAGGCTCCGCGTCCCGGTCGTACATACCGACTACTCGACGTCGCGGCTCCTCGTGATGCAGGACATCGGCGGCGGGCCCGCGACGTCCGCGCCGGAGGGGCCGGCGCGCCGCGAGGCCGCGCGGCAGCTGCTCGAGTCCTTCTACAAACAGATCCTCGTCGACGGCTTCTTCCACGCAGACCCGCACCCGGGCAACCTCATGTGGCAGCCGGACGAGGACGTCCTGTACTTCCTCGATCTCGGCATGGTCGGCGAGGTCGGGCCCGACCTGCGCGAGCACATGATGCTGCTGCTGATGGCGTTCTGGCAGGAGGACGTCGGGTTCCTCACGGACGTGACGCTGATGCTCACCGGCGGCATCAACAGGGCGGACCTGGATCTCGAGTCGTTCCAGGCGGAGATCGGCGCGTTGATGGCGAAGAACCGCGGGGCGTCACTGAAGGACATCCAGCTCGGCCCGGTGCTCCAGGAGATGACGGAGATCGCCCTGCGCCACGACGTCGCGCTGCCTGCCTCGCTCACGCTGACGGCGAAGGCGCTCGCGCAGATGCAGCTGGCCGCCGCCACGCTCGATCCCGAGGTCGATCCGTTCGACGTCGCGGGGAAGTTCCTGATGCGCACGGTCGTGCGGGGGATGGGCGCCAAGCTCGATCCGACGTCGCTCTTCTACCAGGTGCAACGGTTCAAGGTCCGGTTCGCGAAGGTGGTCGAAGCGGTCGAGCGGCTGATCGGCGCGCGACCGGGTCAGAAGCTCGAGGTGAACTTCCGTGCGTCGACGCTCGAGACCACGATCCGGCGCGCGGGCAGGCGGCTGGCGATCTCGCTCACCGCGGGTGCGGCGATCCTCGCGACGGCGCTCACAGCCGTCTCGTCCGATCGCGTCGCGAAGTGGGTGCCGGCCGCGTTCGGGGTGATCTCCGCGTTCCTGCTGGTCGCGCTCCTGATCGACCTGGTCCGCAAGCGCGGCTGACGCGCTCCGCTACAGGTCGACCTCGCCGCCCTTCGACGTCAGCGTCGTCGTCTCGCCCGGCTGCGGCAGGCGCGTCCGACCCTTCCGGACGCTCCGCAACACCATCCGCTCGAGCGCGAGCGCCATCATCGCCATCACGACGCCGACCGCCCAGCGCTCGAGGCGACGCCAGATCGACGCGTGCCTGTGTCGCTCCGTCGTCATGGCGGCTCCGCGTCCGGGCGCAGCTCCGCGACGACGATGACGGCGATCCCCCACGCGATGGCGAGCCACGCCCACACCGCATCGAAGGCACCGACGTGATCGGACAGCGCGAGCGATGAGATCCCGAGGGCCGCACCCGTCGCGCCGACGATCCAGACCGCGACGCGGCGCCCGGGCACCCGCAGCGCAGCGGCGAACACGGCGAGCGGCAGGGTCAGCGCGTACGAGGCCATCGCGCTGTAGTGGTGGAGCTCCCAATGAGGATCGCTCGCCACGCCGTTACGCTGCAGCTCTGCCTGGGTGAGCAGGTACGCCACGGCGGGGAGCAGCGCCAGCGCGCCCAGCGCGATCGTCGCGGCGTCGACCCCGTCGATGCGCAGCAACGTCGTCCGGGCGGGGTGCAGCGCCAGGAGGATGAGGATCGCGACCGGCGCGGTGACGTAGCCGCCCGAGATCAGGTCGCCCGAGGCGACGCCGGCGATCGTGTTCGCGATCCCGGACGCCACCGCCACCCAGAACGGCCCGATCATCGGTTCGGGGCGTACGGCGCACGCCACCAGCGAGCCGCCGAGGAGCAACCCCGAGGAGAACACGCCGGCCACGAAGTGCAGCCGGTGGATCGCCTCCGCGTCGTCGACGAACGCCGTGACGGCGAACGGGAGGGTGAAGCCGATCGCGCTCACACCGAACAGCGCGGCGACGATACGGAAGGCCGTCCGCCGTCCGGTTCCCGTCGTCACACGACCCATCACGCCACCTCGATCTTTCCGATGACCTTGGTCCCGGCGCCGGGTTTCGACGCGACGGCGAGCTCGCCGTCGAGCGCCGCCAAACGGTCGGCGATGCCCTGGAGCCCGGAACCGTACACGGTCGCCTCCGGCTCGAACCCGCGGCCGTCGTCGACGACCTCGAACGTCAGCGTTCCGTTCCTCCGCGAGAGCGATACCGTCGCGCTGCTCGCGCCCGAGTGCTTCGCGACGTTCTGGAGCGCCTCGAGGCACGAGAAGTACACGGCCGCCTCGACCTCCTGCGGATACCGACCGACGCCGTCGGTGTCGATGACGACGGGGACCGGGAGACGGCGCGCCTGCGCCTCGAGCGCGGGCCCGAGGCCCTTCTCCGCGAGCAGCGGCGGGTAGATCCCGCGTGCGAGGTCGCGCAGATCGTCGAGCGCGACGCGGAGGTCCGATTCGATCTGCGACAGCATCTCGGCCGCCTTCTCCGGCTGCGTCTCGGTCAGCATCCTCGCGAGCCGCGTCTTCACGGACAGCGCGACCAGTTGCTGCTGCGATCCATCGTGGATGTCGCGTTCGAGCCGCCGTCGCTCCTGGTCCTGCGTGGTCACGAGACGGCGCTGCAGCGCCCTCAGCTCCTCGACGAGTCGGACGTTGCGGAGCGCGAGCCCGGCCTGCAACGCGAGGTCGCGGACGAGCCGTTCCTTCGACGGATCCATCGGGTCATTGGGCGGCATCACGACCGAAAGCGCACCGAGCAGCTCACCGCGGTCCCGCACCTCGACGGCGAACTCGCCGGCCAGGTCCGGCAGCCGATCGCCCGTCCCCGTGACCGACCGGGCCGGCGCGGCGTCCCTCGGCCACGTCGCGGCCGGTTGCACCTCGCCCGCGACGCACAGCCACACGCGCGCGAGCGTGGCACCCACGCCCTCGCCCAGGATCTGCGCCATGCGCCCGAGCACATCTTCGGTGGCGTAGGCGTCGCCCATCCGTTCGGAGAACTCGGTGAGGATCTCGTACGGTGTCGCGCGCCTGCCGTACACGATCCGGTCCGCCACCCGCCTGCCGAACCGCGCGACGGGGCGGAAGGCCAGACCGAGTCCGAGCGCCACGAGGAACAACCATCCCGCGCTGTCCTGGTCCGTCGCGAACAGACCGAACGAGCCGACGACGGCGCCGTAGACCGCGATGACGACGACGGCGAACGCGCCTGCGACGAGCGTCTTCTTCACCACGACGTCCAACTCGTAGAGGCGGAACTGCAGCACCGCGACGCCGATCGCGACGGGGACCATCAGGTAGGCGCCACCGACCAGCACGACGTCGATCCACGGGTTGGTGATCCCCGCCGACGAGGAGATCTCCGCGACGGCCATCGCCACCAGGAGGAACAAGAACGCGAACGTGACCCACTTGATCTGCTGGCGTTCGGCGCCACCGGAGCCGCGGTACCGCACGACAACGCTGGCGACGGACGCGACCAGCAGTCCCAGCAGACCGAACTCGAACAGCCAGCCGGGGATCTCGATGGCACCGACCGAAGGGAGGTACAGGGGATTGTCGATCCGGAGCTCGTCGATCGATCCGGAGAGCCGTGGTTCGCCGAGGATGAAGGCGAGCAGCGCGAACCCGAGGAGGATCAGCATCGCGATCGGGATCGGCATCCACCGCCGGGATGGCAGGTGGCCGTCGGGGAACAGCGCCGGCAGCAGCAACAGCACGGGGATGATCCCGACGACCCACCCGACGTTGGCGAGCAGCGCCGCCGTCACGACGGTGGGTCCGTCGGTATCGCCCTGCCGTATCAGGTACGTCGTGAGCTCGCCGCACATGAAGGACAGCGCCGTGATGCCGGACCCGAAGAGCAGCAGCGCGCCGATCCGGTTCCCCGGCTGACGGCTCATGATCAGCGCGCCCACGGCGCCGAACATCCCGAACGCCAGGATGAACGCAGCATCGTCCAGGAGCCCCGTCCCGTTCTCGACGACGAGGAGCGACCCGGCGAAGGCCAGGGCGAGGAAGACGACGAAGCCGAGCCATGGCCAGCGCGCGACGTCGGTGCCCACCGTGCCCGGGTGGGGAGCGCGCCGGGCTTCCGAGCCCATCAGCCTCCTCCGGAGGAAGCCGGCACGCCCGAGCCGTTCGACGGGACCGGCGCGGCGGTGCGGAGTGGGATCGTCCCGAGAACCGTCGTTCCGGCTCCCGGGCTCGAACGTACGTCGAGGCGCCCCCCGAGCGCCGACAGCCGGTCGGCGATCCCCTGCAGGCCCGTCCCGTACGTCGTCCCCCCGGGATCGAAGCCGTCTCCGTCGTCGACCACTTCGAAGCCGAGGTCGTAGCTGGACGCGCGGAGGCGAACGTCGGCGCGCGACGCGTTGGCGTACTTCACGACGTTCTGGATCGACTCGAGCACCGAGAAGTAGACGGCCGCCTCGACCTCCTGCGGATAGCGTTCGACGCCGTCCGGCTCGATGATGATGGGAAGCACCCCCTTGCGAGCCTGCGCCTCCAGAGCCGCGACCAGCCCCTTGTCCGCGAGCAGCGGCGGATAGATGCCGCGCGCGAGGTCCCGCAGGTCTTCGAGCGTCGCGGTCGCCTGCGTCTGGAGGTCCTCGAGCAGTGCGGCGGCCTTCGACGCATCGCGCTCGAGGAGCGAACGAGCCAGCCGCAGCCGCACCGAGAGGGCGACGAGCTGCTGCTGTGCGCCGTCGTGGATGTTGCGCTCGATCCGGCGACGCTCCAGATCCTGGGCCGAGACCAACCGCTTGTGGAGGGCGTGCAGTTCGTCGATCCGGCCTTCGAGCTCGGTGGTGAGACGCGCGTTGCTTACGACGAGCCCGGCCTGGCTCGCGAGGTCGGATGCGAGCTTCTCGTCCGTCTGGGACAGAGGGTCTGATGGCGGCTTCGCCAGCGTGATCGCCCCGAGGACCTCTCCTTGGTGCCGAACGGCGAACGCGGCATCCGCTTGCGGGAGCGGAGGCAGCTCGAGGCTCGCAGAACGTTGCGTCTGGAGCGGGGGCGCATCGGTGGGCCACCGCGCGGCGTGACGGAAGCTCTCGCCGATCTTCAGCCACACGTCCGAGCGACGAGCGCCGGTTGCCTCGCCCAGGATCCGCGCCATCCGAGGCAGCAGGTCCTCCGTAGCGTAGGTCTCGCCGACCCGCTCGGAGAACGCCGAGAGCGCCTCGTACGGGGTCGCGCGACGCCCGTACACGACGCGGTCGGCGAGTCGTCGGGCGCGGCGAGCCGCCGGCTGGAACGCGATCGCCACGACGGCGGCCGCGATCGCCGACGCGACCGTGTTCCCGGCACCGCCGACGACCGCTCCGACCGCGGCGACGATCGCCACGTACACGACAGCGATGAACACGGCGAGAGCACCGACGACCACGGTCTTGCGGATCACGACGTCGATCTCGAACAGGCGGTAGCGCAGCACCGCGACGCCGATCGCGATCGGGATCAGCGCGAACGACCAGATCGCGACGGTCTGCAGCGCTATGGCGAGGAACCCGGTCTGCTCGCCCCAGCCGATGGCGAACGCGAGCACGTAGCTCACGGCGACGATGCCGGCGGCCCACGCGAGCCATCGGAGTTGATGGCGCTCGACCTCGTCCGTCGCGCGCCGGAGCCGTGTGATCACCGCCACGGCGCCGCCGACGATCGTCAGGGGGACCGTCACGATGAGCGACAGGAGGATCGGCTCGTACGGCCTGAGCGCGGCGATGCCGAGCGGGTTCCGAACCTTCGGAAGGCCGTAGTCGGAGAACGTTCCCGGGAAGAAGAGGAATGCGAGGCTGAGCAGCACCATCCCGATGCCCATCGCCCACGCGAACCACCGCCACCGCGGGCTCGGCAGGTGACCGTCGGGGAACAGCATCAGCAGGAAGCCGGACGGCCCGATGAACCACACCCAGGTCGGACCGTCCAGCGTGAGGCCGTACGCGGCACCGGGCAGATCGCGACCCTCCGTCAGGCCGTACACGCCGTACGCGCCCGCGGGAAGGCCGAACACGACACCGATGCCCAGCATGATCCAGCCGAGCGGGTTGGAGGGACGTCTCGTCGCGAGCACCACCCCAACGATCGGGAAGATCAGGAGGAACGCCACGGCGAAGACGTCGCTCCGCCCACCTGCGAGCGCTAGGACGACCGATGCCGTCGCTCCGACCGCGATGAAAGCGACGAGTCCCCAGGCGAGCCGCGCGGCCGTTCGGGACCTCACACGCGCTCCTCAGTCGTCCACCAGCACACGGAACGCCTCCACGGGCTCCTCCCGACCCTTGACCCGACGGACGCCGATGGACTCGCACGCGATGCCGTCCGCCGCGGTGACCGTCGACGCGCTCGCGACGATCTCGCCGCCGCCTGCCTCGGCCTGCAGGCGCTGCGCGACGTTCACGGCGTCGCCGATCACCGTGTACTCGAGCCGACCGCCGCCGCCGACGGCACCCGCGACGACCAGACCCGTGTTCACGCCGACGCCGATGTTGAGCACCTCGACCGCATCGGTGCCCCAGCCCTGCGCGTTCAGCTCCCGCTGGCGGCGCTGCATCGCGATCGCGCACAGGAGCGCCCGATGCGCGTGGTCGGGGAGCGGCTCGGGCGCCCCGAACACCGCCATCACGGCGTCGCCCTGGTACTTGTCGATCGTGCCACCATGCTCGGCGACGACCTCCGCCATCGCACGCAGGTGCCTGCCGACGATCTCGGCGATCTCCCGCGCCGACAGGCGCTCAGCGACCGAGGAGAAGCCGCGGATGTCGCTGAACAGGACGCTGACCTCGAGCTCTTCCTGCGTCATCGATCCCGAAGCGAGACGCTCCGCGACCTGGTGCGGCAGGTAGGAGGAGAGCGTCGTCGCGGCCGCCTGCTTGGCCACGACGGCGGCGTGCAGCCGCTTCATGTCGTCGACGGCGCTGGCGTCACCCGC
Source organism: Actinomycetota bacterium (assembly GCA_048594645.1). Lineage (GTDB taxonomy): Bacteria > Actinomycetota > UBA4738 > UBA4738 > HRBIN12 > DASSJM01. The sequence continues at coordinate 14,965 of JBMDWR010000319.1, forward strand.
GCCAACCCCGGCCGCCATCGTCGTGAACAGCTGGGTGACCCGGCGGTCGACGGCTTCCTGCGTGGTCCCGAGACGACCGGCCATCTCCGCGTAGCCGAGCCCCTGCGCCATCAGCTCCAGGAGCTGGCGGTCGTGCTCGCCGGTCTCGCGCCGCCCGGAGAGCCGCCCTGCGATCACCGGGTCCACCGCGCTGCCACCCGCCGCGACCTCTCGGATCGCCCGGACGAGCTCGTCGCCCTGCGCGATGCGGTCCTTCAGCAGGTACGCCAGGCCGCTCTGCCCCTTGCCGAGCAGCGCGATCGCGTAGGCCTCGTCGTCGTGGGCCGACAGCACCACCACGCCCGTGCCCGGGTGCTTCTGCCGGATCGCATGCGCACAGTCGATGCCCTCGAGCTGGAAGCTGGGCGGCATCTTGATGTCGGTGACCACGACATCTGGCGCGTGCTCGTCCGCCGCGATCAGCAGCGACGGTGCGTCACTCGCGACCTCGACGACGTGGACGTCCTCGTAGGACTCGAGCAACGCACGGACACCCTCGCGAACGAGGACGTTGTCTTCGCCGAGAACGACCCGGATCGTCACGCCGTTGGCCTCCCCCGCGCCTGTACGATGCCCGCATGGTCCGCGTGGTCTTCGCGGAGGATAACTACCTCGTCCGCGAGGGAACCGCCGCGCTGCTCCAGTCCTCCGACGAGGTGGAGCTCCTCGGAACGGCCAGCGGGCTCGAGGAGCTCCTCACGGCCGTCGAGGAGTTGAAGCCCGACGTCGTGCTGACCGACATCCGCATGCCGCCGACCAACACGACCGAGGGGATCGACGCCGCCCGCCGGATCCGCGCCGAACACCCCAAGATCGGCGTCGTCGTCCTGTCGCAGTTCGCCGAGGACGCGTACGCCTACGACCTCTTGAAGGACGGCGCGGCGGGGCTCGGCTACCTGCTGAAGGAGCGCGTCTCGAACCTCCAAGAGCTGGTCCGCGCGCTGAACGAGGTCGCAGCCGGAGGCTCGGTGCTCGATCCGAAGATCGTCGAGGCGCTCGTCTCCGCCAAGGACCGGATGGCGCACTCGCCGCTCGCGAGCCTCACCGACCGCGAACGCGAGGTGCTCGAACACATGGCGCAAGGTCAGAACAACGCGTCGATCGCGCGGTCGCTGTTCCTGACGGAGCGCGCGGTGGAGAAGCACATCAACTCGCTGTTCCACAAGCTCGGCCTGTCCGAGGAACCCGACGTCCACCGGCGTGTCAAAGCGGTGCTCGCGTTCCTCCACGAGCAGGACGCCTGAGCTCACCGCACCCTCCGCCTATCGACGCACACGGGGCACGTCGCGTGCCACAGGACGGCCGAGGCCGCCCTGTCCGATGCGACCAGGATCTTCTTCACTGGGTTCACCTCCTCATGCCGAGACCGTAGGCGCTCGGACGACGTCGTTGGACCCGGACGGCACCACCAGTCGAGCGTGGCGGCACCCGGTGGGCACTCGTGCCTCCCCGTCGAAGGGCGGGGGCCGTCTCCCTTGGATGCGCGGAGTCGGGGTGCGACCATGCAGCCGAGATGACCATCCCAGGTCACGGACGAGCATGGGGACGGGCGGCACCGTGGGTCGCCGGCATCGGACTGTTCCTGTTCGCGGCCGCGATGGTGATCGAGCAGGTCGGTCTCTTCGGGGTTCCCGAAGGCACGGAGGACGGGCCCTTCTTCACCACGATGATCGCGCTTGCCGTCCTGTGTTGGGGCGGCGCCGGAGCGCTGATCGGCGGCCGCCGGCCCGAGAACGCGATCGGTCTCGTTCTGGCCGGCGAGGCGTTCCTCCTGGGCCTGATCTCGTTCTTCGAGTCGTACGGTCGATCGGCCCTGCCGGCACGCTCGGTGGCTGCCGACATCCTCAGCGACTGGTTGCTCGTGCCGCTCCTCCTCGCCGTGTCGCTCCTCTTGCTCATCTTCCCTACAGGGCGTCCGCCATCTCGACGGTGGGGATGGGTCGGCTGGGGCCTCGCGGCGAGCGCGCTGACGGGGATCCTCGGCTTCATCGTGCGCGGGCGGGACTCGACGGCGACGCCGTTCCTCGCCGAGCTCCTGCTTTCGACATCCGGGATCCTCGGCCTGATCGGCACCGTGTTCGCGTTCGTCTCGGTCGTCATCCGGTTCCGTCGCAGCCGCAGCGAGGAGCGGGCGCAGCTCCGCTGGCTGGTCTCGATCGCGCTGCTCGGCGCCGTGGTCTTCGTGATCGCCGCGGTGATCGAAGGCGCCGTCGGCGAGGGGTCGATCGCGGCGGAGATCCTCCTCGGCATCCTGATCGTGATCTTGACGGTCGGGTTCCCGGCTTCGATCGGGATCGCGATCCTGCGGTACCGCCTGTACGACCTCGACCTCGTGATCAAGAAGACGGTCGTGTTCGCGATCGTCGCCGGCGCGATCACGCTGCTGGCGCTCGCGCTCCTGCTCGCCCCCGTCGGGCTCGGGGGCGACCTTACCGGCTGGGAGCGGGGGCTCCTAGTCGTGGGGATCGCGATCGGTCTGCTGGTCGGACCGCTCCGCCGCGTGGCCGCCCGGATCGCCGACCGCGTCGTCTACGGGGGACGCGCCAAGCCCTACGAGGTTCTCGCCGAGTTCTCCCGGCGGGTCGCCGACGCCTACTCGAGCGAGGACATCTTGCCTCGGATGGCTCAGATCGTCGCGATGGGCACCGGGGCGCGGTCGGCCCACGTGTGGCTCCGTGTGGCGAACGAACTCCGCCGGGTGGCCGACTGGCCCGACCGCGACGGGGCCGCCTCGCTGTTGATGGCGGGGGAGGAGCTCCCGGTGTTCCGCGGCGGCGAGACCGCGGTCGAGGTTCGGCACCAAGGCGAGCTGCTCGGCGCGATCTCGGTCGTGACGACGGCGAGCGACCCCATGAACCCGGCCAAGGAGCGGCTCGTGCGCGATCTCGCCTCGCAGGCAGGCCTGGTGCTCCGGAACGTCCGACTGATCGAGGACGTTCGTTCGTCACGCCAGCGCCTCGTCACGGCGCAGGACGCCGAGCGCAGGAGGCTCGAGCGGAACATCCACGACGGCGCGCAGCAGCAGCTCGTCGCGCTCCAGGTGAAGCTGCGCCTCGCCGAGCAACTCGCAGTCCGCGATCCCGAGAAGGTGAAGGACCTGCTGGCGGAGCTCGGCTCCGAGACCGGTCGGGCGATCGATGACCTGCGCGATCTCGCTCGCGGGATCTATCCGCCGCTCCTCGCGGACCAAGGGCTCGTCGCCGCGATCGAGGCACAGGCGCGTAGGTCGCCGATCCTCGTCACCGTCCATCCCGACGGCGTCGGTCGCTATCCGCAGGAGATCGAAGCAGCCGTCTACTTCTGCACGCTCGAGGCGCTCAACAACATCGCGAAGTACGCGAAGGCGTCCCACGTCGATCTCCGGCTCGAGCAGAAGGGCGACGTCCTCGCGTTCGAGATCCGGGACGACGGCATCGGGTTCGACCCGGCGAACGCCGGCCACGGCACGGGACTCGAGGGCATGGCCGACCGGGTCGACGCGATCGGCGGCGCGCTCCGGATCGACGCGGCCGAGGGAACCGGAACGATCGTGCGCGGCTCGGTCCCGGCGGGGCGAGCGAGGTGAGCGCGACACGCGCTCGAACGCCGTGGATCCTGTGGGCCGTCGCGATGATGCTCCTCATCGGCGCGATCTCGCTATGGCTGGTGAACGGGACCGTCGACGACGACAGCGTGTTCATCCCGCTCATCATCGCGATGATCCTCGGGTACACCACCGTCGGCGCCTTGCTCGCGTCCCGCAACCCGCGGAACCCGATCGGGTGGTTGATGATCGGGACCGGTGGCGGGTTCGTCCTCGGGAGCCTCTGTGACGGATGGGTCATGTACACGTACGTCACGAACCCGGGATCGATGCCGGGCGGGCTCGTGGCCGCATGGATCGTCAACTGGGTCTACGGAGCCATGATGGCCACCCTGCCCCTGCTGGGGCTCCTGTTCCCGACCGGCCGTGTCCCCGGACCCAGGTGGCGGTTCCTCGTTCCGCTCACGATCGCGTTCGGCGCGGCGGCCGTCCTGGGCTCCGTCGTGGCGGACAGGCCGGTCTCCGACACGGTCGTCGCGATCGCGAACCCCACCGGCGTCCCCGCTCTCCACGGTGACGCCATCGCCACGATCGGGTGGATCGGCATCGTGGCATCCTTGGGCGCCTCGATCGCGGCTCTCATCGTTCGGTTCCGGCGGTCCATCGGCGAGGAGCGACAGCAGATCCGGTGGCTCGCGTACGTCGTCATCACGGCCACCGCGGTCGTGGTGGTCGGCGCCGTGATGGCGCTCGTCGTGGGCGAGCGGTTCGGCCGCTCGTTCGCCAGCGAGCTCCTCTTCTTCACGGGGTTCGCGCTGGTCGGCATCGGCGTCCCGGCCGCGATGGGCATCGCGGTCTTGAAGTACCGCCTGTACGACCTCGACGTCGTGATCAAGAAGACCGTCGTCTTCGCGATCGTCGTTGCGGTGCTGATGGTCGCGGGAGGGGTCGTCCTCGTGCTCTCCGGCACGGTCGTCGGCCTGCCGTCGGACGAACCGGGCGTCGTCCTGGTCGCCGGGATCGCCGTCGGGCTCATGATGATCCCCCCGTACCGACTGGCCACTCGCATCGCGGATCGTGTCGTGTACGGAGGCCGAGCGAAGCCGTACGAGGTCCTGAGCGAGTTCTCCGGCCGCCTGGCCGAGACGTACTCGAACGACGACGTCCTGCCGCGAACGGCGGCGATCCTGGCGGACGGGACCGGCGCCGAACGGGTGACGATCTGGCTGCACGTCGGCGGCGACCTCGTCCCGTCCGCGACGTGGCCGCCCGAGGCGACCGAGCCCGCGACAGGACCCGACGCGTTCGAGGTGCGACATCAGGGAGAGCCGCTCGGTTCGATCACCGTCGAGATGCCGGCGAACGATCCGATGGATCCCGCGAAGGATCGCCTCGTGCGCAACCTCGCCTCACAGGCCGGACTCGTCCTTCGGAACGTCCGGCTGGTGGAGGAGCTGCGCGCGTCACGCCGACGGCTCGTGGCGGCGCAGGACGAGGAGCGGCGAAGGCTCGAGCGCAACATCCATGACGGCGCCCAGCAGCAGCTCGTGGCGCTTTCGGTGAAGCTGCGGCTCGCCGATCAGATGGTCGATCGGGACGCGAGCCGGGCGCACGAGCTGCTCGCGCAGCTCCAGGGCGAGACGAGCGGGGCCCTTGAGGACCTCCGCGATCTGGCTCGAGGCATCTACCCTCCGCTGCTCGCGGACGAGGGACTGCCGGCCGCGATCGACGCCCAGGCACGCAGATCCGTCGTGCCGGCGACGATCCACCCGGATGGCGTTGGTCGATACCCTCAGGACGTCGAAGCGACCGTGTACTTCTGCGTCCTCGAGGCGTTGCAGAACGTCGCCAAGTACGCGGGGGCCGCGAGCGCCACGATCTCGCTGCGAGAGGACGACGGCGCGCTCACCTTCGACGTGAGCGACGACGGGGTCGGCTTCGACGCGTCGGTGGCACGTCGCGGTACGGGACTGAGAGGCATGGTGGACCGGGTCGAGGCCGTCGGCGGGTCGCTCCACGTCGCGAGCGCCCCCGGGATCGGAACGTCCGTGAGCGGCACGATCCCGCTCCGCTGAGTCGCGCGGAGCGGTGGTTCAGCCCGGACGCGCGGCGGCCCAGGCCGCCTCGAGCCGATCCGGACCGAACACCGCCTTGGGGATGTACGCGGCCGCGCCGCATTCGGCCGCGCGCGGCGCGTACTCCTCCTCCTCGTAGGTCGACAGCAGGAGGACGACCACCGCGCCGTTCCCGTTGGCGAGGATCTGCCGGGTCGCGTCCAGCCCGTTGATGCCCGGGAGGTTCACGTCCATCAGCACGAGGTCGGGCGACCGCTCCCGGGCGAGCTCGACGGAGTCCTCGCCGGTCTCCGCCTCCGCCACCACCTCGAAACCCTCGGTCGCCTCGACGACCATGCGAGCGGCGAGCCGGAACGGCTCCTGGTCATCCACGATGAGCACTCGGACCGTCATCTCAGCGCCTCGTGGCCAGCGTCCCACGGCGGCGCGGCTGCGACAGTGATGCCAGCACCACTCTTCACGGGGCCGGACGACCGGTATCCCGGCGCCACCCGGACCAGCCGATCCGTGGGCGGTCCGGTACCGTTCGGTCACCATCGCACGCAGGGGGGATCTCGATGGAGAACGCTCCGATCGCGCGTCGTGCCCTCGGGGCGGTGTTCGCCGCGTCGCTGCTCGCTGCCTCGTTGTTGATCGCCGTGCCACAGGCGCCCGCCCAACAACGCCAGGAAGACCCCATCGCCCGAAGCAGGCACGGCATCTCGTTCGACAGCCGAGACCGCGGGTCGCCGGCCATCGCGGGCCGGCGCATCGCCGAGGCGCGAACGGCGCTGGCGGGGCGGCTCGGTTCCCAGGCGGTCGTGAGTCCCGACCCCGCCACCGGCACGCTCCGGTACGTCGGCCGGCTGGACGGGTTCCTGACCGGCCCGAGCTCGGAGCCCGCCGCGGCCATCGCGTTGGACTACGTCCAGCGGCACCTCGCCGCGTTCGGTCTCGGAGCGTCTGACCTCAAGACGTTCCGTTTTCGCGAGGACTACGTCGACGTCCTGGGGACGCATCACCTGTCATGGGTCCAAACCGTGGGCGGCGTCCAGGCGTTCCCGAACGGGCTCAAGGCCAACGTCACGGGAAGCGGCCAGCTCATCAACGTGACGGGCTCCCCCGCCACAGGACTCACCGTCCCCGCGGCGGAGCCGCGCTTCGGCCGCGCCGAGGCGATCGCAACGGCTCGGGCGGCGGCGGGAGGCCCGGTCGTTCGTCTCGGAACGGACGACGCCGAGCGGGTGCTGTTCCCGACGGCTCGCGGAACGCGCCTCGCGTGGCGCACCACGACGTGGGTCGGGAGCGACGCGATCCTGTCGGTCGTCGACGCCGAGACCGGGGAGATCCTGTGGCGGGCCGATCTGAGCCGGTCCGACGTTCCGGGCTCCGGCGTGGCGTGGGACTCGTTCCCCGGCGCGGGCGTCCCCAACGGCGGCGGGGTCGAACAGGCGGTGTCGTTCCCCGTCTTCGACGGAACCGCCCTCTCCGGCAACAACGCTCACGTCTGGGCCGACGTCGACGCGGACCTGGTTCCCGATCCTTCCGAGGAGATCCCGGCGTCCTCGGGCGTCGACTGGAACTATCCCGCCGTCCTGGACACGACCACCGCGACGCAGGACTGCTCTGCCGCGTACCCGTGCACGTGGGACTCGAGGACGCCATTCAGCTGGCAGGCGAACCTGAATCACTCCGGCACGCAGGTGTACTACTTCTTGAACCGGTTCCACGATCACCTGCTCGCGCCGCCGATCGCGTTCACGGAGGCGGCCGGCAACTTCCAGGTCACGAACACGACCGGCCAGGGTGTCGGGGGCGATGCCGTGCTCGGTCACGCGTTGCTCGGAGCCAACACGGCGGGCGGGCTGCCCGACGAGTTCAGTCAGAACAACGCGTTCATGGCGACGTTCCCGGACGGGACGCCGCCGATCATGGGGATGTTCCTGTTCCAGTCGCCGTTCGGCTCGGTCCACGGCGGCGACGACGCATCGATCGTGTACCACGAGTACACCCACGGCCTTCTCGGCAGGCTGATCACGTTCCCGGACGGCACCGACGCGAACGCCGGGTTCCAGGCAGGATCGATGAACGAGGGGTGGGCGGACTGGTACGCGCTTGACTTCCTCGCCAACGACGGCTTCGTGGTCGACGGCAGCACCGTCGGCGACGTCGTCGTCGGCGAGTATCCGACGTCCGGAGCGGGCATCCGGCTCCAGCCGATCGACTGCACGGTCGGGACCACCTCGGGCAACTGCGCGGACTCCGGGTTCGGCGCCGGCGCCGGCGGCTACACGTTCGGCGACCTCGGCACGGTCTTCGCGGTCCCCGAGGTGCACGAGGACGGCCAGATCTGGGCGCAGACGATGTGGGACATCCGCCGCGACCTCGGTTCGAGCCTCGCGACGTCGCTCGCGACACGAGGATTGGAGCTCTCGCCGCCGGACCCGTCGTTCCTCGACGTGCGCAACGCCATCATCCAGGCGGACCTCGTGGCGACCGGCGGCACGAACGCGGACGCGCTGTGGCAGGCGTTCGCCGAGCGGGGCATGGGCTTCTTCGCGTCCACGCCGGATGGCGGCGACACGTCGGCCATCGAGGACTTCAGCCTGCCTCCCGATTGCTCCGCCGATCCGTGCGGGACGCTCTCCGGTACCGTCGAGGACAAGATCACCGGCAAGGCGCTTCGGAACGCCCGCGTGTTCATCGCGGGGCACTCGACGGGGTTCGCGACGGATCTCGCCGACAGGACGGACACGAACGGGAAGTTCTCTATCGCGAACGTCCCGTTCCACGCGTATCCCGAACTCGTGGTCGAAGCCAAGGGGTACGAACCGAGGATCCGCGGCGTATCGGTGAACGGCGACGAGATCGTGAACGTCACCCTGTTCCGCGACTGGGCGGCGCTCGAGAAGGGGGCACGGCTCCGTTCGTTCACGCCGCCCGACTACGAGGCGTTCTGTGGCGCAAACGCCGACGGTGCGTTCGACCTCTCGCTCTCGGTCGGCTGGCCGAGCGACGCGCCGGGCAGCACGGCCGGGAGCGGCGTCCGAGGTCCGCGCAAAGCGGTCGTCCAGCTGCCGAAGGCGGTCGACGTGACGGCGTTCCGCGTGGCATCCGGCGGCACGTGCGGCGACGGGCCGGATGCGGGCGTGAAGCGGTTCGCGATCGAGACCCGCCGCAGGGGCGGCCCGTGGGTGCTCGCCGCCTCCGGGAAGGTGAGCGCCGACGGCGTCCTCCACACGTTCAGGGCGAGGGCGGGCAAGGAGAACGTGCGGTTCATCCGCTTCATCATGAAGTCGAACCACGGGAACCCGGACTTCATGGACGTGCTCGAGGTGGTCGTGCGAGGACGGTAACGGTGTGACCGTGCGAGGACGGTAGCGGTCAGGACGCGGGGGTGCCGAGCCGCAGGAACGCCTGCTCCAGCACGAGCCGCGTGTTGAGGTTCAGGTCCTCGGCCAGGGCGGCCCTCGCCTCCTCCACGGCGCCCATGGCTGCCGCGGTTGGTGCGAGCGGCGCCGGCTCGAGATCGAGGTCGGGGTTCATGGCATCGTCCCGCCCGCCGCCGACCGTGATGGCGATCCGGTCTCGAAGCAGCGCCGAGACGCCGAGCAGGACTCGGTCGACGTAGTCGCGCTCCGCGCGTCGAACCTGCCGCTTGTGGCGCTCCTCCAGACGGCGGATCGCACCGCGATACGCCTCCTCGGCGCGCCCGCGCTCGTCCAGGAACGGAGCCAGCTCGTGCTCGAGCTCGGCTCCGAGGTCCTTGCGGTAGCGCTCGGCCGCCGCGAGCACGAGGTCGGCGGCGTCCAGCGCGCCGGAGGGCCCTCGCGCCGCGGCCTCCATCGCCGCTCGCGCCGTATCGCGGAACGACACGCCGTCGGCGCCCGACGCCAGCCGGCGAGCCCTCCCGAGGTTCCCGCCCGCGAGGCGAGCGGCGAGCGCCGCGCGCTCTCGGTCGATGCCCTCGCCGGCCAGGGTGTCGACGACGAAGGCCTCCGACAGCGGCCGGAACGACACCACGTGACACCGCGAGAGCACGGTCTCCGGCAGCTCGTCCGGTCGGGCCGACAGCAGCATGATCACCGCGTCCGCCGGTGGCTCCTCGAGGACCTTCAGCAGCACGTCGGCGGCCGCCGGGTTGAGCCGATCCGCCTCGCGGATCACGAACACCTTCCTCCCCGGTTCGGGGGCGGTGCGGTACGCCGGATGCCAGACCTCGCTCCGAACGGTCTCGACATGGATGTCGCGGCCCTCGGGTTCGACGACCACCTCGTTCGGGTGCCGATCCTCGAGCGCGAGTCGGCAATCGCGGCACTCGCCGCATCCGCTCCGCTTGCACAGCAGCGCCGCCGCGAACGCCCGAGCCGCTTGCTGCTTGCCCCCGCCCTCGGGACCGGCAAGCAGGTACGCCTGATGGGGGCGTGCCGCGGCCTGGCGGAGGAACGCCATCGCGTGCCGCTGCCCCGGAACGCGACCCAGCACGGGGAACGCCTCGGCGCTAGCCATCGTGCTCCTCCTCGCGTTCCTTCAGGAGGCGTCCGAGCGCCTCGGTCACCTGCTGGTGCACCTTCTCGGGCTGCTGATCGGCATCGACGACGACGAAGCGCTCGGGGTGTTCCTCGGCGATGCGAAGGTACGCGTCCGCGACCTTCGCGTGGAAGTCCTGCCCCTCGACCTCGATGCGGTCGGGCTCTTCCAGCGAACGCAACAGGCCGGCTTCGGGCTCGAGGTGCAGGAGCAGGACGAGGTCGGGGAACAGTCCCTGCGTCGCCCACACGTTGAGCGTCAGCACGTCCTGCTCGCCCAGCCCCCGGGCCGACCCCTGGTACGCAAGCGACGAGTCGATATAGCGGTCGCAGATCACCACCTTGCCTTCGGCGAGCGCCGGTCGGATCACGGACGCCACGTGCTGGGCGCGGCTCGCGGCGAACAGCAGCGCCTCGGTCCGCGGCTCGATGTGACCCGTCTCGTGATCCAGGAGCATCGTCCGCAGACCCTCGCCGAGGGGCGTCCCTCCGGGCTCGCGCGTGATCAGGACGTCCACCCCCTGCGACTCGAGCCACTCCTTCGCCAGACGGATCTGGGTCCCCTTGCCGGAACCCTCCACACCCTCGAACGCGACGAACAGCCCGTTGGTCGGCGGGCGCCGGAGCTTCGGCACGAGCGCGAGCGGTTGCTGCCTGCCGACGCGGAACCGGCGCAGCCTTCGCCGCGTCACGCCACCGGCGAGCATCGCGCCGAGCCCGGCGACCATCAGCGCCACCCGCGTCCCCGACAGGTCGAAATCGCCGTCGCCGTACCTGAGTCGATGCGTCCCGATCGCGCCCGCGATCACGGGGAACACCGTGAGCGAGAGGAACAGCGCCAGCCGCGACAGGACCGTGAGCGCGCCGAACGTCCGGCCGCGGAACTCGTCGGTCACGTTCTCCTGCAGGAGCACGTACCCGCTCACCCACGCCGAACCGCAGAACGCCCCCAGCACGACGGTCACGACGGTGGCCGAGCCGATCCCCGGCATCGCCGCGAGGACCA
>JBMDWR010000032.1:0-6049 GCA_048594645.1 Actinomycetota bacterium
CGCGCTCTCCACCTGGCGCCGTGGGCGACTGATGGCTCCGCGGGTGCATCGGAGGAAACGACCGAACCGTGAGTGTGATTGCAGCGCCGGCGATGCGTCGAACCTGATCGGTACCACATCGGATCTCGATCACGGGCGGCCGCCGAGTGATGCATGATGAGGCCGGATCCGACCCGTCTCGGGCTGACGGTGAAGGAGGAGCGATGCACGAGACCGACGAGATCGGTGCGATCCAGAAGGCAGCTGCCGAACTCCCGGGAGCACCTCCGCACCACCGCGTGGAACGCCTCCTGATCGTTCGGCCGGCGGAAGACGCAGACGCAGACTCAGCCAGCTCCGAGCTCGAGGACCTCCCAGGCGTCGTTGGGGTAACAGTCAATACCGTCACCGACTCGTTCGACATCCTGTTCGATCCGGCGGTCGTGACGGACGACGAACTCGCCGCGGCCTTGCACCATCAGGGGTATGAAGTCGTCAGCTGGCAGGAGGTGCGCGCGATGCATTCCGGGCAGCAACGGACCTGGCTCCTCGAACAGATCCGGTCACTCACACCGCACGCCGAGGTCGAGTTGGCGCAACGCGGGACCTACGCGGACGGTGTCGCAAAGGGCTCGATCGACGCATACGTTCGAGCCGCCAGGGCGTTCGGTCTCGTCACGGACGCCGAGATCGGACAGCTGATCCCGATGAGGTTCCTCGAAGGACCCTGAGCATCGCCCGAGCAGGGTCACCCGTTAGCTCCTCGGCCGCCGGCGTCCATCGGCTCGCCGACGGCGTTTGTCGCGAGCATCGGCCGCGAGTGAAGATGCGCCCGTGGCCTTGATCGCCAAAGCGACGGCGCTGCTCGCCCGGATCGGCGCCGATCCTCGGGACGACGAGGCGCTGCGGCAGAAGAAGGCGCTGCTCGTCCAGATCGCGGTCCTCATCGCGCCCATCTCCGTCGTGTGGGGTGTCCTCTACCTCTCCCTCGGCGCGCTAGTGGGCATCGCCCCCCTGGTCTACTTCGTCGTCTCGGTCGGGTCGTTGGTGGTGTTCGCGCGGATCAAGAGCTTCGGCTTCCTCCTCGTCGTGCAGCTCGTCGACATCCTCGTCGCGCCGACGGCCGGCGGCCAGATGCTCCTCGGCGGCTTCCTTCCCTCCGGCGCGGTCGGGCTCTGGGGCATCCTGGCGCCCCTGGGCGCCCTCGTCTTCCTCGAGGTGCGGCAGGCCATCCGCTGGTTCGCGGCCTTCCTCGTGGTCTTCCTGCTGACGGGGATCCTCGGCGAGATCCTCTTCCCGGACGCCGATCTCCCGCTGTGGTTCACCTCCACGATGCTTGCGCTCAACGTCATCGGCGCCGGCTCCGTATCCTTCACGCTGCTCGCCACCTTCGCCAACCAGCGCGACGCGGCGCTGCGCGCCCTCCGCGCGGAGCAGGAGAAGGCCGAGGCGCTCCTCGTGAACGTCCTGCCGAGCTCGATCGCGGAGCGACTGAAGGGGACCACCCAGGGGATCGCGGACCACTTCGACTCGGCCTCGATCGTGTTCGCCGACGTCGTGGACTTCACGCCGCTCGCGCGGAGCCTCGCACCGGCCGAGGTCGTCGGCCTCCTCGACCGGCTGTTCTCCCACTTCGACACGCTCGTCGAACGGCACGGGCTCGAGAAGATCAAGACGATCGGCGACTGCTACATGGCAGCGTCGGGCGTTCCCGATCCGAGCCCCGACCACGCGCGCAGGGCCGCGCTCCTGGCGTTGGCCATGCGCGACGTGGTCGCGACGTCGGCGGTGGCGGGGCGGTCGGGTCTGGAGCTGAGGATCGGCATCAACTCCGGGCCGGTCGTTGCCGGGGTGATCGGCACGAAGCGCTTCCTCTACGACCTATGGGGCGACGCCGTGAACGTCGCGAGTCGTATGGAGTCCCACGGCACGCCCGGCGAGATCCAGATCACGCGCGCGACGTATGACCTGTTGAAGGATGAGTTCGAGTGCCGGCGGCGGGGAACCATCCCCGTGAAAGGCAAGGGTGAGATCGAGACCTGGTATCTCCTCGGGCCGGCGTCGGACGACGGGCAGGCGGACGAAGCCACAGACTCGAAGGCCCCGGCGGCACCGACGGGCGGCCAAGATCCTTCCGGGAAGCGTCCAACCGGATAGGCGACGAGCCGCGACTTCCCACGTGCGCGTCAGTCCGGCAGCAACGGGACGGATAGCCCGTGGTCGCGGCCGAGGAGCACCGCCCGCGTGATCGCCGACGACCCGAACCGCTCCCGCACCCTATCTACCGATGCATCGATCCGGTACGCGAACGGCCGGTCGAACGGCAACGCCATCTGGATCGCACCGTCGTCGTGCAGGTTGGTGAACGTGAGGCCGATCAGGGTGATGCCCTGTCGTCGGATCGTCGGCATGGCCGAGCCGAGCAGGTCCCTCGCGGCGTCGAGGATCGTCCGCGTGTCCGCCGTGGCCTCCGGCAGCGTGGTCGAACGCGTCGCGCGGGAGAAGTCGTCGAACCGCAACCGGAGCACCACCGTGCGACACACGCGGTGCGCCTTGCGGAGCCGTCGGCAGAGGCGGTCCGCCAGCGCGACGAGATCCGCGTCGAGGGCGTCGGGGGAACGCCGGCCGCGCCCGAGCGCGCGCTGCGTCCCGATCGAGCGGCGGCGTCGCCCCACGTGGACGGGCCGTGGATCGCGGTTGTGAGCAAGGGCGTACAGGTGCCTGCCTGCCGCCCGCCCGAGCAACCGCACGAGCGCCGACTCGCCGAGCCTCGCGACCTCGGCCACGGTCGTGATACCCGCATCGCGGAGCTTGCGGGCCGTGACCGGGCCGACGCCCCAGAGTCGCTCGACGGGTAGCGGGTGCAGGAAGTCGAGCTCGCCGTCGGGCGGGACGACGAGCAGACCGTCCGGCTTGGCGACGCCGCTCGCGACCTTGGCGAGGAACTTGGTCCTGGCGACGCCGACGGTGATCGGAAGCCCGACCCGCTGGCGCACCTCTCGTCGCAGTCGCACGGCGATCTCGGTCGGGGTGCCCGAGATCAGCCGCAGTCCCCGAACGTCGAGGAACGCCTCGTCGATCGAGATCCCCTCGACGAACGGCGTCGTTCCCTCGAACACCTCGAACAGCGCCTTGCTGGCCTCGGAATACGCGTCCATGCGCGGGCGCACGACGACGGCGTGCGGGCAGAGGCGCCGCGCCTGCGCGCCGCCCATCGGCGTTCGGACACCGTAGGCCTTCGCCTCGTAGCTTGCGGCGAGGACCACGCCCGCGCCGACGATCACCGGACGGCCTCGCAGCGACGGGTCGTCCCGCTGCTCGACCGACGCGTAGAACGAGTCGACGTCGGCGTGCAGGATCGCGGCGTCATCCGACACGATCGACATGCTGACATCCGCGACCGACGCAGGGGCCGGCGGTCCCTCGCGGGCAGGGGGATGGCCGGACCGGGCCTCTATGTCGTGACCGTGCCGCTTGCGGGGTGCGACCGCCCTCGAGCGCGCGCGACGAGCTTGCGGAGCTCGTTCGCCCACAGGACCGTGCTCGCCATGCCGGCGCAGACGAGCCACTCCCCCGCGTCGAGCGCCGTCGTCCCGAACGGTCGGTTGAGGAACGGCAGGTAGACCACGGCCACCTGGAGCAACAACGAAAGGGCGACGGCGCCCCAGAGCAGCCGATTGGTGAACAGGTTGTGGAACGCGCTCACGCGCTCGGATCGGGCGTTGAAGCAATTGAACAGCTGCGCGAGCACGAGCGTCGTGAACGCCATCGTTCGCGCCTCGCGGAGCGTGCCCGATCCCTCGACGAGCCCACCCGGCAGGCCGACGTCGAGCGTCAGGAGCGACGCCGCCGCCATGACCAGGCCCACGAACGCGATGCCGACCTGCATCGGTCGGTCGATCACGCGTTCGGTCAGCCGTCGCGGCCTGCGTGACATCACGTCGTCGGGTGGCGGATCGACGCCCATCGCGAGCGCCGGCGCGGCGTCCGTCAGCAGGTTGATCCACAGGATCTGGGTCGCGAGCAGGGGCACGGCCAGCGCGTCGCCGGAGCCCGCCAGGCCGATGATGCTCGCGCCCACCACGCCGAGGAACATCGTGAGCACCTCGCCGGCGTTGGACGACAGCAGGTACCGAAGGAACGTGCGGATGTTCGAGAAGATGCCGCGGCCCTCTCGCACGGCGGCGACGATCGTCGCGAAGTTGTCGTCGGCGAGGATCATGTTGGCCGCCTCCTTCGCGACGTCGGTCCCCGTGATCCCCATCGCGACGCCGATGTCGGCGCGCTTGAGTGCCGGTGCGTCGTTCACGCCGTCCCCCGTCATGGCCACGACCTGACCGTCGGCCTGGAGGGCGTCGACGATCCGCAGCTTGTGCTCGGGGGCGACGCGGGCGTACACGGACGTTCGCCGAACCACCTCGCGGAACGCGTCCGGGTCGGTCTCCTCGATCTCGGCGCCGGTCACCGCCAGGACCTCGTCTTCGACGATGTCGAGCTCCTCGGCGATGCGCGCGGCCGTCCTCGGGTGGTCCCCCGTGATCATCAGGACGCGGATCCCCGCTCGGCGCGCTTCGCCGATCGCGAGCTTCGCCTCGCTCCTCGGCGGGTCGATGATGCCGACCATCCCGACGAACGTGAGTCCGTGCTCGAGATGCTCGCCGGGCACGTCCGGCCGCTCCGGGAGCGGCCGGTAGGCGGCCGCAAGCGTTCGGAAGGCCTCCCCGGCGAGGGCGTCGACCGTCGCGAGGATCTCCGCTCGGCGCCTGTCGTCGAGCGGCTCTGTCTCGGCGCCGAAGCGTTCGTTCGTGCATCGGGCCAGGAGCACGTCCGGCGCGCCCTTCGTGGCGACGATGACACCGCCGTCCCGCTCGGCATCCTCCTGGAGGGTGCTCATCAGCTTGCGCTCGGAGGAGAAGGGCACCTCACCGACGCGATGGAACCGATCCTCGAGCCCCTGGACGAACCCCGACTTGCGTCCCGCGACCAGGAAGGCCGCCTCGGTCGGGTCCCCCTGCACGATCCAGTCGTCCGCCTCCTGTCGGATCGACGCGTCGTTGGCGAGGACCCCCAGCGAGACCACGGCGCGTACCTCGTCGCGGAGCGGTCCGGGTTCGAGCCCGTGGCCGTCGACGAGGAGCTCTCCCTCGGGCCGGTACCCGACACCGGTCACCTCGACGGCGCCCGAGCGCGTCACGATCCGCAGGATCGTCATCTCGTTCCGCGTGAGCGTGCCGGTCTTGTCGGAGCAGATCACGGTCGCCGAGCCGAGCGTTTCGACCGACGACAGCTCCTTCACGATCGCGTTCTTGCGCGCCATCCGCTGCACGCCGAGCGCGAGCACGACCGAGAGCACGGCCGGGAGACCCTCGGGGACGGCGGCGACCGCCAGCGACACGCCGACGAGAAGCACGTCGACGACGTCGCTCGCCTCGTCGATGCGCGTGGTGGCGAGGATGGCACCGACGACGACAGCCGCGATGACGAGCACCGCGATGCCGAGCGTCCGACCGACGAGCGCGATCTCACGCTGGAGCGGCGTGCGCTCCTCCTCCGTCTCTCCGAGCATCCGGGCGATGCGGCCCATCTCGGTGGACATGCCGGTGGCCGTGACGACCGCCCGGCCTCGGCCGCGCGTGACGGCCGTGCCGCTGAAGACCATGTTGACGCGGTCGCCGAGGGCAACCGAACCGGAGAGCGTCGCCTCGTCCTTGAGGACCGGCTCGCTCTCGCCCGTGAGCGACGCCTCGGCGACCGTGAGCGAGGCCGTCTCGATGAGCCGGCCGTCGGCGCCGACCGCGTCCCCCTCGGCGAGGACGATCACGTCACCCGGGACGACGTCGGCCGTCGGGATCCGAGCCGGGACCCCGTCGCGGACCACGCCGGAGGTCGGCGCGGCCATGCGCTGGAGCGCGTCGACGGCGCGCTCGGCCTTCGCCTCCTGCACGTAGCCCAGCACGGCGTTGGCGACGAGGATCAACGAGATCACGATCGCCTCGAACGGCAGCCCCTCCGCGCCGTCGATCGCCCACGTGACGATCGAGATCGCGACCGCGACGAGCAGCAGGTAGAC
>JBMDWR010000320.1:0-6742 GCA_048594645.1 Actinomycetota bacterium
TCTCCTTGGGACTCGGGCACCCAAATGAACCGAACGTCTCGGGCATACTCCGCCGGTCCGAACGGCTCGCCTGTCGTCTGCGGAGCGGCCAGCGGTCCCGAGGCCTCGACCCTCTGACCCGGGAACAGCCCGATCTGTGCGAGAAGAGCAGCGGCGACGTCGCGAGCACCTGAGGGGAGTTGTCCACTGATCGCGAGGCTCGCGCTTGCCGTGAACACCGTGACGAGGATGGCGGCTCCGAGCCTTGCGCTCGCTCGTCTTCTCGTCGATGCCGCCCTCTCTCGCAGGGCGGTCCCACGGGACGCGACACGGTTCGAGCGAAGCGTATCGGTGACCACGGAGATGGCCTCGTTCGCGCTTACCTGTTCCTCGGGCGTCGCGGCGGTGCGTATTGCCTCAACGAGCTCGAGGTCGAATCCCCCACCGAGTTCCCTGACCGACGCACCGTCGAAACGAATCATCGCTCCACCCCCGATCCCGCTCGGTCGAGATCGAGGGCGGCGGGATCCACCCGGCGCTTCAAGCGCATCAAGCCGGCCGCCTCCGTCGCGCGCGCGCGATCGAGCGGATCGCCGGTGATCTCCGCGACTTCGGCCAGGTCGAGATCGCCGAGAGCGCGCAGGAGAACCACATCTGCCTGCTTCGGCGAGAGCGCACTGATCCGGGCTAGTGCGGCGTCAACGGTCCGACGTTCGGTGGAATCGTCACTGTCTTGCTCTATCAGAGTCGATCGGGCCGAGTCGCCGTTCTTCCGAGCCTCCTGCAAGCGGCGCCTCGCAGCAGCGAACACCCATCGACGGAAGGAGGTCTCGTCCCCTTCGAACGTCGACAGGCCCGATGCGATGTCCCTCCACGTCTGGGAGGCGAGTTCCTCGGCGCGATCGGGGTGCTGCGCGCGCAGGTACCGGAGAACCCTGGGATGGAATTCTCGACAGAGCGCGGCGACCGGCCACTCAAGGCCCATCTGCGCAGCCGCAAGGACGGTCTCGAACCGATCCGGCAGACCGATGTCGCTCACGACCCGCGGTTGAACTGACTCACGCGGGCCTGAGGCCGAGATGACCTTCTCGCGTCGGATCGGCTGCCCACCAGCTGCTCCGCGACCGCGCGGGAGTCGGAAGCTGAATCGTGTGCCGATCCCGATCTTGCTCTCGACCTCGAGGTACGTGCCGTGCATGTCCAGGATCTCGGATACGAGCGCGAGGCCGAGGCCCGTTCCTCTTGTGGACCGGGTGTTCGAATGACCTCCGCGGAAGAAGCGCTCACCGATATGGGGCAACTCGTCGGCTGGTATCCCAGGCCCATCGTCCTCGATCGCGATGATCGCTTCCTGTCCCTCGCTGATCGCGGAGATCCGCACCCGGCTTCCCGGCGGCGTGTACTTCGCGGCGTTCGTGAGCAGGTTCTCGACCACCCTCTCGACGAGGAGGGGATCGGCCTTCCCCGTGAGTCCGTCTTCGACGTCGAGATGCATCGTGTGGTTGCGGAACAGGCAGTCGAGACGATCGCTGATTCCGTCGAGAAGCTGTCGAATGTCGACATCCACCAGTTCGACACCGAGCTGTCCAGCCTCCAACCGACCGAAGTCCAGGAGCTCGGTAAGCATGCTGTCCAGCGTGGCGGCGTTCGCGTTCTGTCGAGCCAACAGGTCGCGGCGCTCTTCTTCGGACAGGACGTTCCCGTTCGCCTCGAGCGTCCGCCCGATCCCGGCGATCACGGTCAGGGGTGTACGGAGCTCGTGCGAGATGTTGGAGAGGAAATCGCTCTTCATCCGGTCCAGCTCGGCCATGCGATCCATCGAGCGGCGCTGACGTTCGAATCGGCGAGCGTTGTCGAGCGCCACGGCTGCCTGGGACGTCAGCATCTGGAAGATCTCCATGTCATGAGCTGACGGACCGGGAGTCCCCTCGATGCCAACCACCAAGATCGCCTCCACACGATCGGCGACGGGGATGGGGATCACCACGAGCGACGACAGGCCAAGCCTCCGGAGTGGGTCACTGAGGGCGTCGCCGACGATGCCCACAACCACGGGCTGCTTCCCGCTCAACACCCGCTCGATGGCCTCGAAGCGCAGGGAGTCGATACCCTCCGGAGAGCCTTCAGGGACGCCTGAAGGAGGGATCGCTCGAAAGTCTCCATCCTCGTCCACGTATATCCGGGTCGCTGGGAAGCCCAGGGCAACGACCGAATCCACCACCGCCCGGAGAACCACGAGAGGTTCCACGGCGCTCATGTCTCGTGCGGCAGCAGACACGACGGCCAGAAGCGCCCACCGACGCTCAGACTCGAGGCGTGCCTCCCTGTGCGCGATCGTCTGGCTCTTGAGCTGACCAACCAGGAGGTTCGAGAGGAAGGCGAGCACTGCGAGCACGGCCAAGTTCAGGAGGTTCCAACTCGATGCACTTGCACCCTGGGCTACCCAGGAGCTTGCGACGCTGATCGCGAAGAGAACGGCTTGGGTTCGGGGCGTGAACGCGACCGCAAAGAAGAGTGTCGTGAGGGCGTACAGGAATACGAGAGGCGACCCCGACCCACCTGTGGCCCAGATAGCGACCGCGATAAGGGCGAGGTTCACGACCGACCACGCGAACACGAAAGGCGTCCCCCGGCGGATTCGGATGAGACGCTCGTGGGGCAACAGCGTGGCGAGTCCGGCGATGATGGCGGCGGCGACGAATACCGATCCAAACGGCCCCATCTCCACATCGGTTCGTCGACCGACCACCAACACCGCGGCGGAGAGGAGAGGAGCGAGCAAGATCGTCCTCATCCCGAGGCTCAGGGTGTGGAGGTGCGGGAGCACGACACGCTCGTTCGAGCCCTGTCGCCCGTTCAGGCTACCCTTCGACTGATCGGCAGCCCGCGTCCTCTGGTCGGTTCGGCGCTTTGAACGACCTCTTGTACGGAAGCGGGACATCGGGCACCTCCATCCGGGCTACGGTACGAATCGTCGGCTGGTAGGGGAATCGGTCAATGGGACATTCCGGGGAAGGGGAGCCCCAGGTCGCGTCCGCTGTCGGGCTTCCCCTGCAACGGAAGCTCTCCTAGTGCATAAGACGAGGACCGGACCCGCGACCGGCTACTGCGTTGGACCTATACGCCCGACTGAACGTGGTCGTTCGAGCCCGTCGATCTAGCAAGAGTTGATCCCTCGGCCCAGCGGCTGCGCGGTTCATGGCAGAGCTCAGGCGGCGCCGGCTCGTGGATGTGATCCTCGTCGACGCCCTGATAACGGTCGCGGCCGGCTCGTTCCTCTACTGGCACGGCTGGCACCTGCTCCCGAGCTTCGGCGACTGGATCGGTTCGAGGTTCGGCGCCACGTTGACGGTGGGTGCGCTCCTCGCGATTTCGATGATCCCGATCGCTGCGCTCGTCACACGTCCCACGATCGGCCGGCTCGAGACCATGGGGCGACAGGCCGCCGAGGCCGGCGGCGCCTCCCCCGAGCTGACGGCGCAGATCGCCGCGGCTCAGCGGCGTCTCGCCGTGGCCGAGCGGACCAGCCTGACCCTCGCCGTCCTGGCGGTCGGGCGATGGCCTCGGCGCGATACCTCTGAGCAAGGTCCGGCTACCAGCGTGCTACAGGTTGCGGTCCGGATCGTTCCCCGCGGTGCCGAGCCACTGAGGAGTCTGGGTTGTCGACAACAGCTCGCTTGACGTGCTGAGGTGGCGGAGAGGATGTGAAGCCGTTCGTCTGAAGCCTCCCGGGCACCCACGATCACTCTCCGTTTTCTCCACGCGGAGGCGGACGGGAATCGAACCCGCCTGAGAGCTTTCGCCCCCACACCGGTTTTGAAGACCGGGGGGCCCACCAGGTGCCCGGACGCCTCCGCAGGCGAGGATAGCCTCGCGAACCTTAACCGCGTCCCGCCGTTCGCTTAGCACGGGCTTTGCCCGCGGCTTCCTAGCCTCGGAACCGTCACGGACAGGGAGGGGCGGCATGAAGACGGGTATCGCACTCGCACTGGCGATCGTCACCGCGCTGGCGGTGTTCCTGATCCCGGGCGTCGCTTCGGCGGGCGACGAGGACGTGATCCGGCGCGGCTCGTGCAGCGGGTCGAGCGACTGGAAGCTGAAGGTCTCGCCGGAGGACGGCGTTCTCGAGGTCGAGTACGAGGTCGATCAGAACGTCTCGGGCGACCGCTGGCGCGTCAGGATCCGTCACGACGGCGAGCTCGCGTTCCGCGGTGTGCGTCGCACGGGCGGGGCGAGCGGTTCGTTCGAGGTTCGGATCGTCGAGCCGAACAACGCTGGCACGGACCTGTTCCGCGCCCGAGCCGTGAACCGTTCCACGGGCGAGATCTGCCGGGGACGGGCGTCGTTCTAGACGCCGCAACCTCCCAGCCTCCGCGAGGGCCCGCCGGTGAGCCGGCGGGTCCTCACGCTGCCTTGCGGATCTCGGCCGGGTGCTCGATCCGGATCTCGGGCCGCAGCCGCCGCGCCCGGCGCTCGGCCCAGATGTAGAGGATGCCCACCACGAGCAGGACGGCGAACGAGATGATCCCGACCACGAGGTCGGTATCGCTCACGCCACCCTGCGGCGGGAAGTCCTCCAAAGGCCAGCCGACACCGATCATCGTCATCCCTCCGAACCGATCGTCCCGGCCGTGCCCGGCCGGCGGCAGGGTCCGGCGGCCCGCTTCTCGAAGGACCAGCGCCACCGTCGCCGGGCGCTGTCCGGTTGCGTCGCAGCTCGCGACTACGATGGTCGGCGTGCAGGCGGCGTTCTTCGACCTCGACAAGACGATCATCTCCCGCTCGTCGTCGCTGGCGCTGTCCCGGCCGATGTACCGGGCCGGCATGGTCACGCGCGGGCAGCTGGTGCGCGGTGCCTACGCCCAGCTCGTCTACGCGCTGGTAGGCGCCGACGAGAAGAAGATGGATCGCCTCAAGGAAGGCATGCTCCAGCTGACGAAGGGGTGGCAGCGCGAGGAGGTCGAACGCCTTGTCGAGGACGTGCTGATCGACGTGATCGACCCGTTCGTCTACCAGGAGGCACTCGATCTCATGGCCCTGCACCGCTCTGAGGGTCGCGACCTGTACATCGTGAGCTCGTCCCCCGAAGAGGTCGTCGCGCCGCTCGCTCGGCACTTCGGCGTTGCGGGCGTGCTTGCGACGCGCGCGCGGATCGTCGACGGCGAGTACACGGGCGAGCTCGAGTTCTACTGCTACGGCGACGCGAAGGCCGACGCGATGCGCGCGCTCGCGCGCGACCGTGGCATCGACCTCGGTGGCTCGTACGCCTACAGCGACTCGGCGACCGACCTGCCGATGCTGCGTGCCGTCGGGCATCCCGTAGCGGTCAATCCCGACAAGGAGCTGCGCAAGGAAGCCGAGGCGAAGGGGTGGGACATCCGGGATTTCCGAAGGCCGGTTCGGCTGAGGACGCGCATCGCCCGCACGGCCTCGCACCCGAGGACCCGCGTCGCCGCCGGCGTGGTGGCCGCTGTCACCGCCGCGGCGATCTTGGGCTGGATCGTCGTTCGCTCGCGGACGGCTCCGCGGCGGACGGCCGCCGCCTGACCTGCCGGGTCGCGCCGGCACCGGACCGGCGGTACGATGGACTCGTCGTCCAAGGGCGACCGCGAAGGGAGCAGAAACCCACGCGCGTCTTGCCGCGGGAGGCATGCTCGGGCCCTGCGGCTCCGGCCGCCGGACGCCGGGCAGATGCGGACAGCGCATGCTCGCTGCTCCCTTCGCGCTTGTTCGGGCGAGATCAAGCAGCGCCGGGCGAACGCTCCTAGTCGGCAACCGGGTCGCGGCGGTACTCGAAGTGCATCCCGTCGGGCTCGATGAACGTCCCACCCCACAGGAACCCCCAGCGCTCGAACACGTCGACCATCCGAGGATCCTGGTGCGGCGTCTGGCCGAACAGGTTCCCCTGCTGGACGTTGACGTCGAGCGCGATCCCCCACGAGTGGTGCGACAGTCCGGCGCTCGGGATCCGGTTGATGTGCCGGGGGCTGTAGCACCCCGAGAAGCTCGAGATCGTCTCGCGCAGGTCCAGGTCGATCAGTTCACGAACCACGCCGCGGATCTGTGGGAACAGCGAGACGTGACACCTCACGCTTCCGAGGAGCGGCACGCGTTGCGCGTCGATGTTTCGACGTACCCACGCGGGATCCACGTCGAGGTAGCCGGGGCTGCCGGGCCGGGGCCGAGCGCTGAACTCGCCGAACAGCAGCTTGATCGCGACCGGCGGCAGCACGGCGTCGCCGTGGCGGAAGTAGGGTGTGTCTCCCGGGGCGCGGACGCGTGAAGGCAACCCGGCGGGCAGGACCGGCCGCAGGAGGCGTTCAACGCTTCGAACCGTCGCCTTCCCCTCGGGGACGACGATCGCGTACCGGTCCCGCGTCACGCCGATCGACCGTCCGACCTCTCTCGAAACCATCAGCTCATGCGCGCCGACCAGCTCGTCGGACAGGACGGCGGCGATCTCAACCCGGACGTCGCCGAACCGCATCACGGCGCCCGGCCCGAGACCTCGGATCCGAGCGCTAGTCTCCCCGAGCACGCCCTCGCCGTCCGCCATCGCGAGCGCGGCCGAGCGATCCGCCGGAGGCAGGAACCGCGACAACGACGCCGGATCCACGGCGCCCACCTCGAGCGGGATCGCGAAGCCGGCACGGGGATCGTCGACCACCTCTCCCTGCTCGGACACCGAGCGGTCGAGCCACGTGTTGTCGCTCGCCACCACGATCGAGCGCTGGATCCCGTCGAGGTCTCGCAGCCGCGCTCG
>JBMDWR010000321.1:0-2439 GCA_048594645.1 Actinomycetota bacterium
GCCGGATAGTCCTCCGATCCGGTCGGCTCGGCTGCGTGGTTGACGCTCACGGTCGCGCTAGGATGGTCGCTCGGACGCGCCCCCGGCCCCAGATGTCCGCCCGCACTCGGGAGGAGCGACCATCTCGAAGAGCACGATCCCGGACCGGCCCGCTCGCGCGGACCTGCCGCTGCACCTGAACACGCTCGACGGCCGGTACCACGTCGTCGATCGTATCGCCGCCGGCGGCATGGGCGAGGTGTTCAGGGCGCACGACGCCGTGCTCGAACGCACCGTCGCGATCAAGGTGCTGCACCGCAGCCTGGCCGGGGATGCGGGGTTCGTCGACCGGTTCCGCCGCGAGGCTCGAGCCGCCGCGAACCTCAGCCACCAGAACATCGTGGCCGTGCACGACTGGGGAAACGTCGACGGCATCTACTACATGGTCATGGAGTACGTCGCGGGCGTCTCCGTGCGCGAGGTCCTGAACACCGAGGGTCCGCTCGCACCGGCGCAGGCCGTCGACGTGGTGATGCAGACGCTCGCCGCTCTGCAGCACGCGCACCGGCAGGGGATCGTCCATCGCGACATCAAGCCCGAGAACCTGATGGTCACGCGCGAGGGCGTCGTCAAGGTCGCCGACTTCGGCCTCGCACGCGCGTTCGCCGACGCGCAGATCACCGAGGCCGGGACCGTCACGGGGACCGTCCAGTACCTCGCCCCCGAGCAACTCCAGGGTGAGCTCGCCGATCCGCG
This sequence comes from Actinomycetota bacterium, assembly GCA_048594645.1. GTDB lineage: Bacteria > Actinomycetota > UBA4738 > UBA4738 > HRBIN12 > DASSJM01. Next base: position 736 of record JBMDWR010000321.1, read on the forward strand.
GACCGACCTGTACGCGCTCGGCATCGTGACGTTCGAGCTGCTGACCGGCCGCTTGCCGTTCGGCGGCGAGACGCCGATGGCGATCGCCTACAAGCACATCCACGAGCCGATGCCCAGGCCGTCGTCGATCAACCCGGCCGTCCCTGCCGCGCTCGACGGTTGGGTCGCGTCGGTGACCGAGAAGCAGCGCGAACTGCGCCCGGAGTCGGCGGCGGAGGCGCGTCGCGACCTCGAGGCGGAGGCGCGATCGCTGCCGTCCGCAGCCGAGCTGGCTTCGCTCGTCCCGGACGTCACGATGGTCCCCGAGACGAGCGCCGCGGCGACGACGGCAGCCGAGCGCTCGGCGACCGTGACCGTGCCACGTCTGCCCGTCGAGGGGTCGAAGCACCGTCGCCCGAGGGGCCGCCTGGCGGCAGGGATCGCACTCGCGCTCCTCGCGATCGGCGCGGCCGCGTGGGCGACCTGGACGTACCTGATCCCCCACCGCGTCGACGTCCCGAAGGTCGTCGGCCTGACCGTCGAGCAGGCCCAGGCACAGCTCGACGACGCCGGCCTGGTCGTGCGCATGGGCGAGGGGCGCTACTCCGTCAAGGTCGATGCCGGCCGTGTCCTGCGCATCCAGCCGGCCGAAGGGACGACGGTGGAACGCGGCGATCGCGTGACGCTCGTACCGTCGCTCGGCCCACCGCCGGTTCCGGTGCCGAACCTCATCGGCAAGCCGCTCTCCCAGGCGAAAGTGCTGCTCGAGGAGGCAGGGCTTCGTGTCGGGGAGGTCACGCGCGCCTACAACGAACGCTTCGACCTCGACCAGGTGATCCGTCAGAGCGTCAAGGCGGACGCCGAGGCGCCGCTCGGGAGCGAGATCGAGCTCGTGGTGAGCAAGGGGCCGAACCCGTTACCGGTGCCCAAGGTGGTCGGCCAGACGCAGGAGCGGGCCGTGGAAGACCTCCAGAGTCTGGGCTTCGTCGTCGACGTGCAGGAGGAGTTCTCCGAGAGGGTCGACCGCGGCCGCGTGATCTCGCAGCGGCCGGCCAAGGGGACGCAGCTCCAGCCGGGCAAGACCGTGACGATCGTGGTCTCGCTGGGCCCGCCGGAGTTCCCGATGCCGAACGTCGTCGGCATGAGCCGGGACGACGCCGTCGCCAAGCTCACCGCCCTGGGTCTGCGGGTCGACGTCGCGATCGTGCCCGGTCACGGCGGTTCCAGGGTCGTCTTCCAGGAGCCGGCCACCGGCACGATCGTCCACGCCGACGACCTGGTCCACATCTACGTGGCGTGAGGGTCGGCGCCCACCTGCGGAGTGGGCTTCGCACCGCGATCGGCTCGGCTCGCGAGGTCGGCGCGGACGCCGTCCAGCTGTTCATCTCGAACCCGCGCGCGTGGGCCGGCCCGCGCCTCGAGACGGCGCAGGCCTTCGGCGCCGAGTGGCGCGAGGCCGAGGTCGGCCCGCTGTTCGTGCACGCGCCGTACCTGGTCAACATCGCGTCGCCCAACCCGGAGTTCGTGTCGAAGTCGGTCGAGCTCTGTCGGCGTTCAGTCGCCGCGTGCGGCGTCCTCCGGGCGGGCGGGTTCGTGGTGCACGCGGGCGCGGGCGGCACGGGCGAGCACGCCGAGGCGCTCGAACGCGCGGCGACGGTCCTGAAGGCGACGCTGCTCGAGACGCCCGACGAGACGAGCCTGCTGGTCGAGCTGATGGCCGGCACG
>JBMDWR010000322.1:0-1067 GCA_048594645.1 Actinomycetota bacterium
GCATCGGCCCACGCTTCGCGGCCGGCGATGACGGCGAACTGCGCCGACCGGTCGAGCCGCCGTGCCTCGACCCGGGCAAGGACCTCCCCCGGCTCGACCGCGATGCGTCCGGCGATGCGTACCGGCAGTTCGGCCGCCCAATCCTCGCTCAGGACGCTGACGCCTGAGCGACCGGCGAGGAACGATTCCCAGGTCGATGCGACGTCGCCTCCGACGGGCGTCGTCGCGCCGAGCCCGGTGATAACGACTCTGGCCTGGGTCTTAGTCATACGCTTCAGGCCCTGGCGCGCTCGATGAAGGCGACCGCGTCACCGACGGTGGCAAGGTTCTTGACCTCGTCGTCCGGGATCTTCACGTCGAACTTCTCTTCGGCCGCCACGACGACTTCGACCATGGACAGCGAATCGATGTCGAGATCGTCGGTGAACGACTTGTCGAGCTGGACATCGGCCGCGGGGACGCCGGCGATCTCGTTGACGATCTCGGCGAGACCTGCGCGGATCTCCTCGGTGGTGGCCATGTTCTCTCCTTGCTTCCTCTGCGTGAACTGTGTTGTGACGCGCCCGCGGGCGGGGCCGAGGGACAGGTTAGGGGATCCGGACGACCTGGGCTCCGTAGACCAGGCCCGCGCCGAATCCGATCAGTAAGGCCAGCTGCCCGCTGCGTGCTTCGCCCGTTTCGAGAAGACGTTCGAGCGCGAGCGGTATCGACGCCGCCGACGTGTTGCCCTGCTCGACGATGTCGCGTGCGATCACGACCCGGTCCGGCAGCTTGAGCGAGCGCGCCATCGCGGTCGTGATCCGGTCGTTGGCCTGATGTGGCACGAACACGTCCAGATCGTCGGCGGTGATCCCAGCGGCCTCGAGTGCCTGCCGCGCTACCTTGGCCATCTCGTACGAAGCCCACCGGAACACCGCGTTTCCTTGCATCACGAGCGCCGGCAACGCCGGGCCGCCCTCGCCGAACAAGGCCTCGCGCCATTCCTGCTTCTGCTTGATCAGGTCGAGGTGCGCGCCGTCCGAACCCCAGACCACGGGGCCGATGGCGGCCTCGCCGGACGGCCCGAC
>JBMDWR010000323.1:0-9305 GCA_048594645.1 Actinomycetota bacterium
GGGCCACCTTCGAGGTGGACGAGCTCGGCCATATCGTTATCCGCTCGAGTTCGCGGCTGCACATCGACCCCGAGGCATTGGCGGAAACCCTTCGTCAGAAGGCGCGCTATCACGTCCGGCCCAAGAAGCGTCGGTTCCGTAAGAGCGCGTAACACCTGGGTCGACCACCGAACGAGCGAGGTACGGCCGGTCCGCCGTCTCGGGGCGCCGGTCAGACCTCGCTCTCGGTGTGCTCGTAGTACTCGTACGCGCTCATGGCGCGACCGGCGGTGCTGCGCCACTCGCGCTCGGCGTCCGGAAGCTTGCCGAGGACCTTCGCCATCGCCCGGACGTGCGCCTGGATGCTCCCGCAACACGACCCGATGTAGTCGAGGCCGCCGAACTTCGCCTTCCTTGCGAACTCGGCCATCTCCTGGCGCGAGAGCTGGAGCGGGTCGAGAGCGTACGGGAAGTTCGGCGCAGCCGTGAAGTCGGGAGCGTCTGCGGTCGTCCTGTAGGCGACGGGCTGCGCCGCGACGAACGCTCTCGTGGCCTCGCGCATCTCCAGCGCGATCGGCAGCTGCTGCTCCGGGCCGTTCAGGCAGTTGACGCCCACGATGTCGGCTCCGGCGTCGGCGAGCCTTCGAGCACACTCCGCCGGCGTGTCGCCCTCATACGATCGCGGCTCCGGCTTCTCGAACGACATCGTCACCATGACTGGAAGGCCCGTCGCCTTCGCGCGTTCGACGAACAGGAGCGCCTCGCCGAGGTACGAGAAGGTCTCGCCGATCCACAGATCGGGCGGGCCGGCGTCGAGCTGATCCTGCAGCTGGCGGTCGAACAGCGCACGAACGTGATCGGCGCTCGATACATCCTCCGGCAGGTACGCCCACGTGAGGGAGAGGTTCCCCGCGACGAGTGCGTCGCCCTCGGCCGCCACCTCCCGCGCGATCCGAACCGCGTTCCGGTTGATCTCATCGACCTTGCCCTGGAGGCCGACCGTCGCGAGCTTGTCGTCGCTCGCGTAGAACGTCATCGTCTGGAGCACCTCGGCGCCGGCGCGCAGGAACTCGCGGTGCAGCTGCGCCAGGGCATCCGGGTGCTCGATCACAACCTCCGGCGTGAACGGCCCGGCCTGCACGTAGCCGCGCTTCTCCAGCTCGAGCAGGTACCCGCCGTCGCCGAGGACGGGACCGTTCGCCAGGCGTTCGAGGATCCCTTCCGCCATCGCCATCAACCCCCCAAGCGTGAGCCGTTCGAACGTACCCGACGCGGCGGTTCGTTGCGCCCCCGGACGAGAACCAGGGGTCAGCCTCGGGCGGCCCCCTGGAGCACAGGAACGATGCGCTCGAGCCCCCACTCCAGCTCCTCCTGGGAGATCACGAGTGGCGGGGCCAGGCGCAGCGTGCTCTCGTGCGTGTCCTTGGCCAGCACGCCCTGCCCCAGGAGCCGCTCGGCCGTCTGCCGCGCCGGGCGCGCCTCCGGCACGAGCTGGATCCCGGCCCAGAGCCCGCGGCCGCGCACCTCCTCGACGGTCGGCAGCGTCGCGTCGCGCAAGGATGCGTGCAGGTACGCCCCCAGGCGAGCCGAGTTCTCCTGCACCTCGCCGGTCCGAAGCATCGAGACGACGCGTCGGCCGATCGCGCACGCGACGGGGTTCCCGCCGAATGTGCTTCCGTGCTGCCCCGGCTCGAACACCCCGAGGATCGGCTCGTCCGCGACGACCGCCGAGAGCGGGACGATGCCCCCGGCGAGCGCCTTGCCCAGGACGAACACGTCGGGCCGAACGCCCTCGTGCTCGCACGCGAACGTCGTCCCGGTGCGTCCGAGGCCGCTCTGGATCTCGTCCGCGATCAGCAGCACGCCGCGTTCGGAGCAGAGCTCGCGGGCGCGACGAAGGTAGCCGTCGGGCGGGACGATCACGCCGGCCTCGCCCTGGATCGGCTCGACGAGGAACCCGACGGTGTCGTCGTCCAGCGCGGCGTCCAACGCCTCGGCCTCGCCGTACGGCACGACCTGGAAGCCCGGGGTGTACGGGCCGAAGTCGCGGCGAGCGGTCTCGTCCGTCGAGAAGCTCACGATCGTGATCGTCCGGCCGTGGAAGTTGCCGCTCGCGACGACGACCTTCGCGCGTCCGGGCGCGACGCCCTTACGGAGGTAGCCCCACTTGCGCGCGGTCTTGATGGCCGTCTCGACGGCCTCGGCGCCCGTGTTCATCAGCAGGGCCATGTCCATCTCGCACAGGTCGGCGAGATCTCGGACGAACGGCCCCATCTGGTCGTTGTGGAACGCGCGGCTCGTCAGCGTCAGGCGATCGAGCTGGTCCTTCGCCGCCGCGATCAGCTTCGGATGCCGATGGCCGAAGTTGAGCGCCGAGTAGGCCGCCAGCATGTCGAGGTATCGCCTGCCGTCGACGTCGGTGACCCAGCAGCCCTCGGCCTCGGACACGACGACGGGCAAAGGGTGGTAGTTATGCGCGGTCGCGCGCTCGACGAGCGCGATGTGCTCTTCGGACGTCCGCGGTTCCGCCGTCTCCAACCGCTCTGCCTGTGTGGTCATCGCCGTCTCCTCGTCCCGCGAACGTCGTCCTCGAGTCTATCGACGGCGGACCCGGTCCAGTGCGTCCGTCTCAGATTGGCATGCCGTGGCCGGCGCCCGTAGCCTCCAAGGAGCCAGCCGAGACACGGGAGGGCGTCGCATGACGAACAAGGCCGACTACTCGGACGAGGAATGGATGCGCCTGTGCCGGGCGCCGTTCGTCGCAGGGATGTCCATCTCGATCGCGGATCCGGGAGGGCCGATCGAGATGGCGAAGGAAACGATGGCGACGATGAGGGCGACGTCCACACCGCCGTCGCAGGACGAGCTCCTCATCGCCGTGTCGCAGGACATCTCCTCGATGGTCAACCAGAAGCAGAACCCGCTGGCCGGGTTCAAACCGGAGAGCTCAGCCCTGATGGGCAAGATGGTGCTCGACGAGCTCGGCGCCGTGAACGAGATCCTCGAGGCGAAGGCGTCCCCGGCCGAGGCGGAGGCCTTCCGTCGATGGCTACTCGACACGGCGAGCGCTGCAGCCGATGCGGCGAAGGAAGGCGGCTTCATGGGGTTCGGGGCGGAGCAGGTGAGTCAGGGTGAGCAGCGGATGCTCGAGCAGCTCCGCTCCAGCCTCGGCACCCCTGCGCCCTGAGGCGGGTGGTCAGCCGGCAACGGCGGCCGCGAACGTCTCGAAGCTCTCGATCGAGCGAGCGAGATCATCCTCCCCGTGCGTGATCGAGATCGTCCACGGGTCGCCCGAGGGTGGGAACGCGCCACCGTTCAGCTGGAAGAGCCACGCGAGGTGCGCGAGATTCGGGTCGGCCCGCACGGCGTCTCGGAAGTCGCGCGGTGACTCCGCGAGATAGTGGACCGCGCCGCGACACCCGACCGACACGACGGTCGCAGGGAGCCCGTGTCGTTCGATCACTTCGCGGAGGCCGGCGGCGTATGTGTCGCCGAGCTGTTCGAGCCGCGGGTACGCCTCGGGCGTCAGGATCTCCGCCAGGACGGCACGCGCCGCCGCCGTCGACAGCGGGTTGCCGTTGAACGTCCCCTCTCCCTCCATCGTCCCGTCGGCGAGCACCCGCATCGCCTCCTCCGAGCCGCCGACGGCGCCGATCGGCAACCCGCCGCCGATCGCCTTCGCGAGTGCCACCATGTCCGGCCGCACGCCGAACCGTTCCGCGGCGCCGCCGAACGCGATCGTCGCGCCGGTCTTGACCTCGTCGAACGCGAGGAGCGCCCCCCGCGCGTGGAGCAGGTCCGCCAGCGACCGAAGGTAGCCGGGCTCGGGCTCGATCACGCCGACGTTCATGATGACCGGCTCCAGGATCATCCCGGCGACGCGGTCTCCCTCGGTCGCGAGGACGCGCTCGACCGCCGACACATCGTTGAACGGGACGATGCGCAGCGCCTCGCCGTAGACGTCGGCGACGCCGACCGTGTTGCGCACGGGCCGAGGCGCGTCCGGGGGTCCGGCCTCGGCGAGGTCCGGCCAGTACGAGAACGCGAGGCCGTCCGAGCTTCCGTGGTAGCAGCCCTCGACCTTGATGACGAGGTTCCTGCCCGTCGCCGCCCGCATGATCCGGCACGCGTCCATCGTTGCCTCCGAACCGGAGTTCTTGAACCGCCAGAGCGGCAGGCCGAAGCGCTCCGTCAGGAGCTCCGCGACGACCACGGTGTCCTCTACGGGAAGCGCGAAATGCGTCCCGAGCGCTGCGCGCTCGCGTACGGCCTCCACCACCCTCGGGTGCGCGTGCCCGACCACCATGACGCCGTAGCCGGCGTGGAGATCGACGTATTCGTTGCCGTCCAGGTCCCAGAGGTGCGGCCCTTGGCCACGGGCGCCATAGAGCGTGTACGGGTCGAGCGCGTGCCAGGAGCACGCGACGCCGCCCGCAAGGGCCTGGCTCGCCCGCTTCGCGAACGCGATCGAGCGCGGGATCCGTTCGGCCAGGCGGGTCTGTTCGCGCTCGGTCAGCTCGTCGACGCGTGAGGGATCGATCTGGGTCACGGGGCAGCCTCCTCGTCGGGGGACTCGGAGGATAGGCCGTTCCGGCCGGGCGGCGCTACGACGTAATCGCGGCCGCGAACGCCTCGAAGTTGTCGACGTACCGCTGGGCGTCGTCGTCCGAGTGCCGGATCGACAGCGTCCAGGTCTCCTGCTTGGACCACGGCGATTTGAACACCCCGCCGTTCTGTTGGAAGAGCCAGGCGAGGTAGGTGATGCGCTCGTCGATGCCGATCGAGTCGCGGTACTCGCGCACCGGCCTCTCGGAGTAGATCACGGAGCCCTTCGCGCCGAGGCCGGTGACGTACGCGCGCAGGCGGTACCGCTCGATCGCCGCCGACAGCCGCTCCTTCAGGTACGCGTCGACGTGGTCGAGCGTCGCGTACGCGTCCTTCGTGAGAACCTCGGTGAGCGTCGCGAGTGACGCCGCCATCGTGAGCGGATTGCCGTTGAACGTCCCCGCCATGTCGTACTCGCCGTCGACGACCAGCCGGAACAGGTCCTCGGTCGCCCCGATCGCCCCGCACGGCGTCCCGCCGCCGATCGCCTTGGCCAGGCAGACGATGTCCGGAACCACGCCGAACGCCTCGACCGCGCCGCCGTACGCGAGCGTCACACCGGTCTTGACCTCGTCGAACGCGAGGTACGCGTCGAACTCGTGGCACAGGTCGGCGAGCCCCTGGAGGTAGCCGGGCTCGGGCAGGATCACGCCGCAATTCATCATCGCCGGCTCGACGATCATCCCGGCGACCTTGCCCCGGTTCTCCTCGAACGCGGCTCGCGCCGCGTCCAGGTCGTTGTACGGGACGACGCGGACGAGGTCGGCGAACGCCTGCGGGATGCCCGGCACCTGCGGCAGCGTGACCGGATGGTCGCGTGGTCCGATCCGCTCCGGGTCCGGGATCACGCTGAACATCAGCGAGTCGTGGTGACCGTGATAGGTCCCCTCGATCTTGATCAGCATGTCGCGACCGGTCTTGGCCCGCATCAGCCGAGCCGCCTCCAGCGTGGCCTCGGTCCCCGAGTTGCAGAACCGCCAGAGCGGAAGCGAGAAGCGTTCGGCGAGGTTGTCGCCGATCAGGTCGAGGTCGCGGGTCGGCTGCGCGAAGTGGGTCCCGCGCCGCGCCTGGCGTTCGATCGCCTGCACGATCGCCGGGTGGGCATGCCCGACGACCATCGCTCCGTAGCCGAGGTGGTAGTCGACGTACTCGTTCCCGTCGATGTCCCAGATGTGGCTGCCGTCGCCGTGGTCGACGAAGATCGCGTGCGGCGGCGAGTCCTGCCATGAGGAGGCGACGCCGCCCGCGACGTGGCGTTCGGCCCTCCGCCGGTAGTCGATCGACGCCCGGTGCTTCGGTTCGAGCGCGGCTTCCTGGTCGGCGATGAGGCTGTCGACCTTCTCGAGGTCGATCTGCGCGAATTCGCGAACCGCCATCTCGCCTCCCCGATCGGTTTGAACGGCCGTTCAATCATGCCAGAGACGCCTTCGCGCGGCAAGGAGCAGCAGGGCGTCCGGAGGGCCGCGGGTACAATCGCATTCGAACGCGGTGGCCGTAGCTCAAGTGGTCAGAGCACCAGGTTGTGGTCCTGGGGGTTGGGGGTTCGAGTCCCCTCGGTCACCCCAAGCACCCGAAGCCCATTGCTAGACTCGACCGGGCCTCTAGCTCAATCTGGCAGAGCAACGGACTCTTAATCCGCAGGTTCAGGGTTCGAATCCCTGGGGGCCCACTCAGCTCTCGCTCACGCATCGGCCAGCGCCCGGCGGCGCACCCGCGGCTCGCTGACCTGCGCGAGCTCGATCGCGTCTGGGACGGCACGGACACGGGCTCCGTACCGAGCCGCCAACGGCTTCGCGCTGAGCCCATGCAGCACGACCGAGCCCATGACCGTCAGCGTGGCCACCTCCAGCAGTGGCTCCGCGATCGGCGTGCCCTGCAACTCTTCCAAGGCAAGGAGTGAGAACACGACCGACGCCAGACCCCGAGGTCCGAACCATCCGACGAATGCCACCGTGTCCGGACGGAGTCCGGTCCGCACGAGCGCAACCGCGACCGGAAGCATCCTTACGATCGTGAGACTCAGCACCGCGTAGACGACGGCGTCCACCGCCGGGCCCTCCGTCACCACCGGCCCCACGAACAGCGCTCCGAACACCGTCCAGACGAGGAAGGACGCGAACATCCCCACCGTCTCCGTGAACTCCACGGGCTCCCGAAGATCCTCGCCATCGGCCGATCGCGAGCCCGACGCCGAAGCTGCCCCGAAGATCAGTCCCCCGAAGAACGCCGCCACGAACCCGTTCCCGCCGATCGCGACGGATCCTTCGTACGCGAGCAACGCCAACGAGAGGATCGCGAGGTCTGCCGAGACGCGTGAGGTCCAACCGCGAGCTCGAGCAGCGGTGAACATCCGGCCCCCCACGCCCCCCACGACGATCGCCGCCATCACCGCGAAGCCCAGCTCCTTCGAGGCATCGGCAACCCACGACCCGGCCTCGACGCCCTCCTCGGTGGCCACGATCGTGAGGAACAGTGTGACGAACGGCGTGGCGATCCCGTCGTTGAGTCCACTCTCCACGTTCAGCGCCCGTCGGATACGAGCAGGGACCGCGCGGTCGGTCACCACCGCGAGACCCAGCGCCGCGTCGGTCGGCGCCAGGATCGTGCCGATCAACGCGGCCTGTGCCCAGGGCACGGCGAGCAGCGGCGCCCCGACCACGGCACCGAGCGCGATCGTGAGCGGCAGGCCGAACCCCAGCAGACGTTCGGGCAGCCGGGCGTCGTCCCGGACCTCCCGGAGTTTGACCGTGGAGGCGTCGGCGAAGAGCAGGACGGCGAGCGTCAGCTCCGTGAGGACCAGAACGGGCTCGCTCTCGGCGTTCGTGAACACCAGATCGGAAACGCTCGGACCGAGCACGAAGCCGACGGCCACGAACACGATCGGGGCGGAGATCCATATCCGCTCCAAGCGCGCGGCCAGGAACGCGTACGCGACGAACGCCCCTGCCAGCAGCGCCGCGCCGATCGCGCTCATGCGAGGCTCAGATCCCCAGAACCTGCATCTTCTTGGCGGCGAACTCCTCCTCGTTGAGGATGCCCGCTACGACGGCGGTGGGCGTCGCCGCCCCGATGAGATCGCGCCCAGGTCGACCCAACATCCTGCATCCCTCCTTGCGAACGGACCCAGTTCAGCGCCGCGTAGCCCGTCCGTCATCGAACCGACCTCGTGCACCTACGTGAACTTGGGGATCTCGGCGGCGGCGGAGTAGCCCTCGAGGCCACGCTGCGCCTCCTGTGCCTTCTGGATCTCCTCGCGGTCCTGCTGGGTCAGCGTCGGTCGCGCGATCAGGTAGATCAACGCACCGAGCAATGGGAGCACGAAGATCAGGAACACCCAGCCGGCCTTCGCCCAACCTGACTGATCACGGCGTCGGAAGACGTCGGCGAATACCATGATGAAGACCCAGATCGCCATGAACCAGAAGAAGAGGGCGAGCATGCTCCACAGCACGTCGCCGAGCGTCATCTCTGCCAGCATCCGTCGCCTCCTCTCACTCCTGGTCCTCAAGGGCATGGTCAACATCGAACCCGAGCGCGAGCGCGAGCGCCGGTGCCGCCGACACCACGCGTGCGGCCCCGATCTCCGGACCGACCGCGACCAGCACACCGACGATCTCGTCGGGCGTCGCTCCACATGCAGCCGCGGTCGCGACGGTAGACGAGTACGTCGGAACCGACGCGTCGATCGCGAGCTCGGCGGCCAGGCGAACCAAGGCGTGCGTCCGTGGATCGAGCGACGACGTCTCGATGTCGGCGGCGTCTGCGCCCCCCATCGACTCGACGAACGCATCGTCGCTCATCGCCAGTCGGACGAGGATCGCCTCGTACGATCTCCTCTCGCGCCCCCGTAGGCCCATCGCTCCTCCTAGAGATCGAGCGCCGCGTCGGCCCACCACGCCGGGGCCGGAGCGGGAGCCTCGTCGACCGGCGGCGTCGGCTTCTCGCCACCCACCTTGTGTGGGGCATCCACCACCTGGGCCTGCCGGGCCACGACCGCATCGGCGGTCACGTTGAACACCGTGAGATCCTGGGTGACGACAGCCGGGCCGTCGTAGGACGCGCGAACCTCCGCGAAGACGGCGTCCACTCCTGGGGTCACGTCCATGTGCCACATCGCCCCCATCCGAGGGGTCGCCTTCGCGAGGATCTGTCCCATCTGAGAGGGGATCGTGTGCACGAGCTTGAGGCGCTGCTCCATGAACTCCACGGGCTTCTGGAAGGCGGCCGCGGCGAGGGCGGGCGACTGGAAGCACTCATGGATCAGCAGGTCCGCTCCGACCGCTGCCTCGAGGATGAACCGGCACGGCCGAGTATCACCGGAGAACACGACCCTCTGTCCCGCGTACTCGAGCGCGTAGCCGACGGCACCCGAGAGGCTGTGGATCGCAGGCATGCTGGTGATCGTGACGCCCCCACCTTCGTACACCGTCTCCGGCCGGTCGAAGGGGATCTCGTGCGGGATCGCCTCGAACCAGTCCGTGGGCACCACACCCAGGCCGGATCGTGCGTCCCAACCCAGCGCCTTCTGCGTGTAGCGGATGTACGCCTCGAGGCCGAGCTCGGGGTCCTCGTTGCCACCGCCCCAGAACTCGACCGGGCCGCGTCGGCCGACCTTGGCGAAGCTTCCGATCAGCCCCGGCACGTCGCCCACGTGGTCCGCGTGCAGATGCGAGAGGAAGACCTTGGTGATGCCCTCGATCGGGAGCAACAGCGAGCCGAAG
>JBMDWR010000324.1:0-7698 GCA_048594645.1 Actinomycetota bacterium
GGCCGAGGTCGACCGGCTCGTGGCGCGCGCCATCGACGCGCTGCGGGAGGAGATGGATCCGCACGGCTTCAACCTGGGGATGAACCTGGGTCGTGTCGCGGGCGCCGGGATCCCGGATCACGTGCACTGGCACGTGGTGCCGCGGTGGAACGGCGACACCAACTTCATGCCGGTCGTGGGACAGACGCGCGTCCTGCCCGAGCTGCTGGAGGAGACGTACGCCAGGCTGCGTCCCCGTCTCCACGACGCATGACTCGCGCGCTGGCGCTGGCGAACCGATGGCGCAGCCGACCCCGCCGGGATCGAGTGACGGCCGCCGCCGGTCGACCGCCTGGAGGAGCTTCGGCGGCGCTGCTGATCATCGTGGGAGAGGAGGACGTCGCGGAGGTCGGCGACATCGCAGACGTCCCGGCCGAACGCGTCCCCGGTGCGATCAAGCGGATCGTGGCGGGCGCGGACCAGCTCGTGCACGTCGCGAAGCCCGAACGGTTCAACCAGCTCGCGCGCGACTTCTCGACATCCGAGGGGTGAGGCCGAGATGACGCAAGCGAAGGGCGGGATGGCGGAGGTGCCGGGCGGCACGCTGGCCTGGGAGGTCGCCGGCGACGGACCCGGTGTCGTCCTGCTCCATCCCGGTCTTTGGGACAGCCGCGTATGGGACGAGCAGTTCGCGACCTTCTCAGGACGTTACCGCGTCGTGAGGTACGACCTGCGGGGGTACGGCCGTTCGAGCCGACCGGTGCCCGGCCAGGCATACTCGCACGTCGCCGACCTCCTCGCGGTGATGGCCGCGGCCGGTCTGGAACGCGCCGCTCTCGTCGGCAACTCGCTCGGCGGACGCGTGGCCGTCGACGCCGCCCTCACGGACCCGGAACGCGTCTCGGCTCTCGTCCTTGCCGCAGCCAACGTCGGAGGGTTCGAGGAGACGGAGGAGGAAGCCGCGGCGTACGCGGACGTCGAGCTGGCGATCGAGGAAGCGATCCAGGCTGGAGACGCCCGCCGCGCGATGGAGCTCGAGCTCTCGGTCTGGACGGCGACGCTCGGCACGGACGACGCCGCCGGCGCGCGGATCCGGCAGATCGCGTTCGACAACGTGCACGTGGTCACGATGGATGAGAGCGGCGCCGCTCGGCTCGACGACGCATTCGCGCGCTTGGCCGCAATCCGCGTGCCGACGCTGGTGCTCACCGCCGATCACGATCCGCCGGTGTTCGGTCGTCTTGGCCGCGCGATCGCCGAGCGGATCGCGGACGCGCGGTTCGTCGAGCTCGAGGACTGCGATCACGTCATGCCGCTCCGCAGACCGGATGCGTTCGACCGCGTCGTGCTCGCGTTCCTCGGCGACGTGCTGTGATGCGCGTGTTCCTCGTGCTCGGCGCGGCGTTCGGGCTGACCGGCGTCGCGCTCGGCGCGTTCGGTACGCATGCGCTCCGATCGAGGTTGCCGTCCGAGCGGCTGACGACGTTCGAGGCCGGTGTGCGCTACCAGCTGTGGCACGCGCTCGCGCTGTTCGTCGTCGTGCTCGTCGACGCGTGGATCCCCTCCGCCGAGATCGGTCGGACGGCATTTCTGGTCCTGGTCGAGCGAGCGTCGTGGCCCGAGCCCCTCGCAGGCGGGCTCTTCGTGGCCGGGATCCTGCTGTTCTCGGGCAGCCTCTACGTCCTGGCGCTCACGGGCCGGCGAGCGTGGGGCGCGGTGACGCCGTTCGGCGGCGCCTGCCTCGTGCTCGGCTGGGCCGCGCTGCTCCTCGCGGCGGTGGTCGCGTAGCGCCGCGCTACTTCTTGGCCTCTTCCTTCTCCTGCTGCGCCGCCGCGATGATCTTCTCGGCCAGGTGCGTCGGCACCTCCTCGTAGTGCGAGAAGCGCATCGAGAACGCCGCTCGGCCTCCCGTCATCGAACGCAGGTCGATCGAGTACCGCGCGACCTCCGCCTGCGGCACGAGCGCCTTCACGCGCTGCTTACCGGCGCCCGCCGACTCCATGCCCTGGATCTTCCCGCGCTTGGCGTTCAGGTCGCCCATGATGTCGCCCGTGTAGGACTCGGGCACGACGACCTCCACCTCGACGATCGGCTCGAGCAGCGCGACGCCCGCCTGCTGCGCCGCGTCCTTCAGCGCGAGCGCCCCTGCGAGCTGGAACGCCATGTCGGACGAATCCACGCTGTGGAACTTCCCGTCGACGAGCGTGCAGCGGATGTCGACCATCGGGTTGCCGCTCATGACGCCCTGCTGCATGGTCTTGACGACGCCTTTCTCGACCGAGCCGATGAACTGGTTGGGGATCGCGCCGCCGAAGATCTTGTCGACGAACTCGAAGCCCTCGCCGCGCGGAAGCGGCTCGATCTCGATGTTGCAGACCGCGTACTGACCGTGCCCGCCGGTCTGCTTGACGTGCCGGCCGAGGCCCTTGCCGGCGCCCCGGATCGTCTCGCGATAGGCGATCTTCGCGGGCGCGGTCGTCACCTCGACGCCGAACTTGCGTTTCATGCGCTCGATCTGGACGTCGAGGTGCGCCTCTCCCATGCCGTACATGACGGTCTCGTGCGTCTCGTCGGAGCGCTCGACGCGCAGCGTCGGGTCCTCCTCGCGCAGGCGGGAAAGCGCCGTCGAGAGCTTGTCCTCGTCGCCCTTGGTCTTCGGGCTGATCGCGAACGCCAGCAGCGGCTCGGGCATCTCGGCGGGCGGGAGCGTCACCGGGTCGTCCTTCGTCGAGAACGTGTCGCCGGTGGTCGTGTGCGAGAGCTTCGCGACGGCCGCGATGTCGCCGGCGGGCACCTCCGACACGGTGTCGTGCTCCTTCCCCTGGAGCGCGAACACCTGGCCGATGCGCTCGTCGGTCCCCTTCGTCGCGTTGTAGACCGATGCGTCGGGCCGCATCCTGCCCGAGAACACCCGGAACATCGTGATATGACCGACGTACGGGTCCGAGACGGTCTTGAAGACGTACGCGGCGAGGGGCTGATCGGGGTCGCACGCGCGCTGCTTCTCCTCGCCGCCCTTGGCGACCACGGTGACGGGACCGCGGTCGGCCGGTGAGGGGAACTCGTCGGCGATGAACTGGAGCACGCGGTCCACGCCGATCGGCCGCGCCGCGGCAGCGCAGAGCACGGGCGCGATCCTCGCCTCGGCGAAGCCGCGCTTCACGCCGTGGACGACCTCGTCCTCCGACAGCTCGCCCTGCTCGAGGTACTTCTCGATCAGCGCGTCGTCGGATTCGGCGACGGCCTCCATCAGCTTCTCGCGGTACGGGTCGGCTTTGCCCGAGATGTCGTCCGGCCACTCGCCCTCTTCGGCCCGGGGCCCCGATCCGTACCGGTACGCCTTGCGCCCGAGCAGGTCGGCGACGCCCTCGAAGTCGTGCTCCTCGCCGAGCGGCAGCTCGAGAGGCGCCACCTGCGTGCCGAACGCCTGCACGAGCTCGTCCAGCGTGCGTTCGAACGAGGCGCGCTCGCGGTCCAGCTTGTTGATCAAGATCGCGCGGGGCAGACCCGCGAGCGCCGCGAGCTCCCACGCGACCTCGGTCTGCACCTCGACCCCGTCGACCGCCGAGACGACCAGAAGGACCGCGTCGGCCGCCGGGATCGCCGACCGGAGGTCGCCGATGAAGTCGGCGTAGCCGGGGGCGTCCAGGACGTTGATCTTCACCCCGTTCCACTCGACCGGCGCCATGGCGAGTGAGACGCTGATGCCCTTCTTGATCTCCTCGGCCTCGAAGTCGCTGACGGTGTTGCCGTCCTCGACCGTCCCCATCCTGGTGGTGGCGCCCGCCGCGAACAGCATGGCCTCGAGGAGCGTGCTCTTGCCGGAACCGCCGTGCCCGATCAACAGGACGTTGCGGATGTCATTGGCTTCGTAGGTCTTCAAGGTTGCCCCCGATCCGAACGACGGGAAACGGACCGGGATTCTAGCGCGGGCGCTCGACGACCTCGGGGCGAGCAGGCGCCGGTGATACCCTCCGGCCGGTGGCGGACGTGAGTGCGAGGGCGCAGGTCGGCGAGCGCACGGTCGTACCGCTCCTGTCGATCGCCTCGGTCGTCGCGACCTCCGCCGCGACGTGGATGCTGCTGGTCCGCGAGCCGGAGCCGGCCGGGTGGCTCGCGCTGCTGGCCGGAACCTTGCTCGTGGGCGCGGGGATCGCGCTTCGGCTGAGCGACCGCCTCGGACGGGTCGTGCTGTCGTTCGCCGACCGGCTGTTCGACGGGTGCGTTCTCGGCGCGCTGGCGTGGGTGACACGGGCGAGCGACCCACCGGTGGCCGCCGGTGCCCTCGTCGCGCTTGCCGCCGGCTTCCTGGCGTCGTACATCCGCGCGCGGGGTGGGAGCCTCGGGTACGGGATCGAGGAGGGGGTCGTCACGCCGGTGATCCGCTACGGCCTGATCTCGGCCGGGCTCATCGCCGGATGGCGGTGGTCGCCGTGGGCCGTCGCGGTGCTGATGCTCCTGGCGTCCGCGGTTCGCGCCAGCCAGGTGGCCAAGGAGGAGCGCCAGTGAGCGCGCCGGCCGGCTCGTCGTGATCCGGGAGGAGACGGCCAAGGAGACCGCCGCGTACTGGGGCTACCGCGCGGCCGAGTGGCTCGCGATGTCGCTCCCCGAACGGCTCGGGCGGTCGCTCTTCCTGTGGTTCGGCCGGCTCGCCAACGCCCGCCTCCACGGCGTCCGCGCGACCGTGGCGGCGAACCAGGCGATGGTCCTCGGCGTCGATCCCTCCGACGAGCGGGTGGCGCTCGCCACGCGTGAGGCGTTCGAGCTGTATGCACGGTTCTGGTTCGACGCGTTCCGGATCCGCTCGATGCCCTTGGAGGAGTTCAACGAGCGGGTCGTCCTGTCGGGCGTGGAGAACATCGACCGGGCGCTGGAAGCCGGCCGAGGGTGCGTGTGTGTCCTGCCGCACATGGGGAACTGGGACGTCGCCGGTCACTGGTTCGGCGCCAACGGGTACCGGATCGCGGCCGTCGCCGAGGAGTTGAGGCCCCGGCGGCTGTTCGAGCTGTTCCTCCGCCATCGCGAGGAGCTCGGGATGCGCATCATCGCGCTGTCGAAGGACGGGCACGTCGGCCAGCAGCTGAAGCAGCTGCTCTCGGAGAACTGGCTGGTCGCGCTCGTCGCCGACCGCGATCTCACCGGCCGGGGTGTCGAGGTCGAGATGTTCGGCGCTGCGCGGCGCGTGCCGGCCGGGCCTGCCCTGCTCGCTCTCACTGCGAAGGCGCCGTTGATGGTGTGCCCCGTCTACACGCTCAACGACGGGTGGCAGATCGAGATCGGGGAGCCGCTCTCGTTCGAACCGACCGGCGTGATCCGGCAGGACGTCGCGACGCTCTCGCGCATGATGGCCGAGCGCTTCGAGCGCGCCGTTTCGGCCAAGCCCACCGACTGGCACATGTTCCAGCCGGCCTGGGACGCGGTCGCCCGGCCCGCGGACGCACCCGCAGCGCCGACCCGAGACGCGTGAGGATCCTCCTCACCTGTCCGTACGACTGGCACGCGCCGGGCGGCGTCCAGGTCCACGTTCGCCAGCTCGCGGCCGGACTCGAGGCTCGCGGCCACGCCGTCCTCGTGCTCGCGCCCGGCTCACGACCCTCCGTCGATCCAGGGGTTCGCGTCGTCGGGCGACCGGTTCGCGTGCCGTACGGCGGGACGGTGGCGCCGATCTCCTTCTCCTGGGGAGCGTGGAGGCGGCTTCGCGCTGCCATGCAGACGTTCGCGCCCGACGTGATCCACGTGCACGAACCGTTCACGCCCAGCACGTCGATGCTGGCGGTGCTCGCTGCGACCGAGCCCGTCGTCGCGACCTTCCACGCACACCTCGAGCGCTCGAGGCTGATGGAGCTCGCCGGCCCCGTGCTGCGCGGGGTCCACCGGCGCATCGACGTGGCGGTCGCGGTCTCGAGCGCGGCGGCCTCGTTCGTGCGCCGCGTCGTCCGCGCGCCCGTCGAGATCGTCCCCAACGGCGTCGACGTTCGGATGTTCTCTGGTGCCGCCCCTGCAGAGGGTCTGCCTGAGGGCCGGCTGATCCTGTGGGTCAATCGGCTCGATCCGCAGAAAGGGTTCGCCGACATGCTCCGCGCGTTCGAGATCGTGGCGGCCCACGTCGACGACGCCCGACTGATCGTCGCCGGCGACGGCCGCGATCGCGTCGCGTTGCGATCGCTCCCCGAAGGCGTGCGCGCCAAGATCATGCCGTTGGGAACCGTCGCTCACGACGCGCTCCCCGGCTTCCACGCGGCCGCCGACGTGTTCGTCTCGCCGGCGGTGGGGCAGGAGAGCTTCGGGATCGTGCTCGTCGAGGCGATGGCCGCCGGCGTCCCGGTCGTCGCCACGGACATCGAGGGCTACCGCGAGGTGGTGCGCGACGGGGTGGACGGCCTGCTCGTGCCGCCGCGTGACCCTCAAGCGCTGTCGGTCGCGATCCGACTGGTGCTTGCCGACCACGAGCTCGCGGCGGCGCTCTCGGCCGCCGGGCGGGCTCGCGCCGAGGCCTTCTCGTGGGAAACCGTGCTTCCGCGCCTCGAAGCCGTGTACGAGGGGGCCGCGGCCGGCAGGCGCTAGGATGCCGCCGTGCCTGCCTGGGCCTGGGTCGTCATCGCGGTCGTCGCCGTCGCGCTGGTCGTGGCCATCCTGGTCTACAACCGTCTCGTCGCGCTGCGCGCGCGTGTGGACAACGGCTGGTCGCAGATCGACGTGCAGCTGCGGCGGCGGTACGACCTGATCCCCAACCTCGTGAAGACGGTCCAGGGCTACGCCACGCACGAGCGCGAGGTATTCGAACACGTGACGCAGGCGCGTTCGAGGGCGATCGACGCGAACGCCGTCCCGGATCAGGCGCAGGCCGAGAACCAGATCACGCGCGGCCTCAGACAGCTGTTCGCGGTCGCCGAGAACTACCCGGACCTGAAGGCGAACGAGAACTTCCTGGCCCTCCAGGAGGAGCTGACGGGCACGGAATCGAAGATCGCGTTCGCCCGCCAGTTCTACAACGATCAGGTCATGCGGCTGAACACGCTGATCGGCTCGTTCCCCTCCAACGTGATCGCCGGCACCTTCGGGTTCCACACGCGCGAGTTCTTCGACATCGAGGATCCCGTACGCGCGCCGTCCGAGGTCGAGTTCCCCGGCTAGCCGGTAGCCCGTGTACGAGCAGATCGCGTCGAACAAGCGCAAGACGTGGGTGCTGATCCTCGGCGCGATCGTGCTGCTCGGCGCCGTGGGCTACGTCCTCGGGCTCCTGTACTCGAGCGGCCCAGCCGGGATCGCCGTCGCGGTGGGCATCGCGATCGTCCTGTCGCTGGGGTCGTACTTCGCCGGCGACCGGGTGATCCTCGCCTCGACGCGAGCGCGAGAGGTGAGCGCGCAGGAGCAGCCCAGGCTACACAACATCGTCGAGGGGCTCTCGATCGCGGCCGGCATCCCCAAGCCGAAGGTCTACGTCGTTCCCGAGCAGGCCCCGAACGCGTTCGCGACGGGCCGCGACCCCGAGCACTCCTCCGTGGCGGTCACCGAGGGGCTGCTCGCGACGCTGAACCGCGTCGAGCTGGAGGGAGTGATCGGCCATGAGCTCGCTCACGTCGTGGACCGCGACATCCTGGTGGGGACGATCGTCGCGACGCTCGTGGGTGCCGCGATCTTGATCAGCGAGTTCTTCATGCGGTCGTGGTGGTGGGGCGGCTTCGGCGGCCGTCGCGGCAGCGACCGCGGCGGCGGGGG
>JBMDWR010000325.1:0-1243 GCA_048594645.1 Actinomycetota bacterium
CGGCGGGTTCGTCCATCTCGACGTCCGCTCGTTCTTCTCCCTGAAGGAAGGCGCGTTCTCACCCGAAGCGCTCGCGCGTCGCGCGGCCGAGCTCGGGATGCCGGCGGTCGCGCTCGTCGACCGTGACGGGCTCTACGGCGCCGCCAGGTTCGTCGACGCGTGCGAGCGCGAGGGCATCCGCCCGATCCTCGGCGCGTCGGTCACGGTCCGCGAAGCCGGCACGCTCCCGCTGCCCCGGGGCGGGCGCAGGCCGGCGGACGCCAGCGTGATCCTGCTCGCGCGCGATGGCCCCGGCTACGCCAACCTGTGTCGACTGGTGACCGACGCGCACATGACGGGCGAGCGCGGAGACCCGTCCCTCACGCCGGAACAGGTCTGTGCGCACGCGAACGGACTCGTCACGCTGCTGGGGCGGTCGTCGCCTCCGGGTGCGCTCGCGGCCGCAGGGCGCGCGGACGCTGCTCGCCGGGCGATCGAGCCGTACCGCGACGCGTTCGGCGATCGAGCCTTCGTCGCCGTGCCACACACCCTCGAGGAGGGCTCGGGCCGCGAGATCCGCGCGCTCCTGCGCCTGGCCGAGCGCGCGGACGTCCGCGCCGTCGCCACCAACCCCGTCCGTTACCTGGTCGCGGGGGACGCGTTCCTGGCGGACGCGCTCGAGTGCATGCGCGAGCTCGTGCCGATCGACGTCGCCAACGTCACGCGCTCCAACGCCGAGGGATGGCTGAAGCCGGCGAGCGACATGCGGGCGTTGTTCCACGAGCGCCCCGACCTCGCCACGACGACGCTCGAGATCGCCGAGTCGTGCACGTTCGACCTCGGGCTGCGCCGCGTCAACTTCCCGGACTTCCCGACGCCGCCCGGCCGATCGGCCTCCAGCGTCCTGGCCGAGCGTTGCTGGCGCGGCCTCGAACACCGGGGCATGCGCCCGACGGTCAGGGTCAAGGAGCGCCTGGACCACGAGCTCGCGATGATCCACCGGCTCGGGTACTCGGCCTACTTCCTGACCGTGGCCGACATCGTGGCCGACGTGCGCGCGATGGGGATCCGGTGCGCGTGCCGGGGGAGCGCCGCCGGTTCGCTCGTCTGCTACCTGACCGGTATCTCGGACGTCGATGCGCTCCGCCACGACCTCGCGTTCGAGCGGTTCCTGAACCCGATGCGCGACGAGCTGCCCGACATCGACGTCGACGTCGAGTCGGCCAGGCGCGAGGACGTCTACGACATGGTGCTCTCACGCTAC
>JBMDWR010000326.1:0-1549 GCA_048594645.1 Actinomycetota bacterium
ACTACGAGGACCTGAGCGAGGCGGACACCGCGCAGGCGCTCGGGGTGGCCGTGGGCACGGTCAAGTCACTGGTGTCGCGCGGGATCGAGCGCCTCCGCAAGGAGCTCCCGGACGACCGCTGGGAGGACGAGTGATGGAGACGCGGCTGCACAACCTGCTCCACGACATCGCGACCGAGATGCCGATCGAGGTCGAGGCGTCGGTCCGGCCGACGCTGCGGAGGGCACGCAGCCGGCGTGTCATGACGTCCGTCGGAGCCGGCGTGGTGGTCGTCGCGCTCGTCGCCGTGAGCGTCTCGGCGCTCCGCCTCACGGCCGACCCCGCGGTCCCCGCCGTGTCCGGACCGAACCCGCAGCCCGAACGCGTCCAGCCACTGTGGCCCGAGACCGACGCCGAGGCGATCGCCGCGGCCCAGGCGGCCGTCGACGAGGGTCACCAGCCGCTTCGAACGACGGCCGACGGGACGGCCATGCTCCTTGCGACCAACCTCCTGGGATGGGATCTCGATGACGTCGTATGGCGCGCGGGAGAGCCAACGGGCCCAAGCGGGCCGGACGCGTCGCCGGTGATCGAGCTGTCGAACCGGAGGTTCGACGCGCGCGTGCCGGGCATCGCGGTCGAGCTCCGCCAACCCGGCCGGGCGGGGCCGATCGGCGTCTGGAGCGTCGTCGGCGTCTCGAGCCCGCTGATCGAACTCGATCCGATCAGCGAAGGGCCAACCCCCGGAACGCTACACCTGACGGGACGCGTCTCCGCTGCGTTCGAAGGCGCTCCGAGCCTGGAGGGGCACGTTCTCGACGGCGCGACGATCGACCCTGCGCTGGGAGCCTTCAAGGTCGGACTGGAGAACCCCGCGATCGAGGTGCTGTTCCGGGTGTCGCCGACACCGGACGGCCGCGCCACGCTCCTCGTTACGATCCCCGACGCCACCGGAGCGAGTCTTGCCGCAGCCATGGTCTCGATCGAGACGCCGGTGGGCGAGCCGGAGGTCACCGGTGTCGACGTCACGGGCGTCTCGCCGGACGTCGCCGCGACGGCACAGCGGATCTACGACGCGGCTCGGGCACGAGACTTCGACGCGCTCGCCGCGCTCCTGGACCCCAACACGTTCGTCTACAACCTCGACGACGGCAGCGACCCGATCCCGGCCTGGCGGGCCGACCCCGGGGAGCTCGAGCTCATGGTGGCGATCCTGCAGATGCCACCGACCACCCGGGAGATCGAGGGCGTCGGGACCTTCACCTTCTGGCCGTACCTCGTGAACAGCGACTTCTCCGCGCTCGGCGATCGTGAACGGGCCGACCTCGCCGCGCTGGGGTTCACGGACGAGGAGATCCAGCTGATGATCGACGGCGGACGCGGCTACCAGGGACCGCGTCTCGCGATCGACGAGCGAGGCACCTGGCGCAACTTCATCACGGTCGGCGAGTGACGCGCTTCAGGGAAGATGGATCGTGCGTCGAAGGAACCCGAGCACGGCCGCCCATTCGCGAACCTGCTCGTCGACGATGTAGGAGCTGTGTCCCTCCCCGTAGACGTACAGCTCCAC
>JBMDWR010000327.1:0-1538 GCA_048594645.1 Actinomycetota bacterium
TCGACGCGCAGCGTGGCGCTCACATCCAACGGATGCGCGAGCTCACGAGATTGCGAAGGGAGAGCGGCAGCTTGTCCGAAAGGCTGACAGCCGACTTCGCGCTGTTCCACTTGGAAGCTGACCTGCGGTGGATGGACGTCACTCTGGGAAGGCTGAAACCACTCGCAGAGGAGATTCGACGTGGCCGCTAGGACCCTGTTGGAAGCGAGAGAGGTCACGAAGGCGTTTGGCGCGACGCCCGCCCTCCAGGGCTTGACCCTGGCTGTCGCGCGCGGCGAGATCTTGGCGATCATGGGGCCGAGCGGTTCGGGCAAGTCGACGCTGCTGCACTGCATGGCGGGTCTGGATACGCCTTCTGCCGGCCAGGTGTTCATCGGCGACGTCGACCTGACGAAGCTGTCCGAGAAGGAGCTGACCTTGCTGCGGCGGCGCAACGTCGGGTTCGTGTTCCAAGCCTACAACCTGGTTCCCACGCTCACCGCCGCCGAGAACATCACGCTGCCGCTCGACATCGCGGGCGAGAACCCGGACCCGACGTGGTTCGACACGGTCGTGGACACGGTGGGGATCCGTGATCGGCTCTCGCACCGGCCGAGCGAGCTCTCCGGGGGCCAGCAGCAACGAGTGGCGGGGGCACGCGCGCTGCTCAGCCGGCCCGAGATCGTGTTCGCCGACGAGCCGACGGGCAACCTCGACTCCAGGTCCGGGCACGAGCTGCTCGGGTTCCTGAGGAGCGTGGTGAGGGACCATGGGCAGACGATCGTGATGGTGACGCACGACGCCTCCGCGGCCAGCTTCGCGGACCGGATCGTCTTCCTGGGGGACGGCAAGGTGGTCGACGAGATGCGGGAGCCGACCACCGAACGTGTCCTGGATCGGCTCAAGGCGCTGGAGGACTGAGATGTTGCGGGCCGCCCTGCGCAGCCTCCTCGCGCGGAAGATGCGCCTGCTCCTCACGGGGCTGTCGATCGTCCTCGGCGTGGGGTTCATGGCGGGGACGTACGTCTTGACGGACACGATGACGAAGGCGTTCAACGACCTCGTCCAGACGGGGACGGCGTCGATCGACCTGCTCGTCCGCAGCTCCAACGCGTTCACCGCCCAGACCAACGGTGGGATCGAGGAGCGCCAGGCGTTCCCGCAGAACGTGCTCACGACGGTGCGCGGCGTCCCCGGGGTCGCGGAGGCGGTCGGCGACGTGATCGGCTACGCGCAGGTAGTCGACCCGCACACCGGCAAGATCGTGGGGACGTTCGGTCCGCCGACCGCCGCATCGTCGTGGAACGATCTCGCCGGCTTCACGCTCGAACCCGGAAGCTCCCGGCCGCAGGGCGGCGACGAGGTCGTGATCGACGCCGCCACCTCGAAGCGGAACGACATCCAGGTCGGCGACCGGATCCAGATCCTGTTCGAGGGACCGTCACGCGAGTTCACGGTCGTGGGGGTCGCGGGCTACGGCGAGTCCGACAGCCTGCTCGGCGCGACCTGGGTGCTGTTCGATCTGCCGACGGCGCAGGCCGTCCTGGGCCGCCTCGGGG
>JBMDWR010000328.1:0-1922 GCA_048594645.1 Actinomycetota bacterium
GTGAGCACCTCCGCGACGTATGTCATCACGTCGACCGTGCCGGCCGGCACGCCGTCCCTCGGCGTCCAGACGGTGACGCGCTCGCCGGCGACGCCGGCCGCGTCCATCAGCTCGCGCGCGCGCTCGAGATAGGGCGCCGACCAGCGACCGCTCTCGGGCTCGGCGGTGTACGGGCAGAGCGGCTGGTACCCCGGGATGCTCGGCGGCACGAGCTGGCACGTCGGGCGGAAGAAGGCCGGACCGCCCAACAGCTCGACGACGTGGGCGCGGTCGATCGCGTAGTTGACCGCCTGCCGCACTCGGACGTCGTCGAACGGCGCCTGTGCGACGTCGAACCCGACGAAGAAGGCTGAAGAGTCCGGCGCGGACAGGACCTGGTCCGGGTTGGACGCTCTCAGGTCGTCCACGTCCTCCGGAGCCGCTTCCGTCGTCCAGTCGACGGCTCCGGCGGTCACCGCCTCGAACGCGTTCTCTTCCCTGCCGCCGAAACGCCACGAGATCGCCTCGACGAACCCGTCGGGCTGGGCAGCTCCCGACCATTGCTCGAACATGGGGTTGCGGACGAGCTTGATCCCCGCGCCGCTAGCCTCCCGGATCATGTACGGGCCCGTCGCCGGGATCGGGTGGAGGCGCTGGTCCTCCATCGGCACGGTCGGGGGCACCGGGAATGCGAACGGCATCGCGAGCTTGTACGGCAGGTCGGGGTCGGGTCGTTCCAGCCGGATCGTGATCGTTCCGCCCTCCACGAGGACGCCATCGGACAGGTCGCACGCGGAGCCGGCCTCGGCGCAGGCTCGCGCGCCCTCGATCGCGCCGTAGAAGTCGACGCCGCCGGGGCCGATCCCGATCGTGCGTTCGAGCCCGTAGCGGAAGTCCTCCGGTTGAACCGGCTCGCCGGTGGAGTAGCGGATGCCCTCCCGCAATGGGAACCGATAGGTCAATCCGTCCGCCGAGACGTCGGGCAGCGCGGACGCCAGGTCGGGAACGAGCGTTGTTCCCTCCGGGCCACCGACGCGCTTGTACGCGAGGAGCCCGTCGTTCGTGATCGTCAGGATCTGCCAACCCAACGTGTCGTAGACGACGGCGGGATCGAGCGAGTCGATCTCGCCGCCCGCGATGCGCAGCGTGCCACCCCGGTGCTCTCGGCCCGACGCACCGACCGCGACCCACACAGCCTCGCCGTCGGTCGCGAGCGACGCCGCCGTCGCGTCGAGGACGACCGTGCGCCCGGTCCTGTTCGTCGCCGGGTCGATCGCGACGAGCGTCCCGTCGTACTCCGTCGTCACCCAGACCGAGCCGTCCACTGACGTGAGGGCGTTCGGACCGTCCCCCACCGGGATCACGTCCACGACGTCGCCGCTCGACGGATCGAGGCGAGAGACCGTGCCGTCGAGGTGGTTCGCGACCCAGATCGACCCGTGTGCCGACAGGACGGCCGTCGGGTCGTTCCCCACCGTCTGGGTCAGCGCGAGCGTGCCGGTCGACGGATCGATGCGCGCGATGCCGTCGGGGGCGTACGAGACCCAGACGCCGTCGTCGGTCCACGCAACCCCCGCGGGTTCGCCCGGGACCTGGGTCGACGCCCGCTGGTCGTCTCCGGAGGGGTCGAGGCGCAGGAGCGCGGCGCCCGTCGTGTCGGCGACCCAGAGTGCGTCACCCCCGCTCGCGATGCCCGTGGGGCGCGACCCCGCTGGGAGTTGCGTGCTCTCCTGGTTGGTCTCGACGTCGATCCTGCTGACCGTGCCGTCGGCGGCGTTCGTCACCCAGATCTCGTCGTCGCCCGGCGCGAGTGCCGACGGCGACGACCCAACGGGGATCGTGTCCTGCACCGAGCCGTCCTCGACATCGAGACGGACCACGCGACCTCGGTCCGGTTGGGCGACCCACACGCTGTCGAAGGCGATCGCCATCGCCCCCGGCCG
>JBMDWR010000329.1:0-1176 GCA_048594645.1 Actinomycetota bacterium
GGACGAAGAGTTCATCGTCCTGGTCGGACCGTCCGGGTGTGGCAAGACGACCGCGCTCCGCATGGTGGCAGGCCTCGAGTCGATCACGGACGGCACCATCACCATCGGCGACCGCGTCGTGAACACGGTCCCTCCCAAGGAGCGGGACATCGCGATGGTGTTCCAGAACTACGCGCTCTACCCGCACATGAGCGTGTACGACAACATGGCGTTCGGCCTGAAGCTGCGGAAGCTCTCGAAGGAGGAGATCGACCGGCGGGTGCGGCAGGCGGCCGACATCCTCGGGCTCGACGAGTACCTCCAGCGCAAGCCGAAGGCGCTCTCCGGCGGTCAGCGTCAACGCGTGGCGATGGGCCGCGCGATCGTGCGCGAGCCGCAGGCCTTCCTCATGGACGAGCCGCTGTCGAACCTCGACGCCAAGCTCAGGGTCCAGATGCGCGCGGAGGTGTCTCGCCTGCAGGACGACCTCGGCGTCACGACGATCTACGTCACGCACGATCAGACCGAGGCCATGACGATGGGCGACCGCGTGGCGGTGATCCGCAAGGGAGAGCTGCAGCAGGTCGAGGCGCCCCAGTACCTGTACGACCATCCCGCCAACCTGTTCGTGGCCGGGTTCATCGGCTCACCCGCGATGAACATGGTCGAGGCGGACCTCGTTCGCGACGACGGCGGTCTGTTCGTCTCGTTCGGAAGCACTCGGCTGCGTGTCGCGGATGACGTCTTCGACGAGCGTCCGGGCGTCCGAGCGTACGAGGGGAAGCGCGTGATCCTCGGGATCCGACCCGAGAATATGGAGGACGCCTCGCTCCTGCCCGACGCACCCGCTGACCGGCGGATCAAGACGGACATCCTGCTCCGAGAGGCGCTCGGCGCCGAGGTGCTCGTGCACTTCCAGGTGGACGCTCCGCCCGTACTGACCGAGGACACCCGCGAGCTCGTCGGGGAGCAGGCGGGGCCGATGGCGACCACCAACGTCGCCGTCCAGGAGCTCGAGAGGGCCGCGCAGACAGGCATCTCGACGTTCGTCGCGCGGCTCGACCCACGGACGCGCGCCAGGGAGCGGCAGGCGCTCGAGCTCGTCGTCGACACCGCTCGCCTGCACTTCTTCGATCCCGAGACGCAGCTCGGGATCTACGGGAACGAGAGCTGAGCGACGCCGCGCGGTCGTTCCCG
>JBMDWR010000033.1:0-16953 GCA_048594645.1 Actinomycetota bacterium
GAACGCCCAGAACAGGTTCTCCGCGATCGTCCGGAACGTCCGTCGCGACAGCCTGATGGCGCTCACGACGCCGTGCAGGTCGCTTCCGATCAACGTGATGTCGCTCGCCTCGATCGCCACGTCGGTGCCGGTTCCGATCGCGATGCCGAGGTCGGCCTGCGCGAGCGCGGGGCCGTCGTTGATGCCGTCGCCGACCATCGCCACCACCCTCTCTTCGGACTGGAGGCGGCGGATCTCCTCGACCTTGTCCTGCGGATGGACCTCGGCCAGCACGCGGTCGATCCCGACCTGTCGAGCGATCGCCTCGCCGGTGGTCCGGTTATCGCCGGTCATCATCACGACCTGCGCGCCGAGGCTGTGGAGATCGCTCACGGCCTGTGCGGCGTCCCCTTTCAGCGTGTCGGCTACCGCGAACCCCGCCTTCGCGACGCCCTCCCACCCGCCGAACACGACCGTCTTCCCCTCGGCTTCGAGCCGTGCGGCCTCGCGCCCGATCGAGGGCGGGATCGTGATGCCTTCCTCCTGCAAAAGCGCACGCCGGCCGACGATCACCTGCGTGCCGTCGAGCGTCGCTCGCGCGCCACGACCGGCGACCGAGCGGAAGGCCGTCACCTCACGGAGCTGGACGCCACGCTGTCGAGCACCGTCGACGATCGCCTGCGCGATCGGGTGCTCGCTGCCAGCCTCGACCGCGGCCCCGTACTCGAGGGCCTCGGCGCATCCGAAGACGTCGGTCAGGCGCATCCGGCCCTCGGTCAGCGTGCCCGTCTTGTCGAACACGATCGCGTCCACGTCCTTCGAACGCTCGAGGATCTCGGCGCTCCGGATCAGGATGCCCATCTGCGCGCCTCGGCCGGTACCCACCATGAGCGCCGCCGGCGTCGCGAGACCGAGGGCGCATGGGCACGCGATGATCACGACGGCGACGGCCGGGACGAGCGCGGCCTCCAGCGTGCCGTCGATCGCGTACCAGGCCGCCGCCGTGATCGCGGCGATGCCGATCACGACGGGGACGAACACGCCGGCGACCCGATCGGCCAGACGCTGGATCGGCGCCTTCGAGCCCTGCGCCTCCGCGACGAGCCGCGCGATCTGAGCGAGCGCCGTGTCCGTACCGACGCGCGTGGCCTCTATCACCAGCACCCCGTCGACGTTCACGGTGGCGCCGGCGACCTCGTCGCCGCGGCCCTTCTCGACGGGCACGGATTCGCCGGTCAGCATCGACTGGTCGACCGCCGAGGCGCCTTCCACGACGCGGCCGTCGACCGGGATCTTCTCCCCCGGCAACACCTTCAGCGTCCATCCCGGCTTGACGGCGTCGATCGGGACCTTCAGCTCCTTGCCGTTGCGCAGGACGCGCGCATCCTTCGCTCCGAGCTCGAGCAGGCGCTTGATCGCCTGCGACGCCCGTCCCTTCGCTCGGGCTTCGAGCCAGCGGCCGAGTGCGATGAACGCGATGATGATCGCCGCGGTGTCGAAGTAGAGGTCGCCGCCTGCGGCGAGCGCCCAGACCGAGAACGCGTACGCCGCGAGGGTCCCGACCGCGATCAGCGTGTCCATGTTCGCCGACAGGCTCCGCGCCCGGAGGGCCGCCCCCCTGATGAACGGCCAGCCCGCGTAGAACTGAACCGGGGTAGCGAGCAGGAAAGCCGTCCAGCGCGCCCACGTCTGATCCATCGCGAGCAGCGAGATCGCCATCGTGGCGATGCCGAGCGGCCACGCGACGAGCAGCCGGCGGAGCCACGATCGCTCCTCGCGACGGGCCGCCTCCTCGCTCTCGTCGACGTGGAGGCGGACGTCGTAGCCCCGCTGCTGCACCGCTTGCCGGATGGTGTCGAACGCGGGCGCCCCGTCCTCCAGGCGCACGAGGGCCTCGCCGGTAGCGAAGTTGACCGACGCACGCACGCCCGGCTGCTTGTTGAGGGTCTTCTCCACCCGGACGGCGCACGAGCCGCACGTCATGCCCAAGACGTCGAGGCGGAGCTCCTCGATCTCGTCCCGCAACGTTGTGTCGCTCATCGGATCACTTCCCCGCGAACCGTGCTACCGCGGCCAACAGCTCCTCGACCTTCTCGTCGCTGTCGCCGGTCTCGATGCTCTCCTTGACGCAGTGCCGAACGTGGTCGTCGAGCAGGCCCATCCCAACGGACTTCAGAGCGGCCGCCGCCGAGTTCACCTGCGTCAGGATGTCGATGCAGTACTTGTCCTCGTCCACCATCCGTTGGATCCCGCGGATCTGGCCCTCGATCCGCCGGAGACGGTCCTGAAGGTCCTTCTTGTTCATGCTGTACCCGGCCATCCTCCGTCCCCTCGAGGTCGTCGAGCCCCACTATACCCTAGTCCCCACTATACCCTGGGGGGGTACACCACCGTCAACAAACGGACGGCCGGCTCCTGTCGGGGTCCCTGGAGACTCACGTGACTGTGATGGTCCCCACCATCCCGCGGGCGTAGTGGCCCTCGATGTGGCAGGCGTGGAGGAGCTCGCCTGGCTGGTCGAACGTGAGCGTGGCGTCCGCTGACTTCCCCCCGGAGGCGGGTGAGGGACGCCATGGCCTCGACGGGGCCGTGCATCACCTCCGTGGCCTGCTCCTCGGCCATCTCCTGCACTTCGTGGTCGCCGACCACGAACTCGTGCCTGGCTCGGCTCCCGCTGGTCACGGCGAGGCGAACGGTTTCGCCGGCCTCGGCCTCGATCGAAGACGGCTCGAGCGCGGGCTCGTCCAGTGCCGAGATCGCGATCGTCCCACGGCGCCCCTCGATATAGCCCTCGTTCGTGACCACGCACATCGGTTCTTCGAGATCCGTTCACCGGTCTCACACACCAGGCCGATACCTTAACACAGATAGGATACCCTGGTAGGGTATCCTGAAAGATCCAAAGTCAGGTTACGGGAGGTGCGGACATGGGACGTCGGCCCGGGCTGCGAGCGTGGATATGATGCGCTCGCTTCCCCTGGCGCGCAGGAACATCGTGGCGGACCCGCGTCGCCTGGGCGCGAGCGTCCTCGGTGTGGGAACCGCCATCGCCTTGATCCTGCTCCTCCAAGGCCTGTGGACGGGGTTCGGGGTCCAGATCTCGGCGTACGAGGACAACGTCGGCGCCGATCTGTTCGTGGCCGAGCGCGGAACGCGGAACTTCTTCGGCGTCCCGTCGGTCCTGCCGATCGACGCCGTGGCTGCGGTGCGGAAGGTTCCGGGCGTAGAGCGTGTCGATCCCGTCGCCGCGCGGTTCGCCGTCCTCGACCTTCACGGACGCAAGCAGTTCACCTTCCTCATCGGCTCGATAGGGGGCGAGCTCGGCGGGCCGTGGGACATGGCGGCGGGACGAGGCGTCGAGGGCGACGAAGAGATGGTGGTGGACGGCACCCTGGCCGAGCAGCATGGGATCGGCCTCGGCGACGACCTCGAGGTCATGGGCGAGTCGTTCCGCGTCGTAGGCCTGTCCGAAGGGACCCGCTCGTGGATGACGAGCTTCGTGTTCACCACACACGACGCCGTCGAGCGGCTGTTGAAGATGCCTGGGACGACGAGCTTCGTCCTCGTTCGAGCTCGGGATCCTGCCACCGTCGCACGCGAGATCCGGGAGCGGACGGGTTTCTCGGTCCTCACGCCACGGGAGCTCGGAGACGAGGACCGGACACTCCTGGCCAGGGTAATGAACGGGCCGCTGTCCCTCATGCTCATGATCGCCTTCGCGGCCGGCACGCTGATCATCGCCCTCACCGTCTACTCGGCGATCGTCGAACGCGCGCGCGAGTACGGGATCGCCAAGGCTATGGGAGCGCGGGGACGGCGCCTCTTCCGGATCGTCCTTGGCCAGACCTTCATCATCGCTTCCCTGGGGACGATCGCCGGTTACCTCCTGTTCCGCGGAGCGTCCTGGCTGGTTGCGGCGCTGCGGCCGCAGATGTGGGTGCGACCGTCCCTCAGCGCGTTGGGCGGCGCCATCGTGTCGGCCGGGGTCATGGCGGTCCTCGCTGCCGTCATCCCGACCCGCCGCATCGCCCGGCTCGATCCGGCATCCGTCTACCGAGAGGGATGAGCGTGTCCAGGGTGGCCGTCGGTCGCAGGAACCTGTTCTCCGAGCGGCGACGAGCCATCCTCGGGATCGTGGGCGTGGCCATCGCGTTGCTCATGGCCATCGCCCTAGACGGGATCTTCGCCGGCGCGATGCGCGACGTGAGCCGCTACATCGACTCCTCCGGGGCGGACCTCTTCGTCTCCCAGCGCGGCGTTCGCACGATGCACATGTCGTCCTCGTCGATCCCACTGACGGCCGTGGACGAGATCCGCGCGTTGCCTGGAGTGCGGTGGGCCGACCCGATCCTCTACGACACGGGTGCGCTCGTCTCCTCCGGCGGGCGCGAACTCACCTACCTCATCGGGTACCGGCCGGGCGCTCATGGCGGGCCGGTCTCCCTGGTGGCAGGGTCCGAGCCGGGACCCGGCGAGATGGTCCTCGACGAACGGGCGGCCGAGACGCTCGGCGTGCGCGTGGGCGCACGGGTGCAGATCCTGGATCGCGCGTGGCGGGTCTCGGGGCTCACTTCCGGGATGACGAACATCGTCAACTCGGTCTCCTACGTGCCGTTCGAGGACTTCGCAAGGGCGAGAGGTCTGGACAGCATCGCGAGCTACGTCCTGGTGGGGACGGGGGCCCCGACGGAGGCGATGGTCGGCCGGATCCAGGCCGCCACGGACCTAACGGCACAGGACCGTGAAGCGTTCTCCGCCGAGGAGCGGCAGGGCGTGAGGGACATGAGCACCGAGATCATGCAGATCATGACGTTGGCCGCATTCCTCATCGGCCTGGCCGTGATCGCGCTCACCCTGTACGCGGCCACGCTGTCCCGGCTGCGGGAGATCGGGGTGATGAAGGCGCTCGGAGCCAGCCCCCGCCGCCTCGCCGGCGTCGTCGTCGCCCAGGCCGGCTGGACCGTGGGCACCGCGCTCGGGGTTTCGGTCGTGGTCGCCCTGGGGCTCGGGTGGGTCCTGGACCGAACGGCAGCGACCCTGCCGCTCGTGGTGCAGGCGGCATCGGTCGTTCGAGCGGCGATCGCGGGCATGCTCCTCGGCGCGATCGGCGCGATCGTCCCTCTCATCAAGGTGATGCGGGTCGATCCCGCCGCCGTCTTCCGGAGGTAGTTCACATGGACGAGTTCTCGATCAAGGCCCAAGGGCTGGAGAAGGTCTTCGGGGAGGGCGAGGTCCAGGTTCGCGCCGTTCGGGGGGTCGACCTGGAGATCCGCCCCGGAGAGGTCGTTCTCATCATGGGTCCATCGGGCAGTGGGAAGACGACCCTCCTCTCGATGCTCGGCGCCATGCTTCGGCCGACCTCCGGCCGGATCTTCGTCGACGGAACGGAGATGACGGCCTTGCGGGAGTCACGCCTCCCCGACTTCCGAGCCCGCCGGTTCGGCTTCGTGTTCCAGGACTTCAACCTTCTTTCGGCCCTCTCCGCGCGCGAGAACGTCGAGTTCGCGCTGAACCTCGCCGGGGTCACGGGCGCTCGCAGCCGGGAGCGGGCCGACGACCTGTTGCGGAGCTTCGGTCTCGTGGAGCGGCTCACGTTCAAGCCCGAGAAGCTGTCCGGCGGCGAGAAGCAGCGCGTGGCGATCGCGCGAGCGCTCGCGAACGAGCCCGCCGTGATCCTCGCCGATGAACCGACGGCGAACCTCGATTCGAAGATCGGCCACGAGATCGCCAGGCTGTTGAAACGAGCCGCGACCGAGGAAGGACGGAGCGTCGTGATCGTGAGCCACGACACCCGCCTGAAGGAGATCGCCGACCGGGTCCTGTGGCTCGAGGATGGCGAGTTCCGCGCGATGGCCGAGATGGCCACCGATCCCGTGTGCGGGATGGCGGTCGAACGGGAGGGGACGCCGCACGTCGTTCACGACGGGCAAACGTGGTTCTTCTGCTCGCCGCAGTGCCGTGACGAGTTCGTCGCGGAGCCGGATCGGTTCGGATCACCCGGGGCCGGCGCTCATCGAGACGGACGACATCACGGGTACCAGACGGTCGACCCTAGTTCTCCTTCGCGCCCTGAGCGATCCACGTAACGATGAGCCGGATCTGCTGCTCCGGGAGGGGCGGGACGGACGGTGGCATCTGCATCCCGACCGACAGGAGGTGTTCGACGAGCTCGCTCCCCTCTGGGTCGCCCGGCACCACGACACCCTCCTTGGCCATGACCCCTGCATAGGAGTCGAGACGCAGGCCACCCGGCGGGGGCGAATGTTCTGGAGCCACGACGTGCGGCCCGCCGTTCGCCAGGAAGATCGGAAGCACCTCCCGCGAGAAGCTCACCGGGCGATCGAGAGGTTCCGGCATCGGTCGCATCTCCATCGACCGACCGACGTGTGCCACCTCCGTCCTGTGATAGTCGATCGTCGCCGGCGGCGCCATCAGGTTCCCATGCGTTCGCGGCGAGCGGGCGACGAGCCCCACGAGGCCGACGCCGAGCGCCGCGATGCCCGCCTGGGCACCGAAGGGAAGCGCTCTAACCAGGAACGAGCGCCGGGAGGTGATCGCCGTCGACCGACCCTCGGCCTCTCCCGTGGCGGCCGCCGCGACCGGCCGAGCGATCGCGATGACCCGCAGGCCGACGACGAGGAACGTCGCCCATACGACGGCGATCACCCCAGCCAGGACCCAGAGGCTCAGTCCGGGGACCCGGATGCCGACCGCGGGCTCGTACAGTTGCGCGTCTCCGTGGACGTCAAGGTGTGCTGATCCGGAGGCGGGCGCGAATCCGTCGCCACCAGCGAACACGGCCCTGATCTCGACCTCACCGGATGTGCGCACGTCGGTGGTGAACGTCGCCGACCCGGTCGCGTCCGTGATGCCGACGCCGAGCACCATCCATCCGCGGAACTCATCACCCCAGACCGCCTGCCGCTCGAACAGGATCGACGCCCCCGCTATCGGGGCACCGTCATGGGGGTCGATGAGCGTGGCGTCCAGCGTGACGTTTGCCCCGAGCGCGGTCTCGTGCGGGACATCGAGGTCGATCAGGGGAACCTCTGCTTCGGTCCCCTCCTCTTCGGCCGCCTCGTGGCCGGACCTCATGCCGCCACTGCCCTGCCCCGGACTCGTCATCCCCTGTTCCTCGCCGGGCTCATCCATGTCGCCGTGACCCCATGCCGTGACCGGGAACGCGAGGATCGCGGCGGCGGCGATCACGAGCGAGGCGGCGATCCGCCGGAACGGCCTCACGGTCCGACCACCACCTCGGGCAGCGACGGACCGGGGATCCGCTCAGGCATCGGAAGGCTCGCCGGCTCCCGTACCACCTGCCCCTGCTCCCGGATCTCCCAGATGGACAGCATCGGGAAGAGCTTGACGAATACGGCGATGAGCAGGGCGAAGAGCGCGAGCGAACCGACGGAGATCGCGAGCTCGATCCACGTTGGGAGGTAGGTGACCGGGTTCGGATAGGGCATCTGCGGGACGCGGAGGCTGGCCACGACGATGATCAGCCTCTCGAGCCACATCGCGACGTCGACGAGGATCGCGACGACGACCACCGCCGTGATCGTCCTCGTCCGGCGGGACAGCATCACGAACCCGGGGAGGAGCAACCCCGCGAAGACGTAGAACCAGTACATCGGCGCGAACGATCCGGTGAAGATCTGGCCCAGGTACACGGGGGAACTGCCCTCGAGCTTGTACCCGGTCGTGACGAACTCGGAGATGTTGAAATAGAGCATGATCATCGCGAGCGCCGCGAGCAGGTAGCCGAGGTTCAGGAACTGACGCTCGGTGATGTAGCGTTCGAGGTGATACACGCGCCGCAGGACGGCCATGACGATGATGAGCGTCGCGATCCCCGAGAAGATCGCGCCCGCGACGAAGTAGATCCCGAAGACGGCCGTGTTCCACCCCGTTCGGAGCGTCATCGCGAAGATCCACGAGACCACCGTGTGAACCGAGACCGCTACGAAGATGATCACGATCATCATCGTGCCCAGCGCGGTGGCGAGGTTCCGCTTCTGCTGCGCGGACCCGGCCCATCCGAGCGATAGCGTCCGGTAGAGCCAGGCCTTGCGACGCGAGACAGAACCCGCCAGACGGTCCCTGCAGGTCGCCAGGTCGGGGATCAACGGCAGGTAGAGGTACAGCAGGCTTCCCACGAGGTAGGTGGAGATCGCGAAGAAGTCCCACAGGATCGGCGATGGCCACCTCCCGAACCTCATGACGTTCAGCAGCCGGTCAGGCCGGCCGAGGTCGAAGATCGGGAAGAGCGCGCCGACGGACAGGGCCACGACGGTGATGAACTCCGCCATGCGCGTGATCGGCGTCCTCCACCCGGCGTTGCTGATGCGCAGCATCGCCGAGATCAGCGTGCCGGCATGACTGATCCCGATGAAGAAGACGAAGTTGGTGATGTACAGCCCCCACATCACCTTGTTGGCCGTCGCGGCCATCCCCGTCACGGCGAGACCCCGGCGGAGCTGGATCGAGTACGCGTACGCCCCGAGCGCGACGAGGCCCAGGAGCAGACCCGTGACGGCGTAGTACCCGGGGCCCGTGCGACGCAGTGGCGCCAGGGCCGTCTCCTCGAGCGCATCTGCCACGTCGGGGCGGACGGGATCATCCATCGCCCATCCTCGCTTCCGTCGCGGCGGGCACGGCCTCGCGCCCGGACAGCGCCTCGTTGATCTTCCGCCACGGCCATTCGAGCTTGTCCTTCATCATGCCGACGCTCGAGCCCTCCCACACGCCGAACGCCTCGGCTTCCTCGCCGTCGGTCTCGGCATCCTGGCCATGCCCCGGGATGTAGTAGACGCGGGGCTCCGTGCCGAGCTCCTCCTTGTAGCGCCCGACGCCGTCCTCGTTCAGAAGGCTCTCCACCGAGACGATCCGTTGTCCGTTCGTCGCGATCCCCTCTTCGAGGTCGCCCACGTACATCGCCCCGCGAGGACACATCTCGACGCATGAGGGCAGCCCGCCGGCGGCCAAGCGGTCAGTGCAGAGATCGCACTTCATCACCGTCCCCTCGATCGCCGGGATCTGGCTGAGGACGTTGTACGGAGCGGAGCGCACCTGGGGTGGCTGGACGGGATCGCCCCAATTGAAGAACCGACGGTCGTACGGGCAGGCGGCCATACACAGCCTGCACCCGATGCACCGCTCCTGGTCGATCAGGACCGTCCCCTCCGGCGTGTGGAACGTCGCACCGACCGGGCAGACGTTCACGCACGGCGCGTTCTGGCATTGCATGCAGGGGACCGGCATGAACTGGCTGTCGATGCCTTCGAGCTCCCCGGCCTGCACCTCGAAGACCTCGATCCATTGCTGGCCCTCGGGAACGAACCGGGCCCAGGTGCAGCCCTGCGTGCATTGAGGCGGGACGCCGAGGCCGGCGCACCCGTCGCAGGCCCTCAGGTCGATGACCATCATCCACCGTCGGATGCGTTCGGACTCCGATCCGCTCTCTCGGTGTTCCTCTTCACCTTCCATCTCCTCACCCTCGTCCCCGTGGGCGAGTGCCGGATCGGGGAGGAGGGCCAGGGTTGCTGCAGCAGCCCCGGCGCCCCGCAGCACGTCACGTCTGGAGATCCGCATCTCGGGCCCAGGGTGCCTCCGACCAGAGGGCCGCGCCAGGGCCACCCCTCACGGCCGAGTGTCACGAGTCGTGGGACCCGCGCAAGCTGTCTGATCCCGCACCCGACGCGTGCCTGGCGAAGCGCGCGGCCGCCTCCGCCCGGCTACCGACGCCGAGCTTGGCGAGGATCCCACTGACCAGGTTCCGGACGGTCCCCTCCGCCAGATACAGGACCTCCCCGATCTCGCGGTTGGTCTTTCCCTGGGCGATGAGCTCGAGTATCTGTCGCTCGCGATCGGTGAGCGCGCCCTCCGCCACGCCGCCCTCGGCCTTGAGCCGGGACAGGACGAGCCCCGTGACGGCGGGATCCAGGAGCGAGGCGCCGGCGGCGACGCGCAGGATCGCCTCGGCCAGGTCCTGCCCGGTCGTGTCCTTCAGCAGGTAGCCGGATGCGCCAGCGAGGATCGATGCGAGCACCGCGTCCTCGTCCGCATACGACGTGAGCATCAGGACCCGGGTGGCCGGGAGCATCGACCGGATCTCGCGACAGGCCTCGATGCCGCTCTGGCCGGGCATCCGGACATCCATGACGACGACGTCCGGCCGAAGGTCCGAGGCAACGGCCACGCCGTCTGGCCCACTCGCGGCCACGGCGGCGACCTGCAGGTCGTCTCTGCGGCCGAGCAGGGTCGCCAGACCCACCCGGACGACCTCATGGTCGTCGACGATCACGACGGACACGCTCACCCGATCCCTGCCTTCGTGCCGCCGACCGGCACCGTCACGCTCACGGTCGTCCCCCGACCCGGCGCGCTCTCGATCTGGAACCGCGACCCCACCCACCGAGCGCGATCGCGCATGTCGCGGATCCCGAGCCCGGACGAGGGGGCCGCCGGGTCGAAACCATGTCCGTCGTCGCGCACCTCGAGCCGAACGACGCCGCCCTGCGCATCGACGTCGATCGTGACATGCGACGCGCCTGCATGCCGCAGCGCGTTCGCGACGGCCTCCCTCCCGACGTGGACGACGTTCGCCGCCGATGCGGCCGGGAGTCTGGCATCGCCGCGCACGCGGAGGGCCACCTCCGTCCGAGCGTGTGGGAACTCCCCCACCATGCTCTCTAGGGCGGGGCGCAGTTCCACCGAGCGGTCCTCGTCCCGGAGGCCGTACACGTACGCGCGGACGTCGCCGATCACGCGTCCGAGGGACGCGTGCATGTCCCCGAGCACCCTCACGTCGCCGGGTGCGTCGCGGGTCGCGAGCTGGATCGCGTCTTCGGCCTTCAGCCGGAGCCCGTACAGCTCCTGGATCACGCCGTCGTGCAGGTCCATCCCGATCCGAACCCGCTCCCGCGTGGCCGCCAGCTCCTGCTCCTGCTCGAACAGCCGGGCGTTCTCGAGGGCGATACCCGCCTGGGTCGCGAACGTCTCCAGAGCCGTTCGATCCGCGTCGCGGAATCGGCCACCCTGCGGGCCGGCAAGGACGAGTTGTCCGAGACGCTCACCCCGGACCACGATCGGGAGGACGAGCCTCTCGCCCTCGTCGGGCGGTGTCCCTGCATCGACCGTTCGAGCTCGCTGCGCGCGCACCTGCACCGACGCGTACGACGCGTTCGCAACGGTTCGCGCCAGCTCAGCGACCCGTTGGAGGACGTGGTCGACGGACAGATCGCCGGTCACGGCGATCGCCGCTTCGCTGAGGGCAACCAGCTGGTCGTGTACCCGATCGAGGAGCCGGAAGATCGCGAGGGAGAACGCCACGACCGCCACGAACAGGATGAACCCAGAGATCACGTGCTCGTCGAGGTGCCCGGCGGTCTCGCCCATCGCAGGCTGGATCACCCAGTGCCGGACGACCTCGAAGGCGAGCAGCCCGACCAGCGGGACGACGATCGCGAGCAGCTTGATGCGTCCGAGGTGCATGAGCGCTCCGGCGCCATGGGACGGCGGAGGGAGCGGATGTGGCAGGGCCGGTCGTCCATGCGAGAACGGATCGAACGTCCCTGCGACGGGACGCTGCCTCCTTCGCGACGCGCCCGGCGATGCGCACGAGGTCCCGCTCAGGCTCCACCGGACGCGGATCGAGCCTTCACCGATCCTTCACAGCCCGCCACGATGCTGTGGATCGATGCACGCCACCCGCTCGAGGACCAGCACACCGCATGGCGACCCGGCCGCAACGGGTCGACCCCAGACGGTCGCGCCCGACGTCGTGGTGCTCTCGTCGAGCGCCTGCCATCTCTGCGACGACGCCCTCGAGGCGCTGAGGGAGTTCGCCCTCGAGTTCCCCATCCGGGTCCGGGAGGTCGACATGGAGACGCCCGAGGGCGGCGAGCTCGTCGGTTTCCATCGACCGGCCATGCCGCCGGCGATCGTGATCGATGGGGTCCTCTTCAGCAGCGGGCGGCTGCCTCGCAAGAAGCTGCGGAAGCTGCTGGAACGGACGTCCTGATGGGAGGCCTGCTCACGACCGGTTCGATCCTCGCCGCGTTCTTCGCCGGCGCGGTCGCCCTGTTCAGCCCATGCTGCATCGTCTTCCTGTTCCCCGCATACCTGGCATCCGCCGTGAAGGCACGCCGTTGGAGGCTC
This sequence comes from Actinomycetota bacterium, assembly GCA_048594645.1. Lineage (GTDB taxonomy): Bacteria > Actinomycetota > UBA4738 > UBA4738 > HRBIN12 > DASSJM01. The sequence goes on from JBMDWR010000033.1 coordinate 12,142, forward strand.
CTGCCGCTCACGTTCATGTTCGCGCTTGGGATCGGCCTCGTGCTGCTGCCCGTCACGCTCGGGGTCGGCCTGGTGACGAACGCCCTCGCGCGGTACCACCTGCAGCTGTACGTCGCCGGTGGCCTGCTGATGCTCGGGCTCGCTGTGCTCGCCTTCACCGGACAGACGTGGAGCTTGCCCTCGTTCATGAGGGCGCCGTCCGTGGAGCGGAGCGACACGGGCGGGGTCTTCGCGCTCGGCGTGTTCTCCGGCATCGCGTCGTCGTGCTGCGCCCCCGTGCTCGCCGGCGTCATGACACTGTCGGCGTTGTCGGGCTCGCTCGTCGGATCCGCGACCCTCGGTCTCGCCTACGTGTTCGGGATGGTCTTCCCGTTGCTCCTGATGGCGATGCTCTGGGATCGCCTCCGGCTCGCCGAGCGTCGGCCGTTCCGGGCGAAGGCGGTGAAGATACGCATCGGCGGGCGGACGATCGAGACCAACACCATCAACATCGCCGTCGCCGGAGCATTCGCCGCGATGGGGATCGTCGTTCTCGTCCTCGCCGTTGGCGGTGACACCACGGTCGCTCCAGGCTTCCAGCTCGAGATCGGCAGGTGGCTGTCCGGGGTGTTCGAGCGGGTCGTGTCGTTCCTCGAACCGGTGCCAGATGCCGTGCTCGGGGTGGGGCTCGTGGCGATCGCGCTCGGGCTCGTTGCCGCCGCCTTCCGGAACCCTTCGACTGCATCGCAAGGAGGATCACATCATGCCAACAACCAAAGGGAAGAGGACGCACTGGACGCCGCCGCCGCCGCGCAAGCACCCGCATGCCACAGCGGCGCATCCGAAGGCCAGCGTGCGTCGCAAGGCGAGGAAGCGATCCCGTCCGCGTAACCGAGGCCTGTTCACGCCGGCGGTCGTTGTCCTTGCCGTCGCAGGCCTCGGCCTGCTGCTGTACGTCGGCGGCCGCGAACGCGAGGCCGAAGGTGCTGGAGGCGCGAACGGCACGGCGCCCGCGTTCACCCTCGCGTCGACGTCGGGCGGTTCGGTCTCGCTCGCTGATTACGCCGGGGAGAACGTCCTCCTGTACTTCAACGAGGGCGTGGGCTGCGACGCGTGTTTCTACCAGATGGTCGAGCTGGAGCGGCACAGCGATCGGTTCACGAAGGCCGGCATCGAGGTCGTGCCGATCGTGGCGAACCCGATGGCGACGGTGATACCCGAGCTCCAACGCTTCGGCTTGTCCACGCCGTACCTGATCGACCGGAGCACGTCCGTCTCGCAGGCGTACGGGATGATCGGTCACGGGATGCATGCGGGTCTGCCGGGGCACGGCTTCGTCCTCGTCGATCGTCAGGGTGAGATCCGATGGACGGAGGAGTATCCCTCGATGTTCGTCTCGGCCGAAGATCTACTGGCCGCCCTGCCGTCGCTGTCGTGAACCCGCTGGGGGCGTCGGTCCACCCGGGGTCGTTCGCCCCCGGTCGCAAGGGCCGGCCGGCCCTGAATGCCCACGGATCGCCGCAGGAACCTACGGGTAGTTCCGACCTGGGGAGGACGAGGATGGGCACGGCGACGATCGTCGTTGCCGACGACGAGCCGAAGATCCGGAACCTGGTCCGCTCGTACCTGGAGCGCGAGGGCTACTCGGTGCTCGTGACCGACTCCGGTGAACGCACGCTGGAGGCGGTCGAGCGCGTCCATCCGGACCTCCTCGTCTTGGACCTGATGCTCCCGGACATCGCTGGAGAAGAGGTCGCCCGCTCGATCCGAACCCACTCCGACCTGCCGGTCATCATGCTGACGGCCAAGGCGACCGAGGACGACCGCGTGAACGGACTCCGGCTCGGCGCCGACGACTATCTCGTGAAGCCCTTCAGCCCCCGGGAGCTCGTGGCCCGCGTGGACGCCGTGCTGAGGCGGTCCCGAGGCGGAACGCCGCGTCCGGTTTCGTTCGACGACGGGCATCTCGTCATCGACCGCGAGGCACGCGAGGTGCGCGTACGCGGCGAGCAGATGTCCCTCACGCGGAGCGAGTTCGATCTGCTGGTCGCGCTGGCATCGCACCCCGGTCGGGTCATCTCTCGGTACGAGCTGGTCACGAAGGTCCAGGGATATGACTACGAGGGATACGAGCGCACCATCGACGCGCACGTGAAGAACCTCAGGCGCAAGCTCGGAGACGATCCGAGGGAGCCCCGGTACGTCCTGACGGTTCCCGGCGTGGGCTACAAGTTCGGGCCGAGAGGCGATGCGTAGCTCGTTCGGGCGGCGGGTGGCCGCAGCCTTCGCCGGGGTGGGCATCGCGGCGGCTGCCCTCACCGCGATCCTCGTGAACGTCTCCTTCGAGAGCCGGTTCACCACCTACCTGCGGGAGGAGCAGATCGCGCGCGAGGAGCAACTCGTCGCGGGTCTCGTGGACTCCTTCGAGCGCACGGGAGGTTGGGACGTGCGCGATCTCCGGTCGCTCAGCTCGCTCGCGGTGATGGACGGCGGGACGCTTCGTCTCGTCCAGCCCGACGGCACCGCCATCTGGGAGCCGTCGGCGGACGAGGGCGACCGCCTCGCTGCGATGCACCGTCAGATGATGCGGAGCGGTCCACTCGGACCGGAGAGGCGGCTGCCGATCCGCGTGCACGACGAGGTCGTGGGCATCGCGATCATGCGGCTGCCGACCCCGGGGCTGTTGCCCCAGGACGTCGCGTTCCGCTCATCGGTGAATCGCATGCTGCTCGTCGGTGGCATCGTTGCCGGCGTGGCGGCGCTCCTGGCCGGACTGCTCCTCGCACGCAAGGTGACCGCGCCCGCACGTCAGCTCACCCGAGCGGCACGAGCCGTCGCCGCGGGTGAGCGATCCGAGCGGGTCACGTTCGAGGGGGCAGACGAGCTCGGCGAGATGGCGAGCGCCTTCAACGCGATGGCCGACACGATCGAGGCGGAGGATCGGCTCCGGCGAGCGTTCGCTGCCGAGGTCGCCCACGAGCTGCGCACTCCCCTCACGATCCTTCGGACCCAGATCGAGGGCATACAGGACGGTGTCGTCGAACCCACGTCTCCCGCTCTCTCCTCACTGCACGACGAGGCACTCAGGCTCACGCGCCTCGTCGAGGACCTCGAGACGCTTGCCTCGGCGGACGCCGCAGGGTTCTCCTTGAACCACGTGCGTATCGACCTTCGAGGGGTCCTCGAGCAGGCCGTGAGCGAGTTCTCGGACGCCTTCGCGGCGCAGGAGGTACGGCTCTCGAGGCGGCTTGACGAAGTGCAGGTGCTCGCCGACCCGACGCGGATCCGCCAGATCGTCGCGAACCTGCTGTCGAACGCCCTCAAGTTCACTCCACGCGGTGGCGGCGTCCGGCTGGAGCTCCGACGGGACGACGATGACGCCGTCATCACGGTCGCCGACTCGGGGCCCGGCATCCCGGCAGAGGATCTACCACGCGTGTTCGACCGGTTCTTCCGCGGCCGCGACGTCCGTACGAGCGGATCCGGCATCGGCCTCACGGTCGCGCGAGAGCTCGCCCGGGCGCATGGTGGCGACATCCTCGTCGCAAGCGAGCGAGGACATGGGGCGACGTTCACGGTGCGGCTGCCGTCTCTCGCATCGGACGCGCGCGGCCCCTTCACCGTCCCTTCACAGCCCGCCGCTACCGTCGCGACGAGAGGAGGAACGTGACGATGAAGGGACGTTGGATCGGCCTCGGAGTCGCGCTCGGGTTCGTGCTGGCGCTTTCACTCGGATTCGCACACGCGAAGGCGCCCGCCCCGTCAGCTCCGGGAAGCGGCGCAGGCATGATGGGCACCGGGGCGGCGGACGAGATGTGGGCCGCCATGGATCGCATGCACGACTCATCCACGATGCAGGAGATCCACAACCAGATGCCCGCCGAGCTCAGGGAGCGGTGCGACGCGATGCACGAGCAGATGACTACCGCCGGCAATCCAGCAGAGATGGGTGATATGTCGGGCTGGATGGGCGGGATGATGGGATCGGGGTCGCACGCCGAGCATCACGCCGGTCGCGTGGGAACGTGAGGTCGCGATGATGCCGTACGGATGGCACGACGGGGGCTGGGGCATCTTCTGGATGATCGCCTCCTGGGCTCTCATCGTCGCCCTGGGTGTGTGGCTCGTCAGATCGTTCGAACATCCGCGCACCGATGGCGAGGATCGACCCGATCCCGAGCGCATCTTGGAGGAGCGTTTCGCACGCGGCGAGATCTCCGAGGAGGAGCTTGCCGACAAGCGTCGCGCCCTTCGGCACGTATAGGACTCGGTAGCGAAGGGCGGGTGCTCGAGGTCGCTCGAGCACCCGTGGCCGCGTTCGGAAGGCACCGCCACCGCGTTCGGAAGGCGCCGCCACGCCCATCGCCCATGTCGCGTTCCTTCATCGAACCTTCACCGGCGTCTCCTAGTGTCGGCTCGAGAGAAGGGAGACGAGATGGTGGATCCTCGCGATCGTGCTCGCCTCCGAACCGCACTGATCGTGATCGGCCTCGGCGCCGCGGCCGGCCTCGCAATCTTCCGGATCCCGCTGCAGAGCATCTTCGTGCTCGGGATCGTGCTGCTGTGTCCCCTCCTGATGCTCGGCATGCACACCAGCGGCGGCCACGGTCAGGGGAGCCACGCCGGACACGAGGACACCGAACGATGATCGCGATCGCCGCAGGACTCATCCTCGCCGTGGTCGTCGCCGGCGCCGTGGCGACCTTCTTCGCGTCGGTGTCCGGATCGAGGCCGCTCGGGGTGGTGCTGGCTCTGGCCCTCACGCCCACGCTGGCATTCCTCCCGTATGCGGTCGGGGCCATCACGGACCCGGGATCCGAGCCGCCGACGGCG
>JBMDWR010000330.1:0-2020 GCA_048594645.1 Actinomycetota bacterium
GGCCTTGGCGATGTCGTTGGTCACCGTGCCGGTCTTCGGGTTCGGCATGAGTCCACGGGGCCCGAGGACCCGACCCGCCTTGCCCACCGCGGCCATCATGTCCGGCGTCGCCACCGCGGCGTCGAACTCGATCGTCCCGCCGAGGACTCGCTCGACAAGGTCCTCGGCGCCAACGACGTCGGCGCCGGCTTCCTTGGCCTCCGTCGCCTTCGGCCCCTGTGCGAACACCGCCACACGAACGGTCTTGCCGGATCCGTTGGGAAGCGTGACGGTCCCGCGGACGAGCTGGTCCGCCTTACGTGGGTCGACGCCCAGGCGGAACGCTATCTCGACGGTCTCGTCGAACCTGGGGTCGGGGAACGCCTTCAGCACCCGGATCGCCTCGACGGGCGAATGCTCGCGATCGCGCTCGAACCCGTCGAGAGCCTGGGCATACCGCTTGCCGTGCGCGGTGGTCATGCGCCCACCTCCACGCCCATGCTCCGCGCCGTCCCCGCAACGATCTTCATCGCGGCGTCGACGTCGTTCGCGTTGAGATCCGCCATCTTCTGCTCGGCGATCCGCCGGAGCTGGTCCTGCGTGAGGCGACCGACCTTGTCACGGTTCGGCTCACCCGAACCCTTCTCGAGACCCGCAGCCTGCTTGATGAGTTCGGCCGCCGGCGGTTGCTTGGTGATGAACGTGAACGAACGATCCTCGTAGATCGTCAGTTCGGCGGGGATCACCTGACCGGCCTGCTGCTGCGTCTGCTCGTTGTACTGCCGGCAGAACTCCATGATGTTCACGCCGTGCTGGCCGAGCGCCGTCCCCACGGGGGGTGCGGGTGTTGCCTGTCCGGCGCGGATCTGGAGCTTGACGACGGCGAGCACCTTCTTCTTCTTCGCCATCTCGTTCGGTCACCTCCTGCGGTCCGAACGGCCCGGTGGGGCCTCCCGCATCCTTGGGTCTAGACCTTCGCCACCTGGTCGAAGGAAAGCTCGACCGGCGTCTCCCGGTCGAAGATGTTGACGAGGACCTTCAGCTTGCTCTGGTCGAGGTTGATCTCGCTGATCGTGCCGTTGAAGTCGGCGAAGGGCCCCGAGATGATCCGCACGACATCGCCCTCCTCGAAGCCCAGACGGAACTGCGGCTTCACCTCTTCCTTCTTGACGGAGAGGATCTTCTCGACCTCACGGCGTGAGAGCGGCGTCGGCTTGCTGCCCGTCCCGGCCGCGACGAACCCGGTCACGCCGGGCGTGTTGCGGACCACGTACCAGGAGTCGTTGTCGTAAAGCATCTTGACGAGCAGGTACCCCGGGAAGACCTTCCTCTGGACGACCTGCTTCTTGCCGCCCTTGATCTCCATCACGTCCTCCATCGGGATGTGGACGTCGAAGATCTTGTCCTCCATCTGCATCGTGTGGATCCGGGACTCCAGGTTGGTCTTGACCTTGTTCTCGTAGCCCGCATACGTGTGGACGACATACCAATCACCGGGTCCGCGGAACGGGTCGCGTTCGACCTCGACGACCTCCTCCTGCTCGTCGACGATGTCGGCGGCCGGCGTGTCCTCGCGGGCCGAGACCGCCCCCTGCTTGGATGGAGCCACCGCCTCCGCGGCCGGCATCTCGTCCACCGGTACGACGTCCACGTCTTCGGCTTCGGGAGCCACCTCGTCTGCCGGGGCGATGGACGCCGCGGCCTCCTCCGCCTCGAGTGGTTCGAGCGGCGCCTCGGCGATGTCCGCCCGATCCTGCTCGGATGCCGGGAGGGCTTCCTCGACGGCCTCGTCCTGCTCCGCCTCCGCCGATTCCACGGCCTCGACGACATCAGCAGGCACCTCGACCGTCTCGGGTGTCTCGACCATCTCGGGTGTCCCGGGTGTCTCGACCGTCTCCAGCGTCTCGGGTGTCTCGGGCGTCTGGCGCTGCATCGAGGCGTCGGCGGAGGTCTCGGCGTCGACCGCCCGGGTGACCTCGTCGGCCGGCTCTGGCGACCTCGGGGCAGCTTCGTCCGAGGGGTCGATCGGGGATGCGTTCAT
>JBMDWR010000331.1:0-1069 GCA_048594645.1 Actinomycetota bacterium
CCCGAGCTGGCGGAGGTAGTCGGGATCGGTCGTCCGACCGCTGCGGACCGGACCCACGCGATCGGCGTCGGAGCACTGATAGATCGCGATGAACCGCGTGTACCCGCCCTCGACCGGCTCCTCCACGACGACGTCGGCGTCATTCAGCGCCGCCTGCGGTCGGGCCTCCGGGGCGTTCTCGACCTTGATCGCGAGCGCGGGCCGAGCCGGGACGCGGCTGCCTGGCACGGGCTCGCCGGTGAGCGGGCAGGTCGCGTCGGGGGCCCCGGCCTCCGGACCCACCAGGCCGACGCTCTCGAGCGTGTCGTGAACGAACGCGGGCGCCTTCTCGGGGACGAACGTGAAATACGCGAGCGCGCCGAAGGCAACAACGACCACCGTCGCCGCTGCCGCAACGATCTTGCCTCGGCGGGTGAGGGCGGGACGTCGCTCGGACGAGCTGGGGCGATGGGTTCCGGACATGAAGGCTCCTGGGTCGCGGGCGTTATGTGGGGCAGGTCCGGCTCGACCTCGGCGAGCCGACCATGCGCGAGCGAGCCCAGATGCTAGCGGCGGATCGACCCTGCCTCAACGATCCCGAACCGATATCGGTCGTCACATCTCCTCCAGGCGACGGATCCGCTCCTCGATCGGCGGGTGCGTGCTGAACAGCTTCTCGAGCGACCCCATGCCCTCGCCCTGAACGCGCGATGGCTGGTTGAGCCACAGGTGCGCCGTGGCGTTGTTCGCGGAGTGCATCGGGATCGTCGACGCGGCGGCGATCTTGCGGAGCGCGCTCGCCAGCCCGGGCGGGTACCGCGTGAGCAGCGCACCCTGCGCGTCGGCGAGGAACTCCCGCTGCCTGGAGACGGCGAGACGGACGATCTGTCCGATGATCGGAGCGAGGATCAGCAACAGCAGGCCGAACGCGAACACGATGGCCTCCACACCCCCGCCGCCGCGGTCGCTGCCGCGACGGCCGCCGAAGCCGCCCCACCACCACGACCGCATGAAGAACTCGCTGATCAAGATCGCGGCACCCACGAGCGTCGCGACGATCGTCCCCACCAGGATGTCGCGGTCCACGACG
>JBMDWR010000332.1:0-7593 GCA_048594645.1 Actinomycetota bacterium
GCTGACCGAGCGGCCTCAGGCGTCGGCCTTCACCAGGCCGAGCTCGCGCAGCGTCGCCCACGGGATCACGTGGCAGTACGGCGTGTGCCCGTTCTTCTCGTAGTAGCCCTGGTGGTACTCCTCGGCAGGCCAGAAGGCGCCAGCCGGCGTGATCTCGGTCGCGATCGGCCGGTCGAACCGCGCCTGCGCCCGGTCCCGGGACGCCTCGGCGATCCGCCGCTGGTCGTCCGAGTGGGTGTAGATCGCGCTCCGGTACTGGTCGCCGACATCGGGCCCCTGGCGGTTCACCTGGGTGGGATCGTGCATCGCCCAGAAGACCTCCAGTAGCTGCTCGTAGCCGACCTGCGTCGGGTCGAACTCCACCCTCAGCACCTCGGCGTGGCCGGTGGTGTGCGAGCAGACGTCGCGGTACGAGGGGTTCTCCGTGTGGCCGCCCGAGTACCCAACCTCGGTCCGGGTCACGCCCGGGACGCGCTGGAACACGTACTCCACGCCCCAGAAGCAGCCGGCGGCGAACGTCACGGTCTCGGTGGACATGCCGAACACCTTCCTTCGATGGCTTCAACCGTATCGTGCGCGGACGGCCGCCGACCGTTACGGATCGACCACAGAACGCCGCTTCGGAACGTTTGAAACGCGCCGGCGTGGGTAGCGCCCGGCCGGAGAAAGGGGGTGCCCATGCGCAACCGCATGGTCGTCGCCGCGCTGGCGTCGCTGGTGGCAGGCGGTCTTCTGGCCGCCGTGCCGGCTGCCGCGCGAAGCGACGCGAGGGTTCGCGAGTACGTCGTCCAGTACGCCGACGGCGTCTCGGCAGCCGATGCCCGAGAGGCGATCCGGTCACTGGGCGGAACGGTCGTCGAGGAGATCTCGGCGATCGGCGCAGCCAAGGTTAGGACCACCGACCCGGACTTCCTGTCGGGCGCTATCGACTCGGACGCGGTCGGAGGTGTCACCCGGAACCGCATCATCGGCTTCGCGGAGCCGGCCCTGCGGGAGAAGGTCGACGAGGTGGAGAGCCTCATCGCCGCCAGCGGCGTCGCGGCGGACGCCGCCGCCGCCGCGGGCGAGGAGCCGCTGGCGGGACTCCAGTGGGGCATGGAGATGATCGGCGCGACCGCAGACGGCTCGTACGCGGTCGACACCGGTAACCCCGACGTCCTCGTGGGGATCATCGACACGGGGATCGACTCGACGCATCCGGACCTGGACGACAACTTCAACGCCGAGCTCAGTCAGAACTTCACGACGGACATCCCGTTGATCGACGGTGCGTGCAACCAGGAGCCCGACCACTCTTGCGAGGACCCGGCGGACGTCGATGAGGGCGGTCACGGAACCCATGTCGCCGGCATCGTCGGTGCGGAGCTCAACGGCCTCGGCGTCGCCGGCGTGGCGCCAACGGTGAGCCTCGTCAACCTCCGGGCGGGCCAGGACTCCGGGTACTTCTTCCTGTACGAGACGCTCGAGGCGTATGTCTACGCCGCCGACAACGGCGTCGACGTCGTGAACATGAGCTTCTTCACGGACCCGTGGTGGGCCAACTGCCGTGACCATCCGGACGACACGCTCGAGGAGCAGATCGAGCAGCGCGCCGTGATCGACCTGTCGAACGCCGCGCTCGACTACGCGTTCGCGCACGGGGTGACGTTGATCTCGTCGGCCGGGAACGAGCATACGGATCTCGGGGACCCGACGTTCGACGGGCTCAGCCCTGACTACCCGCCCGGGAACGAGAGGGAACGCGACATCGACAACACCTGTCTCGTCATCCCGACCGAGGGCAACCACGTGATCTCCGTGAGCGCCCTCGGGTCGACGGGTCGTAAGTCCTACTACTCGAACTACGGCCTCGAGCAAACGGTCGTCTCGGCGCCCGGCGGCGACCGCCGCGAGTTCCTCGGCACGCCGCAGTACAACGCCCCCGAGCTGCGGGTGCTCTCGTCCTACCCGGCCGAGCTCGCCATGCAGGAGAAGCTGGTCACCCGCAACTTCAAACCGAGGACGCCGCTGGCCGTGGTCGATTGCGACGGCCTCAAACCGAGCAAGAGCACGTGCGGTGTGTACGTGTACCTGCAGGGCACGTCGATGGCGGCGCCGCACGCGACCGGAGTCGCCGCGCTGATCATCGGCAACATCGGCTCGTACGACTCGGCCACGGGCGAGTTCGACGCCGATCCGGCCGCCGTCGAGGCTGCGCTGCGCGGTACGGCGACCAACGCCGACGACTTCTTCGCGGCGATGGATCCCGCGCAGGACTGGCGCGACTTCTGTCCCGAGCCGCCCGAGGAGTTCATCTACTCGGACGATCCCGTCCTTCAGCCCGACCCGGTGCCGTACGACGCGGTGTGCGAGGGCACCGCGGACCTCAACGGGTTCTACGGCGACGGCGTGGTGAACGCGCTGGCGGCGGCGGAGCTGTAACGCATCGCTGGACCGGACCGCCCCCGGCTCGCCCCGGGGGCGGTCGCGTTCAACCCTCGAACGACCCGGCGGCGTCGAGAACCGCGTCTACCTCCCGTGGTCCGTGCTCCGTGCCGAGCGACCACACCTCGAACCCCGACGGCGGCAGCCAGACACCGCGGTCGAGCGCGTGGTGGAAGAACCGCGCGTAGCGCTCGTGATCGGCCGCCCGCGCCTCGGAGAAGTCGCGGACGGGTCCTTCCGAGAAGAACACGCTCAGCATCGAGCCGGCCCGGCTGACCGTGACCGGGATGCCGCGCGCCGACAGGCGATCGGACACGCCGCCGGCCAGAACCTCGGCGGTCCGGGTGAGCGCCTCGTACGGGTCAAGCCGCTTCGCGAGGTCGAGCGCCGCGATGCCGGCCGCGACCGCGACGGGGTTCCCCGAGAGCGTTCCGGCCTGGTACACGGGGCCCGAGGGCGCGACGCGCTCCATCACGTCCCGCCGGCCGCCGAACGCCGCGCACGGGAACCCGCCGCCCATCACCTTGCCCAGGACCGTCAGATCCGGTTCGACGCTGTAGACCTGCTGCGCGCCGCCGAACGCGATCCGGAACCCGGTGATCACCTCATCGAACACCAGGAGCGCGCCGTGCTCGGTGCACGCGGCGCGGAGGCCGTCGAGGAACCCGGGCTCGGGCGGCACGACCCCCATGTTCGCCGCGACCGGCTCGACGATGACCGCGGCGATCCGTTCACCGCTCCGGGCGAACGCGTCGTGGACGGCCTCCAGATCGTTGAACGGCGCCGTGAGCGTGTCGCGGACGGCGCCTTCCGTCACGCCGGGCGAGCCCGGGATCGCGAGGGTGGCGACGCCGCTTCCCGCCCCCCTCGCGAGCACCGCGTCGGAATGACCGTGGTAGCAGCCGTCGAACTTCAGGATCAGCTCGCGCCCGGTGAACCCGCGAGCGAGCCGGATCGCGCTCATGGCCGCTTCGGTGCCGCTCGACACCAGCCGGACGGAGTCGATCGAGGGGACCGCCGAGACGATGCGCTCCGCGAGCTCGACCTCGAGCTCCGTCGGCGCTCCGAACGACGTGCCGCGTTCGATCGCCGCCTTTGCCGCGTCGACGATCTCGGCACGCGCGTGGCCGAACAGCAGCGCGCCCCACGACTGGACGAGGTCGACGTACCGGACGCCGTCCGCGTCGATGAGGTAGGCGCCCTCGCCGCGGACGGCGAACCGCGGGCTGCCGCCCACCGCGCCGAACGCTCGGACCGGCGAGTTGACGCCCCCGGGGATCGCGCGCCGTGCGCGTTCGAACAGCCGCTCCGAACGCGTCACGTCCGGATCAGGACGAGAGCCAGTCGGCGGCGTCCTTCGCGTGGTACGTCAGGATCAGGTCGGCGCCCGCGCGCCGGATCGACGTGAGGACCTCGAGCACGGCCTTACGTTCGTCGAGCCATCCGTTCAGCGACGCGGCCTTGAGCATCGCGTACTCGCCCGAGACGTTGTACGCGGCCATGGGGAAGCGGGTCTCTTCCTTCGCGCGACGGATCACGTCCAGGTACGGGAGCGCGGGCTTGACCATCACGACGTCCGCGCCCTGCTCGATGTCGGCGCCTATCTCACGGATCGCCTCGTCGGCGTTCGGTGGGTCCATCTGGTAGCCGGTCCGGTCGCCGAAGCGCGGCGCGCACTCCGCCGCCTCGCGGAATGGTCCGTAGAACGACGAGGCGAACTTCGCCGCGTAGGCGAGGATGCCGACGCGATCGAACCCGGCGTCGTCCAGCGCGTCGCGGATCGCCTCGACCTGGCCGTCCATCATGCCGCTCGGTCCGACCATGTGGGCACCCGCTTCCGCCTGCGCGAGCGCGATGCGCCGGTAGCGTTCGAGCGTCGCGTCGTTGTCGACGTGGCCGTCGTCGTCGAGCACGCCGCAGTGCCCGTGATCCGTGTACTCGTCGAGGCACAGGTCCGCGATCACGACGTGGTCGTCGCCGAGCTCGTCTCGGAGCATCCGGAGCGCCCGTTGCGCGATCCCGTCCGGGTTCCACGCCTCCGAACCCTCGGCGTCCTTCCGCTCGGGCACGCCGAACAGCATGAACGCGAGGACGCCGCGGCTCGCGATCTCGACCGCTTCCTTGCGGAGCGATTCGAGCGTGTGCTGGACCTGCCCGGGCATCGAGGCGATCGGGACGGGTTCGGACACGCCCTCCTTCACGAACAGCGGTGCGATCAGGTGTCGCGGGGCGAGCTCGGTCTCGCGGATCAGCGCCCGCAGCGCCGGCGTGCGTCGCATCCGCCGGGGGCGGTGGCGCGGGAAGGCGCTCATCGCTCGATGCTACCGCGGGGCCGAGGCGCGAGGGCTCGCTCGAGCGCCGCGACCAGGCCATCGAGCGTGTGGGGGTCGGCCACGGCGTGCACGCGGAGACCGCGGGCGCGGGCCTCCCGGGCGGTGACCGGCCCGATGCAGACCACCTTCGGGTCCCCCTTCACGGCGATGACGGCGCCGACGAACCCTCGGACCGTCGAGGCGCTGGTGAACGCGATCGCATCGACCTCGCCCGCACGGAGCGCCGTCCGCGCTTGTGGCGGCAGCGACCGTGGCACCCGCGTTCGGTACGCCTCGACGCGCGTCGGCGTCCAGCCCTTGCGTCGGAGCGCCTCCTCGAGCCCCTCGGGCGCCACGTCGGCACGAGCGCACAGCACGCGGCCGCGTCCGCGCGGGAACGCGCGCGCGAGCGCGGCGGTGGTGAAGGCCCTCGGCATCAGGTCGGGGGCGCGACGCGCCCAGCGGCGGAATGCGTCGCCCGTGCCCTCGCCGACGACGGCGACCTTCGCCCGGACCTCGCGCCGCTCCAGGCGTGCGGCCAGCACGTCGACCGTCCTCGGGCTGGTGAGCGTGATCCAGGCGAACGCACCCTGCGAGAGGTCGCCGAGCGCTCGGGAGAGGGCTGCCGAGCGCACGGGGACGATCTCGATCGCGGGCGCCTGGACGACCTTCGCGCCCCGGCGTTGGAGCAGGCGCGAGAGTGCGCGCGCTTCGTCGGGCGGGCGCGTCACGACGATCGTTCGGCCGGCGAGCGGTCGCCCGCGCGCGGCGGGCGTGGCGCTCTGGGCGGGTCGCGCGCGAGCGGCGCTCACGGGCGGACGAGCCCGAGGATCTCGTCGGCGCCGCCGGCCGACAGATCGAGCGCGGCGAGCTCGGCAACCTCGGCCGGGGTCGACGCCTCGACCTCCGCCCGCGCGAACCGTCCGCCGTCCGGCGTGAGCGCGATCGCGACCATCCGGATGCCGCCCGCTGTGGTCTGGGCGAACGCGCCGAGCGGCAACGCGCACCCTCCGCCCATCCGGGCCATCAACCCGCGCTCGGCCTCGAGCGCCGCACGGGTCGGCCCGTCGTCCAGGGCGGAGAGCGCCTCGAGCGTCGGACCGTCGTCCGCCCTGGCCTGGACGGCGAGGCATCCCTGCCCGGGCGCGGGCACCATCTCCGCCAGCGACATCGGCGCGGCGTGCTTCGGCACGACGCCGAGCCGCAGAAGCCCGGCCGCCGCAACGATCAGGGCATCCGCCTCGCCGTCTTCGAGCTTCCGCAGCCGCGTGTCGACGTTGCCACGCAGGTCCTTCACCAGCACGTCCGGCCGCCACCGGAACACCTGCGCCTGCCGACGGATGCTCGAGGTGCCAACGCGCGCGCCCGGCCGGAGCTCGCCGTCCCTGGTCACCAGGACGTCGAGGGCAGACGCGCGTTCGGGCACGGCGGCGATCACGACGCCTTCGTCCTCGGTGGCGGGAAGGTCCTTCGCGGAATGGACGGCGACGTCGACCTCGCCGTCGACGAGCGCTCGAACGATCTCGGCGACGAACAGCCCCTTCATCCCCGACGGGTCCGTCGATGGGTCGGCGCCGCGGTCGCCCGAGGTGACCATCGGGACGAGATCGGTCTCGACGCCGTGCCCGCTCAGCGCGTGCGCGATCTGATCGGCCTGTGCCAGCGCGAGCCTCGAGCGCCGCGTCCCGATGCGGAGCTTCACGCCTCGGGCAGCTCGAGCCCGAACAGCTCCGCCACCGTCCGCGCGTGCGCGTCCTGCGTCGCGGCCGCCCGCGTCTCCTTGAGGCGCACGATCGGATCGTGCAGCAGCTTCGCGACGATCCCGCGTCCCACCGCGGCGACGGCCTCGCGCTCCTCGGGCGAGAGCGCGGCCAGCTCCGAACGGAACCGCTCGAGCTCGGCCTCGACGATCCGATCCCCGCGATCGCGGAGCGCTCGGAACAGTGGGCCCAGCCGCTCGGCCCGACGCTTGAGCGTGAACCGGCGGACCTCGTCGGCGACGATCGCGTGCGCGCGCTCGATGTCGGATGCGGTCTCGGCCGCCCGAACCACGACCGATCGCCGCAGACCGTCGATGTCGACCAGCGTCACGTTCGCGATGGCGCCGGTCGATGGTTCGACGTCCCGCGGAACGCCGAGATCGAGGACGAACAGCGGACGCCGGCCTGCATCGACGGCATCTCGGACGAGCGACACGTCGACGACGATGCCGGCGGCCCCCGTGGCCGAGATCACCAGGTCCGCCTCGGCGAGGGCGCGAGGAAGATCGTCGAGGCCTCCGTGTTCGGCGTCCTCGCGCTCGGCGAGCACCCGGGCGCGCTCAAGCGAGCGGTTCAGCACGCGCACGGTGGCGACCCGGCGGCGCCGGAGATGCTTCACGGCGAGCGCCGCCATCTGCCCGGCGCCGATCACGACCGCGTGACGAGCTTCGAGCCCGCCCAGGACGTCGGCGGCGAGATCCGCACCGGCCGAGACGAACACGTCCGGCGCCGCCCCCACGGCCGTCTCGGCTCGAACGCGCCGGCCGGTGCGAGAGGCCGCGTGGAAGAGGCCGGTCAGGCCGGGGCTCGCCGCGTGCTCGCCTTCGGCGCGCTTCAACGCGTCGCGCACCTGCGAGAGCACCTGCGGCTCGCCCAGCACCATCGAGTCGAGCCCGCTCGCCACCGAGAACAGGTGCTCGGCCGCATCCGCCTCGAAGTGCGAGTAGAGCGGGTCCGCGATCTCGTCCGCCGAGACGCCCCTCGACTCGCACAGGACGCGCTTCAGCGACTGGAACCCGGCGTGGTACGAGGGGACGTCGCCGTAGATCTCGACGCGGTTGCAGGTCGAGACGATCACGGCGCCCGCGACCGCGGGG
>JBMDWR010000333.1:0-1081 GCA_048594645.1 Actinomycetota bacterium
AGGCTGCCGCTGGTGATCGGGACTACGACCGTCGGCGAGGAGACGATCCGGCTGTCGACGATGATGGCGATCTGGTTCTGTGGAGCGAGAGAGTCGACTGCAGCTTCGGTCGCCGCCCGGAAAGCGGAGGCGGCGTCATCCGTGAGAGATACGGACACCGACCAGCCGAGGTCCGCTTGCTCGCCCTGGTGGGCCTCGGCCCGCTGCACGTCCTGCTCGTCCACGATGACGGCACCGAGGACGTACTTCGGCGAACCCTTTCCTGGGCCCAGGATGACGATCTCCTCCTCGTCCGGCGCGGACGCGATACATGCGGCCACGTCATCACCGTGACCCGGACAGGTCGGCCGCGTGTCGCTCCACTCCGGTGACGACGGCTGGATGATCGCGATGACCGGTCGCAATTGGAGGTCCGTGCGTTCCGAAGGCCGACCCGGGGACCTTGGGCGCTGAGAGATGGTCGGTGACGAACCCTCGTCCTCGGCAGCGGTGCACGCCGCCCCCACGGCGACGATGACGAGAGACCACGCCACCCATCCGAGCCTGGGGGCGACGTCCATGCGCATCGAGCGAGCATAGTGACGGCGCACGATCGAAACGAACGAACCGGCTCGTCGAGCCTCCTGACGTGCCACGCGTCGGAACCCGTCTGTAGGACGACCTGGTGCCGACTGATCCGTTGGCCACAACAACGGCCCTGGATTACCCGGTCCGAGGCGTTTGTGCTGGTAGATCGCGTGCCCCCGGCCGGAACCGGACGAAAGGGACGACTGACCGGCTTTCACCTACCACCAACCGCACGGCTTTCGCCGAAGCGGTGAACTCAGGGTCTACTGGATAGGCCGTCGCCCTCTTGGTGGCCAGCACGCCTGGAAACGAGGAGGTAGGTCGCCATAGGTCCCTTGCCCTTGACGGGGATGACGCCTCGCGGCACGCACACGAACCGGTCCTTGATGAGTTCGTACGTGGAAGCGCTCACCTGGATCGCTCCCGGCACGCCCTCCGATTCCATCCTGCTGGCCGTGTTGACGACATCGCCCCACAGGTCATACGCGAACTTGTGGCTCCCGATGACCCCCGC
>JBMDWR010000334.1:0-2591 GCA_048594645.1 Actinomycetota bacterium
CTGACGGATCGGATCGAGGAGATGCTCGCCGACGCATTCGACTACGTGCCGACCGTGGTGGTGCGCAGCCGCAAGCAGATGCGCGCGCTCGTCGAGCGGGCGCCGAAGGGGTTCGGGTCCGAGCCGAAGAAGTTCCGGTACGACGTGATCTTCCTGAAGGAGCCGCTGCGGGCGACGACGGCGATCAAGAGCGTCCCGACGAACCCCGCCGTCGATGAAGCACACGCGGGGACCGGCGCCCTCTACTTCTCGAGGTTGATCGCGAAGGCCACGGCGAGCCGTCTGAGCGGGCTGATCTCGTCGCCGATCTACGCGAACGTGACGATCCGCAGCTGGAACACCACCACCAAGCTCGTATCGCTCATGGACGAGGCGGCGTCCTGATCGGTCCCAGCTTCCGGAGCCGCCGGCCGCCCCGCGGGTGAGGGGCCGTCCGGCCCGGCGTCTCGTCCGGTGACCGCGCCTACCGTGGAGGCGAGAGAGAGGAGGCACCCATGGCTGTCGGTGCCGAGGCGCTCCACGTCGCGAGCCGTCACGGGCTACCCGAACGCCACCGGGCGTTCGTCCCGCTTATCGCCGCCGTCGAGACGGCGGAACGGTCCGCCGAGGAAGGTCGAGCGTTGCCGCGCGCGGAGACCCTGAACCTCTACGACGCCTTCGCGCACGGCCTGATCCCTCATGCGGTGGGCGAGGGGCGCACGGTCTTCCCGGTGCTGAGGAAGATCACCGGTTCGGACCGCGAGACCGTCGCCATGACGCGCGAGCACCGCGAGATCGCTCGCCTGACCGACGAGCTCGACCGGATCGCGGGTGAGCTCGAGGACCGCGGAGCGAGCGCCTCGCGCGAGCGGGCGTTGAGGACGGTCCTGCGAGACCTGCGGACGACGGTCGAGTCGCATTTCGAGGAGGAGGAGGCGATCTGCTTCCGGATCCTCAGCAGCGAGCTCTCGCCCCAGGAGGCGCGGGCGATGTGCGAAGCGATGGAACGGGCCGCAACGGACCTGCGCGAGACGTACGAGTAGAACTCGATCTGTTCACGCGACGTTGTCGTACCGGCCGCCGATGAAGGCGGAGGCGGCGATGACGGGCGTCGTCGCGTTGCGACACGATCCGGATCCGGCGGCGCGTCGACGGACCGTTCGGATCCGGTGCCGCGCCGCCCGGCACCTCGAAGCAAGGTCGTCCGGGCCGGCTAGCTCCTCCGCCGCGGTGTGAACGTGACTGTGTGAGTACGCATCCGTCCGTCGTAACTCGATCGAGCACCGACTCGGTTGCGACGCATGGTCGATCCCGTGTCGTCACCGCATGGATCATGCTCACAGCGATATTGATCGCTACCGTGCTCGTCGCCTCGTATGCGGCTTCGACGACCAGGATCCCCGCAGCGCCAAGGTCGGCCGGGGACCGCAACGAGTACTCGTTCTTCGGACTGTCCGCTCGTGGAGCGCCCTTCCGATGGGATCCGTGCACCGCGATCAGGTACCAGGTCGACCTCGCCGGGAAGCCCTCGTCCGCGCTTCGAGACATCCGCGAGGCCGTCCGCCGGACCGCTGCGGCGTCGGGCCTGCGGTTCGAGTTCGTCGGCTTGGTCGAGGACTCCTCGCCGCGAACGATCCTGCGGGATCGGAGATTCGTTCTGCCGCGGGTCGGCGGCAGACCTGAGTGGTCGCCCGTGCTCGTCACGTTCGCGACCCGGCAGGAGCTTCGATGCATCGGTGGAGCGGACGACGCGATCGCGCTCGCGTTCCCGATCAGGAGCACGGGCGATCGTGATCAATTCGTGAGCGGCCTGATCGTCGTCAACTCGGACGCGGCCTTGGTATCGGGCTTCGCGTCGATCGATTCGCTCGGTCCCGTCGTCGAGCACGAGTTCGGACATATCGTCGGGCTCGGCCACGCCGACCAGTGGTTCCAGCTCATGTATCCCTATCCGATCGTCAACGGATGGAACGACGGAGACCTCACGGGCTTGCGTCGCCTCGGATCGGGACCGTGCCTCGTGGTACCGCCGGCATCCACCGCCTCGCCGATCCTGCCCTAACCGGGCGAGATCGTGCGCGAGGAGATCTACCGAAACAGGTGGCTACGAGTAGAACTCGATGATCAACCGCTCCTCGATCGGGACGGGGAGCTGGATCTCGCCGCGCTCGGGCAGGCGCGACATCGTGCCCTGCAGCTGATCGGCGTTGCGGTACAGGTACGGCGGCGGGTCCGGTGACAGCTCAAGGGCCTCGCGGACATAGACGAAGTTCCTGGCCTTGTCCGAGAGCTCGATCGTCTGCCCGGGCTTGACCTGCGCGCTCGGCACGTCCACGCGGCGGCCGTCGATGCGCACGTGGCCGTGGCTCACCAGCTGACGGGCCTGGCGCTGCGTCAGGGCGAACCCGAGCCGGAGGATGACGGCGTCCAGGCGCGTCTCGAGTTGGCGGATCAGCTCTTCGCCGGTGACCCCGGTCTTGCGGCTGGCGCGGTCGTAGTAGCCACGCATCTGGCGCTCGCCCACGCCGTAGATGTGGCGGAGCTTCTGCTTCTCGAGCAGCCGGACCTGGTACTCGGAGATCCGCTTGCGGCCGCGGCCGTGCTGGCCGGGC
>JBMDWR010000335.1:0-2192 GCA_048594645.1 Actinomycetota bacterium
GAAGGAGCGAAGCGTGCGGTCGACGAAGCCCTGGGGATCGTGAAGGAGGAGGGCACGTCGGAAGCCGAGGTCTTGGGCCACTACATCCTCGGCAGCCATCTCGACGAGGCCGCGAAGGACCACGCGGGCGCCGTCCGCGAGTTCGGTCGTGGGGTCGGCGCCGCCCACTCTCGGGGATCGGAGTGGGAGACGACGTTCGGCCTCACCGGAGTCGCGCGCGCGCTGAGTCACAGCGGTGAGAACGAACGCGCCGCTCGCGTGCTCGGTGCGGCGGAAGCCATGCAGGAGAAGGTGGGGATGCATCCGCAAGGACCGAGGGCGGAGGCCCAACGACAGGTGATCGAGGCGTTGCGTGACGCTCTCGGCGACGCCGAGCTGCAGCGCCTGCGAACGGAGGGCCGCGCCATGTCTTTGGACGAGGCGGTCGCGCTGGCAACGGAAGCCGTGAATTGAGGTATCGACAAGGAGGTGGAGCGCATGGCTCAGACGTCACTGCTCCGTCCGGAAGGACTCGTGCAGTCTCCCGCCTTCACCCACGTCGCGGTCGTGCCGCCAGGCGCGACGACCGTCTACATCGGCGGCCAGAACGCCGTCGATGGCGACGGCACGCTCATCGGCGGCGACGACGTGGTTGCTCAGACGGAACAGGTGATGAGGAACCTGCACGTCGCGCTCGCCGCGGCGGGCGCAACCGTCCAGGACCTGGTGATGATGACGGTGCTCTTCGTCGACGGCGTCGATCTTGCCGCGGCCTATCCGGTTGCCGCCGAAGGGTTGGCGGGAGCGGCGCCACCGGTCGTCGGCGCGCGGGTCGCCGGGCTGGCCGTGCCGGGTGCGCTCCTCGAGGTCAGCGCGGTCGCGGCGATCCCCTCGTGAGCGCCGGGCGGCGGCTAGAGTGAGGGTCGCTCCCGCAGCCGAAGTCGAGGAGGTATCGCGATGCCGCCGAAGGTGCTGGTCCTGGGAGGGAACTTCGCCGGGCTCACGGCCGCCGTCACCCTGAAGCGTGAGCTCGGTGGCGACGTCGACGTGACCCTGGTGTCGAAGTCCGATCGGTTCGTGTTCTATCCGTCGCTCATATGGGTGCCGTTCGGGAAGAGGACGGCCCGGGACATCTCGGTCCCGAGCGCCAGGATGCTCGAGGAGCACGGTATCGAGTTCATCCACGCCGAGGCGACCAAGATCGATCCGGCGTCGCGGAAGGTCGAGACGACCGGGGGTGTGCACGGGTACGACTATCTCGTCATCGCCACCGGGTTCATGAACGACTTCGACGTGATCCCGGGTCTCGGACCGGAGGGGAACGCCTACTCGATCACCGCGCTCGAAGGGGCCGTCGATGCCGCCGAGGGATGGGCGAGGTTCGTCAACGACCCGGGGCCGGTCGTCGTCGGGGCGACGCAGGGCGCGGCGTGTTTCGGGGCAGCCTACGAATTCGTCTTCAACGTCGCGCACCAGCTGAAGCGTCATGGCCTCCAGAAGCGGGTTCCGCTCCACTACATCAGCGCGGAACCATTCCCTGGGCACTTCGGCATCGGTGGGCTCGCGGGCGGCCAGAGGATGCTCGAGATGTTCTTCAAGATGACCGGCATCCGGGGCGTGTTCGACGTGGCGATGGAGGAGATCGCTCCCGGACAGCTCCGTCTGACGGACGGCCGAACGTTCCCCTTCCGGTACGCGATGGTCGTGCCGCCGTTCGTCGGCGCCGAAGCCGTGTCGGCGTCGGGGATCGGCAACCCCCGCGGCTTCATCGACGTGAAAGACACGTACCAGACGCTGCAGTATCCGGATGTCTATGCCGTCGGCGGTGCGGCCGCCGTCAACTCCCCGTGGAACCTGGTCAACGCCGTCGGCGTGCCGAAGACGGGGTTCCCGTCGGAGACGATGGCACGCGTCGCCGCCGCCAACATCGCGTCACAGGTGCGTGGCACACAACCCACGGCCGAGGCGAACTTCGCCGACATCCCGGCGGTGTGCGTGATGGATGCGGGGAACAACGGCGTGGCGATCCTCGCCGACCGGATGCTTCCCCCGCGGAAGTGGGGTGTGATGATCCCGGGGCCGCAGAACCATCTGGGGAAGATCATGTTCGAGCGCTACTTCCTCTGGAAGGTACGCAACGGATACATGCACCTGCCGTAGAGCCTCGACACCGGCGTTGCCGGCCGGCCTGGCCGCGCCGGACCGCCCGGGTC
>JBMDWR010000336.1:0-9145 GCA_048594645.1 Actinomycetota bacterium
CCCGGAGCACGCCGTCGACCCCGACGTCGGCGCTACCGGCGGCCAGCCGATGCTGGCGTCGTTGCTCTCGTCCGCGCTCGCTCGCGTGTCCGCAGCGTGAGATCGGAGCCGCTCCACCGTCGGCTCGGGCTCACCGACGACGAGCTCGAGGCGATCCGGACGACGCTCGGCCGCGACCCGAACGAGAACGAGCTCGCGATGTACGCGGCGATGTGGTCGGAGCACTGCTCGTACAAGTCCTCGAAGATCCACCTGCGGACGCTGCCCACCGAGGGAGCGGCGGTCCTGGTGGGACCCGGTCAGGACGCCGGCGCCCTCGATATCGGCGACGGGATCGCCGTCGTGTTCAAGATCGAGTCGCACTCGCATCCGTCCGCGGTCGAGCCGTACCAGGGCGCCGCGACGGGCGTGGGTGGCATCGTCCGGGACGTGATCTCGATGGGGGCGCGACCCGTCGCGTTGCTCGACCCGCTGCGGTTCGGCCCCCTCACGGACGAGCGCAACCGGTGGCTGTTCGACGGCGTGGTCGCCGGCATCGGCGGATACGGCAACTGTATCGGGGTCCCGACCGTCGGGGGTGAGGTGCAGTTCGCCGAACCGCATTCGGCCAACCCGACCGTCAACGTGATGTGCGTGGGGGTCGCGCCGGTGGAGCGCCTGGTTACCGCCCGGCGCGAGGTCCAGGAGGGGTCGGTGCTTGTGCTGTTCGGCGCGGCGACGGGACGGGACGGGATCGGCGGGGTGTCGGTCCTCGCGTCGAGGACGCTGGAGGACGGTGCCGAGGAGAGCCGGCCGAGCGTGCAGATCGGCGACCCGTTCGCCGAGAAGCTCCTGATCGAGGCCAGCCTCGAGATGGTCGAACGCGGTCTGCTCGAGGGCCTCCAGGACCTCGGCGGCGCCGGCCTGACGTGCGCCGTGAGCGAGTCGGCCGCCCGCGCAGGGATGGGGGTCGTCCTGGACCTGGACGCGGTGCCGCTCCGCGAGGAGGGCATGGAGCCGTTCGAGATCCTCACGAGCGAGTCCCAGGAGCGGATGCTCGCGATCGTCGCGCGCGAGCGCGTGGACGCGGTCTACGAGGTCTGTGAGCGCTGGGGCCTGCACGCCGTGGCGATCGGGGTGTTGACCGCCGGCGGCGGCCTGCGCGTGAAGCTCGGCGACGCGACGGTCGCGCAGGTGCCCGCCCGGTCGCTCGCGGACGAGGGCCCCGTCTACGCGCGGCCGATGACCCCGCCCGACGGCGAGGCGACGATCGACGATGACCCGACGTTCACGACGGTCACGACGCCGCCCGACGAGGCGTTCCTGTCCGTGCTCGCCTCGGCGAACGTCGCCAGCAAGCGATGGATCTGGGAGCAGTACGACTCGATCGTCCAGGGTGGCACGGTCATCGGACCCGGTGCCGACGCGGCGCTCATCAGGATCGAGGGGAGCCTGAAGGCGCTCGCGGTGTCGACGGACGGTAAGGGGCGTTTCGGCGCGCTCGATCCGTATCTGGGGGCGGCGCACTCGGTGGCGGAAGCGGCTCGCAACGTCGCGTGCACCGGAGCGACGCCGCTCGCGATCACGAACTGCCTGAACTTCGGGAACCCCGAATGGCCCGAGGTGATGTGGCAGTTCGCCGAGTCCGTCCGCGGGATCTCGGATGCGTGCCGGGCGCTCGAGACGCCCGTGACGGGAGGCAACGTCAGCTTCTACAACGAGTCGGGCGACTCGGCGATCTGGCCGACGCCGGTGATCGGCATGGTCGGCCTGGTCGACGACTACCGCCTCGCCGTGCGCACCGCGTTCACCGGCAGCGGCTCGTGGATCTACCTGCTCGGCGAGACGTTCCCGGAGCTCGGCGGCAGCGAGTTCGCCGAGGTGGTGCTCGGCACCGTGGCCGGCCGCCCGCCGGCGCTCGACCTCGAGCGGGAGCGGCGCCTGCACCGGGTGCTGGTGGAGGGCGCCCGCTCGGACCTGTTCGAGAGCGCGCACGACTGCGCGGAGGGTGGTCTCGCGGTCGCGCTCGCCGAATGCGCGATCGCGGGCGGCACGGGCTTCGCCGCGTCGTTGCCCGGTGACCATCCGCCGCACGTCGGGCTGTTCTCGGAATCGGCGTCCCGGGTGGTCGTCTCGGTGGCGCCCGAACGCGCCGCCGAACTCGAGGACGCGGCGGCCGCCGGCGGTGTGCCGTTCGCGCGGCTGGGGGAGACCGGTGGGCCGAGGATCGTCTTCGACGGCACGTTCGAGATGACGGTCGGCGAGATCGCGGCCGCGTACGAGGACGCCATCCCCAAGCTCCTCGCCGGATGAACCATCGCCGGAAGCGGGAGGAGGCGGTGTTAGCATCGAGCCGCGTGGGCGCCGAAGGTCCGAAGGAGGAGTGCGGCGTCTTCGGCGTGTGGGCGCCCGGCGAAGACGTATCGCGCCTGATCTACTTCGCGCTCTTCGCCCAGCAGCACCGCGGTCAGGAGGCGGCCGGCATGGCCGTGTCCGACGGCGAGCACCTACTGGTGTTCAAGGAGCTCGGGCTCGTCTCGCAGGTCTTCGACGAGGGGACGCTGTCCACGCTGCGGGGTGACCTGGGGATCGGGCACAACCGCTACTCCACGACGGGGTCGACCACGTGGGAGAACGCGCAGCCAGCCTTCAAGACGGACGGCCAGCGCTCGCTGGCGCTCGGACACAACGGCAACCTCGTGAACACGCTCGAGCTCGCCGAGATCGCGGGACGGACCGGCGCCGCCACGACCGATTCGGACCTGGTGGCCACGATCCTCGCGCGGCATCCGTCCGAAGACCTCGAGGCCGCGCTCGTCGACGTCCTGCCCTCGCTCGAAGGCGCGTTCTCCTTCGTCGTGATGGACGAACGGAGCCTGTTCGCGGCCCGCGACCCGCACGGTCTGCGACCGCTCTCGATCGGCCGACTGCCGAGCGGCTTCTGCGTGGCGTCCGAGACGTGCGCGCTCGACATCGTGGGCGCGACGTTCGTCCGCGACGTCGAGCCCGGGGAGCTCGTCCGCATCGACGACCGTGGGCTGGCGTCGAAGCGCTTCCACGAGGCCGGGCGACCCGCGTTGTGCGTATTCGAGTTCGTCTACCTGGCCCGGCCGGACTCGCGGATCCGGGGCCGAACGGTGCACGAGGTCCGGCGAGAGCTCGGCAGGCGCCTCGCCGTGGAGGCTCCGGCCGACGCCGACATGGTGGTCCCCGTCCCGGACACCGCCCACTCCGCCGCTCAGGGGTACTCGGAGGTCTCCGGCATCGCGTACGGCGAGGGCCTGATGAAGAACCGGTACGTCGGTCGCACGTTCATCCAGCCGTCCCAGTCGCTCCGCGAGCGCGGCGTGAAGCTGAAGCTGAACCCGATGCCGGATGCTGTCCGCGGCAAGCGACTCGTCGTGATCGACGACTCGATCGTGCGCGGGACGACCACCCGTCAGATCGTGCAGGCGCTGCGCGAGGCCGGGGCCGCGGAGGTCCACGCCAGGATCACGTGCCCGCCGATCTCGTGGCCGTGCTTCTACGGGATCGACATGTCGACGCGGCAGGAGCTGATCGCGGCGGACCTCGCCGTCGAGGAGATCAGGGAGTACATCGGCGCGGACTCGCTCGCGTACCTCTCGCTGGACGGGATGGTCGACGCGACCGATCAACCCGGAGACACGCTCTGCCGCGCGTGCTTCGATGGCGAGTATCCGATCCCGATCCCGGAACGCGCCGGCAAGTTCCTACTCGAGCACCCGGCCAAGTCGTGACCGCCGACGCCTACGGGCGCGCGGGGGTCGACCTCGATGCCGGGGCCAGGGCGGTCGAGCTCATCCGGGAGCTCGCCGCGGACGCCGCCCGCCCCGAGCTCGCGGAGGGACCCGGCGGGTTCGCCGGCCTCTTCGAGATCGCCCAGGGCCGGTTCCTGGCCGCGGCGACCGACGGTGTCGGGACCAAGCTCGAGATCGCGCGTCGCGCCGGCCGGCTCGACACGGTCGGCATCGACCTCGTCGCGATGTGCGCGGACGACGTGGTGTGTACGGGCGCGGAACCGCTGTTCTTCCTGGACTACCTGGCGGTCGGCAGGGTGGATCCCGAACGTGTGCGCTCGGTCGTCGCGGGCGTCGCCGAGGGATGCCGGCGAGCGAAGTGCGCGTTGCTGGGCGGCGAGACGGCGGAGCACCCGGGCGTGATGGAGGCGGACGCCTTCGATCTGGCCGGGTTCTGCGTCGGCGTCGTCGATGCGGACAGGCTGCTCGGCCCGCATCGCGTTCGTCCCGGTGACGCGCTCGTCGGGCTCCGGTCGAGCGGCCTCCACGCCAACGGGTACTCGCTCGTTCGCCGGGCCCTGCTCGACGACGGCGCCCACGCGCTCGAGGACGTCGTCGCTCCGCTGACGCGCCCGCTCGTCGACGAGCTGCTCGAGCCGACGGCGATCTACGCCCCGCTCGTGCTGCAGCTCGCCGATGCCGGACTCGTCCGCGCCGCGGCGCACATCACCGGCGGCGGGCTCCTCGAGAACCTCCCACGCGCGCTCCCCAACGGCCTGACGGGCTCGGTCGCCTGGGGGACGTGGCCGGTTCCGGAGGTGTTCGAACTGGTCCGGACGGCGGCCGGCGCGTCCGAGGAGGACATGCGCTCGACGTTCAACCTCGGGATCGGGATGGTGCTCGTCGTGCCCGGAGGAGGCGCCGACGAAGCGATCGGGCGCGCCGAGGCGGCCGGCGTGCTTGCGTGCGAGATCGGAGCCGTCGAGAGCTAAGGCCGGCGTCGACCGAGATCGCAGCCCGGCTGCGTCGCGGTGCTGGCAGCGTCCACGGATCGTGCACATCGCCCGCGCTGGCGAAGAGTGACCAGGCGGCGTGGTCCTCCGGCGGCCGACCCGAGTCGGACGGGGGAGTCCGGGCCACCCTCGCAAAACCACCTGCCGGGCCGATGTCGTAGAGATGCCCGAGGCCGATACCTTTCGACATGATGGCCACGCAGACCGCCACGCAGGTCCTCGTCGTCGACGATGAGCCGCAGGTCGTCTGGATGCTGCAGTTCAGCCTCGAGGCCGAGGGGTACCAGACGCTCTCGGCGCGGGACGGCCGGACGGCGCTGGACGAGATCAAGGAGCATCGGCCCGGGATGGTCCTTCTGGACATCATGATGCCGGTGATGGACGGGTGGGCCGTCCTCGAGGCGCTCCAGCAGCTTCCACCGGAGGAGCGTCCACGGGTGATCGTCGTCTCGGCGCGTTCGAGCGTGCGTGACCGAGCCAAGGCGGCCGAGCTGGGCGCCGACGCGTTCGTGGCCAAGCCGTTCAACGTCGACGATCTCATGGTCATCCTGCACGACGTCGAACGCTCGACGCCCGACGGCTCCGGCCCGCGCGTCGATCGTGCGCGCCTCGACGGCTCGAACCCGCGCGTCTAGAGCTCGACCCTCGACGGCCCGACACGCGGTCCAGCGCTCAACCGCCCGCATCGGGCCGATCGACGTTCAGCCCGGCCTGGCGAAGGAGCTCGACGAGGGGTTCGAACAGGGGCTCGGGCGCCGCGACCGAGAGGACCTCGCCGTCGGGCTGATCGAACCGTCGGAAGATCGAGCCGCTCGCGAGGACGATCGCTCGACCCGCCGCGACGTCCCACGGAGCGAGATGCAGCTCATAGTAGGCGTCGACCTCGCCGCACGCGACCGCGCAGAGGTCCATCGCGGCCGAACCGCTACGACGGATGTCCGCGACGCGCGCGACGATCGTGGTGAGGGCGCGTGCCTCCGCGACGCGCATCTCCGGCTGGTAGCCGAAGCCCGTCGCGAGCACGGCTCCCTCGAGCGTCGCGCGCTCGGAGGGGCGAGCGAGGCGCCCGTCCCGTTCGGCGCCGATCCCGACGATCCCCTCCGTGCGCCGACCGAGCGCGTCGACCACGACGCCCACGACCGGCATGCCGTCCATCTCGACCCCGATCGAAGCCGCGTAGCCCGGGTAGCCGCGGACGTAGCTCGCGGTACCGTCGAGCGGATCGATCACCCACCGGACCCCGGACGTTCCCCGGCGGTCCGTGCCCTCCTCGCCCAGGATCGCGTCGTTCGGCCGCACCGACACGACCATCTCGACGATCGCCCGCTCGGCGGCCGTGTCGACCTGCGTGACCAGATCGCCGGCGGAGGACTTCTCCCGGACGTCCAGGCCGCCTTCGCGTCCCTCGCGATGGATCGCGGCCGCGCGCTCCGCCACGTCCACGGCGAGCCGGCGGATCCGCTCGAGGTCCTCGCGTTGCGTGACCGACCTCAGGGCTCGACGACCTTGCCGAACCGAACGTCTCGCGCCGGCACGCGCGCCAGCGTCCCGTCCTTGCGGCGCACCACGTACGTGACGGCCTCGTGATCGAAGTACTCGAACGTGCCGACGGCCTCGCTCAGGTAGCCGTTCGGAAGCTCGTACTGGAACGAGACCCGCTTGCCCGTGTCTGCGGGTCGAACGGAGTTCTGCTGCTTCACGTGCCCGAGGATATCGAACGGCTCAGTGCGTCAGGCGTTCGAGGTCCTCACGCGACTCGAGCAGCCGAACGAGCGCGCCGAAGGCTCGACCGACGGTGGCGCCGTCCAGGACGCGATGGTCGAACGTGAGCGACAGCGTGCACGCGGGTCGTGCCTCGACGGCGCCGTCGACGACGAGCGCCCGAGGCGCGATCACGCCGAGCGCGATCGTGACGGCGTGACCGGGATCCAGGAGCGGCGTCCCGTACTCGGAGCCGTAGCTGCCGGTGTTCGTCACCGCGATCGTCGCGCCTGCGAGGTCGCCCGGCGTGAGCGTACCGTCGCGCGCGCGGTCGGCCAGCCGCGAGATCGCGTCGGCGATCGCGCCGACCCCGAGCGACCGGACGTCGCGCAGGACCGGAACGACGAGCCCTCGTTCGGTGTCCGTCGCGATCCCCACGTCCACCGATCGGTGGAGGCGTATCCCTTCCTGCGACCACGACGCGTTCACGGCCGGGTGCTCGGCGGTGATCTCGGCGAGGGCGCGGACGAACAGCGGCAGGGGCGAGACGCCGAGCTCGGCGCGGATGGCCTCCAGATCCGTGCAGTCGACCGTTCGGAACGTCGTGACCTGCGGGATGCGGGCCACCTCCTCGAGGTTCCCGGCGATCGCGCGCCGAGCGGGCGTGAGCGGCACGAGCTCGAACCCGCCGCCTTCTGCGGCCGTCGTGGGCGTGGGTCCGCCGCCCTCTCCGCCCACCACGCCCTCGGACGCGCCCTCTCCGCCCGCCACGCGTTCGACGTCCTCGCGCGTGATGCGTCCGCCCGAACCGGTGCCGTTGACCGAACCGAGGTCGACGCCGCGGTCCTTGGCGAGCCGCCGGACGGCGGGCGTGGCCGCGGACGGACCACCCGAGCGTGGCGTCGTACCGGAAGAGCGCGTCGTCTCGCTCGCGATGCCCGTGGAGGGCGCCTCCGCCGCCGGTGAGGGAACGCCCACGCCGGCGACCTCGAACGTCGCGAGGGGTGCCCCGACGGCGAGCGTCTCGCCGGCCGAGACGTGGAGCGTCGTGACGACGCCCGCGAACGGCGCCGGCACCTCGACCGTCGCCTTGGCGGTCTCGATCTCGACGAACGGCTGGTTCAGCGCGACGGTGTCGCCCTCGGCGACGAGCCACGCGGTGACGACCGCCTCGTCCAGGCCCTCGCCGAGGTCGGGCAGCACGAAGACGCGCCCGGCCATCAGTACGCTACGACCCCGCGAACGGCCGCCGCGATGCGCTCGACGCTCGGCAGGTACCGGTCCTCGAGCGAGGCGGGCGGGTAGGGGACGTCGGCGCCCGCCACGCGCAGGACGGGGGCCTCCAGGCGGTCGAACGCCTCCTCGACGATCCGCGCGACGATCTCGGCCCCCATGCCGAGCGTGAGCGGCGCCTCGTGGACGACGACCGCTCGGCCGATCGCTCGCACCGCCTCGGCGATCGAGCCGACGTCCAGCGGGACGAGCGTCCGGAGATCCACGACCGCCGCGTCGATGCCTTCGTCGCGGAGGTCGTTCGCGGCATCGAGGCATCGGGCCACCATCGCTCCGTACGAGATGATCACGCACGCCGTTCCGTCTCGCAGCGTTCGGGCGTGCCCGAGGCCCGGCCCATCGACCGTCAGCTCACCGTCCTCCCGGGACCAGTAGCGGCTCTTCGGCTCGAGGAAGATCACCGGGTCCGGGTCGGCGATCGATAGCCGGAGTAGCCGATACGCATCGAGCGCCGTCGACGGCACGACGACCTTGAGGCCGGCCGTGTGGACGAAGTACGTCTCCGGGCTCTCGCCGTGATGCTCCTTGCCCTTGATCCCACCGAACGACGGCACGCGGATCACCGCCGGGACCTCGACGCGGCCACGGGTGCGCTCCCGGTACTTCGCGAGGTGCCCGATCACCTGATCGAGGGCCGGGTAGGCGAAGCCGTCGAACTGCATCTCGGCGACCGCGCGCCATCCCGCCATCGCGAGGCCGACGCACATGCCGGCGATGCCCGCCTCGGCGATCGGCGTGTTGAACACGCGCTCTCGGCCGAACGCCTGCTGCAGCCCTTCGGTAACCCGGAAGACGCCGCCGAGCTCGGCGACGTCCTCGCCGAACACGAGCATCCGGGGGTCCGCCTCCATCGCATCGCGCAGGGCGGCGTTCAACGCGCCGACCATGGTCGTCTCAGCCATCGCCGAGGAAGTCCTCGCGCTGACGGAGCACGGTGGCCGGCGGGTCGGCGAACGCGAAGTCGAAGAGCTCGCCGGCGGGTGGCCGGTCGAGCGACGTCACGGCGGTGCGGATCTCGGCCACCCACGCCTCCGCCTCCTCCTCGCACGAAGCGACGAACGAGGCGTCGATCACACCGCTGTCGAGCAGATAGGACCGGTAGCGGGCGATCGGATCACGTTCGCGCCATCGCTCGACGTCCGCGTCGCTGCGGTAGCGCGTCGCGTCGTCGGCCGTCGAATGCGGACCGATGCGGTAAGTCATCGCCTCGATCAGCGTGGGGCCGTCGCCCGCCTTGGCGCGTTCGGCCGCATCGCGGGTCGCCGCGAAGACCGCCAGCACGTCGTTGCCGTCCACGCGAACGCCCGGGAAGCCGTAGCCCGCGGCCCGGGCGACGATCGGGGCCGCGTACTGCTCGGCGGCCGGGACGGAGATCGCCCATCCGTTGTTCTGGCAGAACAG
>JBMDWR010000337.1:0-1145 GCA_048594645.1 Actinomycetota bacterium
CGGCCACACCGAGAGCCGTGGAGACGAACCCGTCGATGCCGCTCGCGCCGCGGTTGGCGATCACCCCGATCCCTCGTCGCGGTTCCATGTACGCGTCGAGGTCGCGCACGGGCATGCTCGAGCCGACGACCAGGACGGAGCCGTCGGGCATCGACCTCGCGACGTCCCGCGCCACGCGACCCTCGTACGGTTCGTCCCACGCATCGACCAGCCGATCGACGACCGTTCGCGCTATCTGGTCCGCCGCGAGCCACTCGCGCAGCCACGGGCTCTCCTCGAGCCCGTCCCGGCCCTCGAGCATGCCGGGGACGGATGCCGCTGCCTCCGCTCGAAGGGTCCATGCCGCTCGGCGGAACGGGTCCGCGACCACGTGATCCGGGTCGACGATCACCAAACGCCCGGCCCGACGCACGAGCTCGAGCCCGGCGCGTGACGTCGGGGCCGCCCCGAACTGCACCACGACGTCCGGCACGTGCGAGCCGAGGAACCGCTCGTCCGCGATCAGGAACTGGCCCGCCGAGAGCGACCCCGGCGCGCGGAGATTGGAGGTGGGTTCCGCCAGCAGCGGCCAGCCTGCGCGACGCGCGAGCGCAGGCAACGTGGGCGGCGACTCGCGCATCGAGCCGGCGAGGATCAGCCCGCGTGCGGTCGACGTCAGCTCGCGCTCGAGGGCCGCGACCTCCTCGGGTTCAGCCTCCTCCGCGATCGTGTGGTCCGTCCCGGACGGAGGCGACGCCGGCAGCTCCACAGGCGCGTCGACGAGCGGCTCGCGGAACGGCAGGTTGAGGTGCACCGGTCCCGGCGGCGGCCCCATCGACGCCCGCGTCGCGGTGAGCACCAGCTCGTGCCACCGTTCCTCCTCCGGCGCGTCGCCCGGAACGGGGGCATCGACGCACGTACGTACGTACGACCCGAACAGGCCAACCTGCTCGATCGTCTGGTTGGCACCGACGCCGCGGAGCTCCGGAGGGCGATCCGCCGTCAGGAGGACCAGCGTGGCGCGCGACATCGAGGCCTCGACCACCGCCGGCAACAGCTCGGCGGCGGCGGTGCCGCTCGTGCAGGCGACGGCGACCGGACGTCCGGTGCTCTTGGCGATCCCGAGCGCGAAGAACGCGGATGCGCGTTCGTCCAGGTGGACGTGC
>JBMDWR010000338.1:0-1949 GCA_048594645.1 Actinomycetota bacterium
CCTGGTCGAGGCGTTCCGCTCGACGCTCGAGGAAGTGGCGCGCGCGTCGCTGATCGTCCACGTCGCCGACGCGTCATCGCCCGAGCTCGCGCAGCAGATCGAGGCGGTCCACGTCGTGCTCGCCGAGATCGGCGCCGCGCATATCCCCGAGGTCGTGGCGCTGAACAAGGTGGACCTGCTCTCCGAGACCGAAGGCCATCGCATCGTGTCGCGCATGCAGGATGCCGTCGCGATCAGCGCGGTGACGGGGGAGGGGCTGGATGATCTCCTCGGGCGGATCGAGACCTCGCTGCCGCGGTTCCCGATCGACGTCACGATCCTCGTCCCGTACGGGCGCGAGGACCAGACGGCGCTCCTGCATCGCGACGCCGAGGTCCTCTCCGAACACGCCGGCGACGACGGGACGCTGGTCCGCGCACGCGTGGGGCAGCGCGAGTTCGCGACCGTCGCGCCTTTCCGGGTCGAAACCCCCGAGCGCGCCGCGGGCTGACCGCGCGCGGTCGCCGCGCCGCCTGAGGCTGAGATCGACTACTCACGCTCGGCGCGTGGGCGGGTGCGTCAGGAGGGTGACCCGATCGTCCACAGACCCGGATCGTCCCATGGGCCTTCGATCGCGACGTCGGGGTTCTGACCGCGTTCGAGGGCGAAGCGGAGCGCGAGCACCTGGAGCCGAACAGTGAGCGGGATCTGCTCGAGCGGCGACGGCAGGTCCGCCGTCTCCTCCACGCTCGTGACGCCGATCCCGGCGGCTCGCGCCGCCGTCGCGACGGCCGCCGTCAATCCATGGACGTCGGGTGGTGCCAGCGTCACCAGGTGATCGGACGCGTTCAGCGGGACGGCATGGCCGTGCAGCAGGTACTCGACGTCGAACCCCTCGGCGGGCAACCTCGCGGCCTCACGGACCTTGAGCGCACCCTCGCGAGCGGTCACCGAGGCCGGGCCCTCGCCGGTCAGGACGAGCAGACGCTCCGGCCGCGCGATCGTCTCGGTGACCGGGTCGTCCGTCGCCGAGCGGACCGCAGCCGGGATGCGCGTGATCACGTCCGGCGCGTACGCCGTCGCTCCCAACGCGTTCGCGAGCCGTGCGAGCTGCACGAGCGCTGCCGTGTAGCTGGCCGTGTACGTGTGCGAAGGCTCCTTGTCAACGGTCTCAACCGCGTCCGGCATGGCGCCGCCAAGGCGCGTGACCGGGACGACCGGCAGTCCCGCACGTGCCGAGATCGTCAACGCGGCGCCCGCGAACGCCGTCTCGGCCCCGGCGTTGTGGCTGATCAGGATGACCCCGTCGCCCTCACCGAACGCCCGGGCGTCGACGAACGCCATCGAGCCGATCGCGTGCGCCTCGCGACCGGCCTCACGCAGCATGAGGGCGCCCAACTCGGCGGCGTGCTGGCTGGTCCCGGTCCCGACGAGCCAGATCCGACGGACCGGTTCGAGTTGCTCGACGGCAGTCGTCGGGAGCGGACGCGCAACGACCCCCTCGAGCTGCTCGGCTTGCGAAGCGATCTGGCGCTCGAGCGCCGTAGGGCTGGCCGACATGCGGGGAACGCTACAGGCGCCGCAGGACGGCGACGACCTTGCCGAGGATCCGGGCGTCGGGGTCCATCTCGAACGGCTCCATCGCGCCGTTCTCCGGGACGAGCATCGTGTGCCCCTTCTGGAGGCTCAGCCGCTTGACGGTCGCCTCGTCCTCGGCCGGACCGGGGAGCAGGACGGCGACGATGTCGCGGTCGTCGCCCGTCTGCTGCCCGCGCACGATCACGACGTCGCCGTCGAGGATGCCGGCCCCGATCATCGAGTCGCCTCGAACGGTGAGCGCGAAGTGCTCCGCGTCGCCCGCGTACCCCATGGGGACGACGAGATGCTCCTCGACGTTCTGGTCCGCGAGCAGCGGGGTGCCGGCGGCGATCCGCCCGACCAGCGGCACGACGACGCCGTCGACGTGCGGC
>JBMDWR010000339.1:0-1571 GCA_048594645.1 Actinomycetota bacterium
AGATCGTCCGTGGTCTCAGCTCGCGCATCCGCCGCAGCGACCGGAGGTACGCGACGAGGTCGCCCTCGGGGGGATCGATGACGCTGGTCCCTCGGCCGAGGACCGCGTCGCCCGTGAACAGGCTGCGTGTCCCTGCCATGAACAGGCTGAGGTGATCCGGCGTGTGACCTGGTGTCGCGACGACCGACAGCGTCGCCGAGCCGGCCGTGACGGACTCGCCGTCGCGCAGGCGTTCGACGTCATCGGCCGGGCGGTGCGCGTAGACCCGCGCGCCCGTCATCTCGGCGAGCGGCCGCGCTCCCGGCGCGTGATCGGGATGATCGTGGGTGAGCACGATCGCACCGACCCGTCCGGCGGTCCGGGCGACCTCGCGCAGGTGCGTCTCGTCGTCCGGTCCCGGGTCGATCACGATCACCGGAGGGTCACCGACGATCCACGTGTTGGTGCCCTCGAGCTCGCGGAGACCCGGGTTCGGCGCGAGGACCCTGATGACGCGCACGGCGATCAGTCCTGCCAGAACGTCGAGCGCGGCAGCCGAGCCACGTCCGCCTCGTCCGGCTCCCGGGTTGCGATCGTGAGCGCGAACAGCTCGTCGACGGAACCACAGCCCGCGATCTCGCTGAGGGTGAAGTACGTCGGCCAGTACAGGCGTCGCCGACCGGCGTTCCATTCGTCGAGGAGACGGCGTGGCGATGCCCACCATGCGTCGGAGGCCTCGTCGCCGTCGGCTCGTGGATCGAGCCCGACGTGCGCGCGCACCGCGAAGAACGTCGCGTCGAACCGCACCGGGACGTCAACGGGAGCGACCCAATGCGCGATCTCGCCCAACTGCGCGACGGACGGTGGGGCGGCATCGACCGCCTGGAGCGAGCCGCCTTCCACCAGACCCCCGGCCGTCAGGACGAGCGACACCTCCTCGACCAGCTCACGCACGGCACACGCTCGGCGAGCCTCGGCCGCCGTGCCGAACCACCGCTGCGAGCGCTCGCCGTCACCCGCCTCGGTCGCACCGCCGGGGAAGGCCACGTAGCCGGGAAGGAACCGGCTCGACCGACCGCGCTCCAGCACGAGCACCTCGATCCCATCGGGAACGTCGCGAGCGGCGATGGCCGACGCCGCGGCACGGATCGTGTCGTTCACGAGCGGCATCCTCGCACGCACCCGCTCATGCGACACGGCGCAACGAGCAGGTGCTCGATATCCGAACACGCTCGCGGCCGACGCTGAGGCACGAGGGCGCTCCCGACGTCCGAGGGACCTTCAGCCCTGTTGACCCCGATCCTCCTGACGGAGAGTTATCGCGTCGGAAGCGCCCTGCGGAGATCGGAGGAGTCATGTTGTACAGACAGCGGATGCACTTCTTCCCGAAGTCCCAGGAGGCATGGATGGAGCTCATGAGGCTGGGCGACGAGTACAACAAGCTCGTCGCCGACAAGGGCTGGACACAAGCCACGATGTGGATGCCCGTCGCCGGTGAGAGCGAGATCGTCGCCGAGTGGGACTACCCGGACCTCCAGACCTACGAGCGGGAGACCTTCGGCATGCTCACGGAGCCGGATCTGATGGCCGTG
>JBMDWR010000034.1:0-5336 GCA_048594645.1 Actinomycetota bacterium
CTCAACCGCCAGGGCAAGGCGCCGTTCGTCGTCCCGGTCTCCGGTCACGAGGGGTGTCAGGTCGGGACCGCCTGGCCTCTCCGGCCGGGTCAGGACGTCTGGGTGCCGTACTACCGCGATGTCGCGGTCGTCCTGCGTGCGGGCATGACACCCTACGAGATCTTCCTCGGGCTGTTCGCGAAGGCCGACGACCCTTCGTCGGGCGGACGCCAGATGCCGAGCCACTGGGGGTCGCGACGGCTGGGCATCATCAGCCACTCGTCCCCGATCGCGACCCAGATCCCGCACGCGTCGGGGATCGCGTACGCGATGCGCTACCGAGGCGAGGATGCCGTCGTCGGGTGCTGGTTCGGCGAGGGAGCAACGAGCGAGGGGGCCTGGCACGAGGGGCTCAACTTCGCCGGCATCCATAAGCTTCCCGTCGTGTTCGTCTGCGAGAACAACCGGTACGCGATCAGCGTCGCGCAGCCGCTCCAGATGGCGATCGCCAACGTCGCCGACCGCGCCGCCGGATACGGGTTCCCCGGTGTCGTCGTGGACGGGAACGACGCGTTGGCCTGCTACACGGCCATGAAGGACGCGGTCGAACGCGCCCGCGCCGGCGACGGGCCAACGCTGATCGAAGCCAAGACGTACCGCTTCTTCCCGCACACCTCCGACGACGACGACCGCTCGTACCGCACGCGCGAGGAGGTCGAGGAGGCGAAGCATCACGACCCGATCACCCGGCTGGCCGAGGTCCTGAAGGAGCGCTCGATCATGGACGCGGCGTCGATCGACGCCGTGTGGGCGGAGACGAAGGTCGACGTGGACGCGCAGATCGACCAGGCGTGGAACTCGGCCGACCCCGATCCCTCCACGCTCGAACGCCACGTCTTCGCCGAAGACGACGCGGAAGACGATCAGCTGTGACCGAGAAGAACCTCGTCACGGCGATCCACGACACGCTCCACGACGAGATGGCGGCCGACGAGCGGATCGTCGTGCTCGGCGAGGACATCGCGACGCGCGGTGGCGTGTTCCGCGTCACGCAAGGCTTCCTCGACGAGTTCGGGTCGCAGCGCGTGGTCGACACGCCGCTCGCCGAGGGCGGCATCGTCGGGATCGCCGTCGGCATGGCGCTGCATGGGCTGCTCCCGGTCGCCGAGATCGAGTTCGCCGACTTCATCCATCCTGCGTTCGACCAGATGCTCTCCGAGGTCGCGCGGATGCGTTACCGGTCGAACGGCGACTTCGGGCTCCCGATGGTGATCCGGACGCCATGGGGCGGTGGCGTCCACGGGGCCCTGTACCACTCGCAATCGATCGAGGCGTTGTATGGCCACATCCCCGGCATCAAGGTGGTCGTCCCCGGCACGCCGTACGACGCCTCGGGCATGCTCCGAGCCGCGATCCGGGATCCCGACCCGGTGCTGTTCCTCGAACACAAACGGACGTACCGCCTGATCAAGGGGGACGTGCCCGATGAGTCGTTCGAGGTCCCGATCGGGAAGGCGGACGTGAAGCGCGAGGGCGACGATCTCACGGCGATCGCGTACGGCCTGTCGCTCCACTTCTGCCTCGAGGCGGCGGCGCGCATCGACGAGGAGGAAGGCGTGTCCGTCGAGGTGGTCGACGTGCGGACGATCAGCCCGCTCGACAAGGAGACGATCCTGGGGTCCGTGCGCAAGACCGGGAAGGCGCTCGTCGTCTACGAGGACAACCGCACCTACGGCGCGGGGGCCGAGATCGCGGCCACGATCGCCGAGGAGGCGATGTTCGACCTGGACGGCCCGATCGTGCGGATCGGCGGGCCGGACGTCCCCGCGATGGGCTTCGCCTCCAACCTCGAGCACGCATTCATGCCGAACGCGGACGAGATCGCCGGGCACATGCTCGAGCTCGCCCGCTTCTAGCCGAGCCGGACGGCAACGGCGGCGTCCATCGTCCGGCGACCGTCGGTACGGAGGTCGCGGGCTAGACTGGCTCGATGGCCGTCCGGGAGCACAACCCCCACCGGCGACGCCTGTACCTGCCGATCGTCCGGACCGGTCCGGACCCCGAGCCGTCCGAGCGCAAGCCCCCGTGGCTGAAGGTCCGCCTCCAGCGCGGCCCCAACTTCCGGGAGCTCGAGCAGATCATGCGCACGCGCTCGCTGCATACCGTCTGCGAGGAGGCGATGTGCCCGAACATCTCCGAGTGCTGGGAGGAACGTGAGGCCACCTTCCTCATCCTCGGCGACCGGTGCACGCGGCGGTGCGGGTTCTGCGACGTGATGACGGCGAAACCGGCGGCCGCAGACGAACGAGAGCCCGAGCGCGTGGCCGACGCCGTGCGCGATATGGGCCTGCGGTTCGTGGTCGTGACCGGCGTCGCGCGGGACGACCTGGCGGACGGCGGTGCGCGCATCTGGGCTCGGACGATCCGCGCGATCCGCGACGCGGTGCCGGGGTGCGGTGTCGAGGTGCTCCCGACGGACTTCCGCGGCGGCGAACGCGACATCGCGACGGTGATCGCGGCGGGGCCGGACGTCTTCGCCCACAACCTCGAGACGGTGCGGCGGCTCCACGATCGGATCCGGCCGGCGTTCGGGTACGACCGCACGCTCGACGTGCTTCGGATCGCGAAGGGCCTACGGTCCGGCCAGGTGACGAAGTCCAACCTGATCCTCGGCATGGGCGAGCGACCGGACGAGATCCCGCAGGCGCTGCGCGACCTCGCCGACGTCGGCTGCGACATCGTCACGGTCGGCCAGTACCTCCGCCCCACGGATCACCACCTTCCGGTGGATCGATGGGTGCATCCCGACGAGTTCGAACGCTGGAAGGTGCTGGGCGAGTCGTTCGGGATCGCGCACGTCGAAGCCGGGCCGCTGGTCCGTTCCAGCTACCACGCCGGCAAGCAGTTCCGGCGCGCGCTCGAGGCAGCGACGACCTGACCGGGTGCGTGGAGGAGTCGGCCTGTACGCCGGATCCTGTGCCGGTCGGGGACCGGCGGCGACCATCTGTCTGAGCGCTCTCGCGAGCGCCCCGGGGCCGAAGCCCTCGTGCGGCCTACCCGGGAGCTCGGACGGGCCGTCCTCGAGCGCTCCCTGCTTGGCCTAGCTCCGGGTGGGGCTTGCCGAGCCGAACCGGTCACCCGGTCCGCTGGTGAGCTCTTACCTCACCGTTTCACCCTTGCCGCGCAGGCGGCGGTCTGCTCTCTGTTGCGCTTTCCGCGGGTCGCCCCGCCTGGGCGTTACCCAGCACCCTGCCCTGCGGAGTCCGGACGTTCCTCGAGCGTTGCCGCCCGCGGCCGCCCGGCCGACTCCTCCGCTGCTCAGTATAGGGATGGGCTCGAGGCGGTCGCGACCGTAGCGCTGCGAGGCAGGGGCCGCCGTATCATCGGCGCGTCCATGCGTCCGCCAGCCGGCCTCCTCGTCACGGTGTCGTTGCTGACGCTCGTCGCGTGCACACGCGAGGCTGTCGGCCCATCGGCGCCGATCGCGCCCGCACAGGTGACTCCCGGGCCCGCGCTCGAGGCCTCGGCCGCGCGCCGGGCCGTCGTGGCGTTCGTCGAGGCCTATCGGGCGTCGCCGGAGCAGGGCGTCGGCCCGCTCGCGAACCTGGTGGTCGGACCGGATCTCGGCGCGTGGGTGCGATGGCTGGACGTGCAGCATCGCGAGTTCGGCGGGGCGATCGAGGCGACGGCGGACGTCCGCGACGTGGAGTTCATCGGCGCGATCGAGTCGCCGCGCATCTCGGGCGCCTCGGTCGGGCTGTCGGCCTCCGTCGCGTTCACCTTCGACCCTTCGGACGCGAGCCCCTTCCAGATCGTCCGCGTCCTGGATGGCCCGGTGTCGCTGGTGCGCACCGCCCCGGGGACGTACGCCGTCCTCGACGTGTTCCGCAACGGCGTCCCGATGTCCGACGGCATCCAACCGTTCCGGAACCAGCGGCGCAGCCAGGGCGGGATCACCGTCCTGATGGACTCGCTGTTCATGTTCCCGCCGAGGTGGCAGTTCAACGTCGTCGTTCACAACGACACGGGTCACGACATCGTCCTCGACGAGAGCGCCTCGACGCTGTTCGTCGATCGAGGCGACGGGTTCGAACGCGTGGGCGAGGGCGCGATCACGCCGTCGCTCCGGGTGTTGCCAGCCGGCCAAGCCGTCGACGGGCTCATGTCCTTCCCGGCACAGCGCTCGGCGGAGGGCCGCGTGCTGTCCCTGGTCTACCAGGGCGGTAGGTCACCGATCCGGTTCGAGTTCCCGCTCGGGGACCTCGTCACGGCCGTCCCTCCCCCGCCGCCGGGCGAGGAGGACGCCATCGAGGTCTCGCCGCAGGACTAGAGGCGACGTCAGCCGCGGCGCTCGCCCGCCAGCCACGCATCGACGCCCTGGTTGGCCAGGCGATCGGCGTCTGCGTTGCGCTCACGCGGGACGTGTTCGAACGCGACGTCTCGGAAATCGGCGACCAGCGATCGCGCTTCGTGGTGCAGCCGCCGCAACGTCGGGTTCTTCACCCTGAACCGGCCGGCCAGCTGCTCGATCAGCAGGCGGCTGTCCGAGCGCAGGAGCACGTCCGTCCCGCCGAGGTCGCGAGCCCGCTGGAGCCCGCGGATCGCCGCCGTGTACTCGGCGACGTTGTTGGTGGCGACGCCGATGCCCTCGGCGACCTCTGCCAGCACGTCTCCTTCGTCGGAGGTGACGACGACGCCGATGCCGGCGGGACCGGGGTTCCCACGTGCCGCGCCGTCACAGTGCAGCGTCAGGCGAAGACGACGATCCGCCGGCAGTACTCACACCTCTTCACGCCGTCCGTGCGCTTCAGGTGATCGAGCTCGACCGCCGAAAGCTTCTCGTGACACGCCTGGCAGACGCCGTCCACGATCGCCGCGGCGCCGACCCCGTGCTTCTGCCGGCGCAGGTCCTCGTACAGCTCGAGCAGCTCTTCGTCGAACGCGGGGACGAGGCGCTCGCGTTCGGCCCGCTTGGCCACGAGGTCGCTCTCGACCTGCCCGAGCTCGCGAACGGCGTCGCCGCCGATCGCCTCGACGCGCTCCCGGGCGGCCGTCGCATCCTTCTCGGCGTCGGTCGCGCGCGCATCGACATCGTCCTTGCGCACCATCTGCTCGAGCAGCTCGTCCTCGGCCCGAGAGCGTCGCTCCTTCAGGTTGGCGATCTCGTGCTGGAGCGCCTCGAGCTCGCGAGCGTTCGCGATCGAGCCGTCGAACATCCGCTTCTCCTCGGCCTGGAGCTTCGCGCTCATCGAGGCGATCTCGTGCTCCAGGCGCGAGGACTCGCTCGCGATCGCGTCGGCGGCAAGCCGCAGCTCGCCGAGGCGCGCGTCGGCCTCCTCCATCTCCTTGCGGACGGC
>JBMDWR010000340.1:0-3368 GCA_048594645.1 Actinomycetota bacterium
CTCGCCGAGGAACCGGGACGGCGGGTTGTAGGACGTGGAGCCGAAGAGGCTCCGGCTCCACGCGAACGTGAGGTACAGACGCTCTCGTGCGCGCGTCACGCCCACGTACATCAGTCGGCGTTCCTCCTCGAGCTGCTCCGCGTCACCCATCGAGCGGTAGTGGGGGAACACGCCGTCTTCGAGCCCGATGATGAACACGACCGGGAACTCCAGCCCCTTCGCGTTGTGCAGCGTCATGAGCGTGACGCTGCCGGATCGCTCGTCGTACTCGTCCTGCTCGCTCACCAGGGACACCTGCTCCAGGAACTCCGCGAGCGTTCCCTCCGGCGATCGCTGCTCGAACTCGGCCGCGACGCCGCCGAGCTCGCGGAGGTTCTCGATCCGCCCCTCGGCCTCCACCGTGCGCTCGGTCTCGAGCTCGATCAGATAGCCGGACTCCGTCGCGGCCGCCTCGACCATCCGCGCCGGGCCGGCGCCCGAGTCCAAGGCCTCCTTCAGCCGGTCCATCACGCCGACGAAGCCGGCGACGGCGCCCCGCGCCCGCGCGCCCAGCTCCGGAAGCTCCTCCGCCCGTCTGGTCGCCTGCATGAACGGCACCTGCTCGAACGCCGCGAACGCCTCGAGCGCACCGACGGTCGCGTCGCCGATGCCGCGTTTCGGCGTGTTGATCACGCGCCGGGCGCTGACGACGTCCTGCGGGTTCAGCAGCAGCCGCAGGTACGCGAGGACGTCCTTGATCTCCTTGCGCTGGTAGAAGC
The DNA here is from genome assembly GCA_048594645.1 of Actinomycetota bacterium. Classification (GTDB taxonomy): domain Bacteria; phylum Actinomycetota; class UBA4738; order UBA4738; family HRBIN12; genus DASSJM01. Next base: position 759 of record JBMDWR010000340.1, read on the forward strand.
GGACGCCCCCGACGACGCGGTACGGGATCCCGGCGCGCATGAAGACGTCCTCCAGCACGCGGCTCTGCGCGTTGGTCCGGTAGAACGTCGCCACGTCGGCGTAGCGGTGCCCCTCCTCCTCGACGAGGCGGTGCGTCTCCTCGGCGACGAACAACGCCTCCTCGTGCTCGTTGTCGGCGCGGTAACGGACGGCGAGCTCGCCTTCGGCCGTCTCGGTCCACAGCGACTTCGGCTTGCGCTGCACGTTGTGCTCGATCAACGCGTTCGCGACCGCGAGGATGTTCGACGTCGACCGGTAGTTCTGCTCCATCAAGAAGATCGCGGCGTCCGGGTAGTCGCGCTCGAAGTCCAACAGGTTCTGGATCGTGGCGCCGCGCCAGGAGTACACGCCCTGATCCGCATCGCCCACGACGCAGATGTTGCGGTACTTGGCTGCGAGCAGGTTGACCAGCTGGTACTGAGCACGGTTGGTGTCCTGGTACTCGTCGACGAGGATGTAGTGGAACCACTCTTGGTAGTGCTCGAGCACGGCGGGATGCTCGCGGAAGAGCCGCACCGTCTCCATGATCAGGTCGTCGAAGTCGAGCGCCCCCGCCGCGAGCTTGCGCCGTTCGTACTCCAGGTAGACCCTCGCGATCGTCTGCTCGTAGAGGTTGCCGGCCATCCGTTCGAACTCCTCGGCGGACAGGACGTTGTCCTTCGCCTTGCCGATCGCCGCGGCCATCGCCCGCGGCGGATAGCGCTTGACGTCGAGGTTCTGATCACGAAGGATCGCGCCGAGCAGCCGTTCGGTGTCGCCCTCGTCATAGATCGTGAAGCTCCGCGGCAACCCGAGGTGCTCGTGCTCCCGCCGCAGGATCCGCGCGCACGCCGAATGGAAGGTCGAGATCCACATCCCGGACGACACCCGCCCGCCGACGAGCCCTTCGACGCGTTCGGCCATCTCGCGGGCGGCCTTGTTGGTGAAGGTGATGGCGAGGATCGCGTAGGGGCTCACACCCCGCTCCCGGATCAGGTAGGCGATCCGATGGGTGAGCGCGCGGGTCTTGCCCGAGCCCGCCCCGGCCACGATCAGCACCGGGCCCTCCGTGTGCAGCACGGCCTCGGCCTGGACGGGGTTCAGCGACTCGAGCAGCGGAGACCGGGAGACCACGGCCCGATTGTATGGGGGTGCCGGGACGGCTCCCTGCGTGCGCGACTCAAGTCGAGGGACTGAACCTGCGACACTTGAAGGATGCGCGAGGTCGACACCCTCGGGAAGAGCTCCGCGCCGGAACTCCCGGCCGCGCCCGTCCGTCGACGTCGGCGCACCGGCCGCATCCTGAGGATCGCCGGCCTCGTCCTGATCATCGCGGCCCTCGCCCTCGGCGGCTACATCTGGTGGAGCCTGTGGGGCACCGGGCTCACCACGCGGGCGGCGCAGAACGATCTTCGGCCGGCGTTCGAGCGGAACGTCGCGAGCCTGTCGCCGGAGGAGGCACCCGAGCGCGTCGTCGAGGTTCCCGGGAAGGCCGTCGCGATCCTGCGGATCCCGGCGATCGAGCTGAACTACGTCGTCGTCGAGGGAACCGACACCGAATCCCTCAAGAAGGGTCCGGGCCACTACCTCGGGACGGCCTATCCCTGGGAGGACACGGGCAAGGTCGGGATCGCGGGCCACCGGACGACGTACGGAGCGCCGTTCTGGTCGCTGAACGAGCTACGCGAGGGTGATCGGATCGTCCTCGCTACCGAGTACGGCATCTACAACTACCGCGTGACGCACTCTCGGATCATCGACCCGTCGAACGGCTCGGTGCTGCTCCCCACGAAGCAGCCCTCGTTGGTCCTCACCACCTGCCACCCACGGTTCTCGGCGGCCGAGCGGTTGATCGTGTTCGCGGCCCGCGTCGACTAGCGGCGTCAGCACGCGAGCTCGCCCGGCCACAGGCCGCCGATCCGGCGGACGCACGCCGCCACCCTCGTCCACGACGTCAGCGTGAGGTCGTCGGCACGTTCCCCGTCGAAGGGGCAGTCGTCCTCGACGACGCGCAACGTGAAGGCGCGTCCTCGACGCGTCCACGTGTACACGCCCGGCGTCTGCGGGCAGTTGACGTCGTTGAACAACGTGATCCGGTCGCCGTCGACCACGTAGCTCCCCATCGTGCGGAAGGTCGACAGTTGATGGTTCAGGTAGTACGCGCCCTGGTGCAGGATCAGCGTGCTGACGCCCGCGTCGATCCGGAACGGCGGACAGCGAAGGCATCGATACGGCAGACCCACCCGCGGTCCCCCGACGTCCGCGAGCGTGAGCGTGCGCATGTACGTGCCGTCGACGTCCGTCACGACGGGCGGAGGCGTCGGCGACATGAACGGGTACGGAAGCAGCCTGGGGTCGTGGATCTCGCGTTCCGGGATCGCCATGAACAAGCCGCCCACCTTCGCGAGCGTGACCGAACGGAACGACGGCGAAGCCGAGGCGGAAGGCGACGGCTCGGGGCCGCTCGCCTCGAACGAACCCGACGGCTCCGCCGCCGTCGCCGCGAGCACGACCACGACCACCGTCGCGCCGACCGCGGACCAGATCTTCGTCGCGGCTCTGCCTCGACCCATGACCAGCGTTGACGCTAT
>JBMDWR010000341.1:0-2700 GCA_048594645.1 Actinomycetota bacterium
GTACGGGTGTCGGCTTCCACGGTGCTGCGGTGCACGGAAGCGGCCGGCGAGCGGTTGCGGGCCCAGCACAAAGAAGGGCGGCTGGTCCTGCCGCCGCACGCGGCGCCGCAGTGGACGGCGCCGCGGGAGGCCGATCAGCCGGCGGCGTACGTGGGCCTGGACGCGTTCCGTGTGCCGATGCAGGGACCGGGGGCGCAGAAAGCCGAACATCGGATGCGGTACACCGCGTTGCTGTACACGCCGGAACAAGAGCACAGCCGTTACCGGGTCGATTTCGAACGCGATAGCTTGGCGGAACAAGGGCGTTCGCAGGCGCGGGCCGTGGGCATTACGCACGTGAGCAATCTGATCGCGGTGACCGATGGCGGCAAGGGACTGGAGGAAGCGTTGCAGCGCCCGCTGGCCGAGAACCTCAGCACCATTCTGGCTCATCTTTGACACCGCGATTCCGTATCTATTGCCTTCCTCAGGGATTAGGTTTTCACAACGGCGGCGTGGCACCAGGATTTGCCCCACCGCGTTCGGATTGGTTTACGCTTGCGTGACCTGCTGGACGGTCGGCGGCGCTGCCACCCCCGCCGCCTGAAACACCCGGCCCGCCGTCCCCTGCAACTCGCTCCGCAACAAGAACCGCTTGCCCGTATGCTCCACCTCGACATACTGCACGCGCTCCAGGTCCTCCAGCGCTTCGGTCCATTCCAGATCGTGGCCGCGTGCCTCCAGCCGCGCCTGCAGCTCGTGCCGCAGCACCAGCGCCAAAAACGAGCAGAACACGTGGCCCCGGATCGTCTCGTCCCGCTGGTGGTAGACCGGCCGCGTCTCCACCAGCGACTTGCAGGCCCGGAACCAGTGCTCCACCAGCCACAGCTTCTTGTACCGCAGCGCCACCTCCGCCGCCGGCCAGTCCGTGTTCGTCCGCAGCACCCACGTCCCGTCGTACCGCGCCTCCGCTTCGAGCTTGGCCTCGTCGATGGCGAAGTGCCCCTCGCCCTCCACTCTCAAGTACCGCCGGTACCCCTTGTTCCCCACCAGCGCCTTGTCCCCGCGCGTCAACTGCTCTCGCAGCGACGCCACGATGGCCTCCCGCCGAGCCCGGTCTGACTCGACCTCCTCGGCGTTGACGCACACCACGTAGCGCCGGCCCTCGACGCGCACGTCCTTGACCTTCAGCGGCGCCGGCTCGTCCGCCCGGCGGCGCGGGCCGTGGACCACGCGGAACCGGCCCCGGTCGGCGAGCACTTGGTCGCGGACCTCGGCCTGGCGCATGCGGGCGCCGAGGATGTAGGGCCAGTTCTGCTGCTCCAGGTCGGTGACCGTGTCCTGGCAGACCATGCCGCGGTCGGCGACGACGCACACCTGGCGGATGCGGAACCGCCGCCACAGGCGATCGACCACCGGGATGAGCGTGGTCACGTCGGTGGTGTTGCCCGGCCACAGCTCGCAGCAGATCGGCCGGCCGGCCCCGTCCAACACGGCGCCCACGACCAGCTGGTGCTCGTCGGGCCGGTGGTCCTTGCTGTGGCCGTAGTGGCCGAGGCCGTCGCCGCCGTCGCCCTCGAAGTACAGCGAGGTGGTGTCGAAGAACACGACGTCGAGGTCGGTGAACAGGTCGCGGTGGCGGGCGAACAGCTGCTCCTCGATGACGTCCTTGGTGCAGCGCGGGACCAGTTTGGTCGAGCCCTGCTGCTGGGCCTGGGGCAGTTCCTCACCGAGCCAGGCCATGGCGCGGTAGAGGTGGTGCAGCTGCAACGCGTCGGCGCCATCGAGGGCGTAGTCGCGCTTCCAGCGGTCGGCGGCGCGGTCGCTGCCGGCGGCGCAGAGGCGGTGCAGGACGGTGAGGAAGACGGCACGCTCAACGGGGAACTCGAAGCGGCGCTCGGCTAGGAGTTCGCCGAGGACATCGCGGCAGCCGGTCTCGCGCCAGAGGCGCTCGAAGATGAGGGGCGGGCCGATGCGGCGGGTGGTGACGGCGGGGAGTTGGCCGTCCTGGTGGGCGGTCAGCAGGAGGACTTTGTCGGCGAAGCGGGCGCCGGAGGTGAGGAGGGCGTCGAGTTGGCCGGACTGCTGGAGGAGGTCGAGGCGGCCGAGGGTGCAGAGGACGCGTTGCCGGGTGCGGCCGCCGTCCCAGAAGTTCTCGACGAGCTGGAGGTAGCGGCGGGGGCCGGATGGTTTGACGCGGAAGAACATGGCGGCCTCGCGGAAAGAGGGACACCATGATCGTAGCGTGCTAAACCAGAGAATCAACGGAAAAAACGGGGAAATACGCGGGGCGGCGGCGACGACGTGGCACCGGGTTTTTCGCGACGTTGGGGCCCGGCCCTTGAAAAACAAGGGTTTGCGGCGAACCAATGGGGGGCTAACTGTCAAAGATGAGCATGAGGATTATCTCCTCCATCTCCTGCTCGATAGCGATTAACCGAAGTGCGCTCGCCCTGGGGGTATTGCACGGTACGAACCATAGCCTGCAACTTGGCGGTTAGTTCGTTTGCGGCAGCGTTGCCAGTGGTGTTGTTGGCTAGATCAAGAGGATCTTCATCAGCACCTGGAACGTGAATATAGCCAAAGCGATGGAGGCTCTCGTGGAGCGCGATCCTTCTCGTCAGCTCAGCCAACGGAACGAGTAGAGGGTTCTGTGCCCCTTTCGGATGAGTATGAACGTCTCTGATTGTCTCATAGAAGATAAAGCAAGGCCCGTCTTGC
>JBMDWR010000342.1:0-1726 GCA_048594645.1 Actinomycetota bacterium
ACGTGGTGGAAGAAGATCGGATGCGTCTCGCGCGCATTCGACCCCCACAGCACGATGAGATCGGTGTTCTCGACCTCCTCGTACGAGCTCGTTCCCCCACCTGCTCCGAACACCGTGGCCAGACCGACCACCGAGGGAGCGTGTCAGGTGCGGTTGCAGCTGTCGATGTTGTTGCTGCCGAGGACCTGACGCATGAACTTCTGGGCGACGAAGTTCATCTCGTTCGTGGCCTTCGAGCAGCTGAACAGGCCGACCCCCCAGCCGGGGTTCCGCTCGATCGCCGCCTGCAGACCCGCCGCGGCCCGGTCCAGGGCCTCGTCCCAGGTCGCCGTCCGCAGGCCGCCGTCCGCACGGACCATCGGCTCGGTGAGTCGCGTGAGCCCGTTCCTCATCGAGCGCGCTCCTTTCCTCGGGCGTGGGAACGATTGTAGGACCCGCCCGCGGGCGGTCCCACTCAGTCGACGACGCGCTCGGCGTGCGCGTACAGGTTCGCCCGGCCGTCGCGGACGAACCCCACCAGGGTCATCCCGAAGCGCTCGGCCGCCTCGACCGCCAGCGAGGATGGGGCGCTCACGGCGCTCACGACCGGGATGCCGGCCACCGCCGCCTTCTGGACGATCTCGAAGGACGCACGGCCGCTCACCTGGAGGATCGTTCCGTCTGCCGGGATCGCGCCGGCCAGGTACCGCTCGCCGATGACCTTGTCGACGGCGTTGTGACGGCCGACGTCCTCCCGGATCGCGATCGGCCGGCCGTCGGCCGCGAACAGCCCTGCGGCGTGGAGCCCGCCGGTCCGCTCGAACACCGCTTGCTCGTCGCGCAGGCGGCCCTCGAGCGAGGCGAGGAGCTCGAACGTGATGTCCGGGCCCGCGCCGACCGGCTCGCATCGGACCTCGACGTCCTCGAGCGCGGCCTTGCCGCAGACCCCGCACGACGAGTTCGCGTAGAAGTTTCGCCGGAGGCGCTCGGCGTCGAACGGGCGCTCGAGCGTGACCGAGACGACGTTGTACCGCTGGTCCTCCCCGGGCAGGTTGTCGCAGTAGGCGATGCGGCGCACGTCACCGAGAGCGATCAGGCCCTCGCTGAAGAGGAACCCGACCGCGAGCTCGAAGTCGCCGCCCGGGGTACGCATCGTCACCGCCACCTGATGCTGCCGCTCGTCCGGCCCCTGGACGCGGATCTCGAGCGGCTCCTCGGTCACGAGGCTGTCGGTGCGTTCCGCCCGAATCCCGTCGTTCACAGCCATCACCCGCGTGCGGGTGACGCTGTGCCGGATCGGCTCGGCGAACGCCATGCCTCAAGTATCCGACCCGGACGGGCCACGGTCACACGCGGCCGCGGTCATCACGCGAGCGGACAGACGCAGAAGAGCGCGCCGTGCGGCGCGGCCATGGTGGTCCAGCGTGTGCCTCCGCGATCGGTCTCGTCGATCCGCCAGGCCACGCGCGCCCCGAGCGCTTCGAGCCTCGCGACCTCGGCGTCGGGATCCTCGACGCGAAGGTCCATGTGCACCGCGGTCTTGCCCGGCGTGACCACGTCCACCCGCTGGATGACCAGCCGCGGGCGTGTGTCGCCCTCGGGCGGGCCGAGCGTGGTGTACGCGCCGTGCTCGCCGATCCGCTCGTACCCGAGCGCCGCCTGCCAGAACGCAGCCGCGGCTTCCGCGTCCACCGCATCGAGGACGATCTCCACCGAACCGATCACGACGGCCTCACTTCCTCGTCCG
>JBMDWR010000343.1:0-6935 GCA_048594645.1 Actinomycetota bacterium
GTCGCTCGCCCGCAAGGTCCAGGGAGACATGCCGGGCGTGAACGCCTCGACGATCTACCGGACGCTCACGCTGCTCGAGGAGTTGGGCGTCCTCGCGCATGCGCACCTCGAGGGCGGTGCCGAGTACCACCGCGCCGAGGAGGCTGGGCACGTCCACCTCACCTGTTCGAACTGCGGAGCCGAGGACGACCTCTCGATCGAGGAGGCGGGCGCGCTCGTGCGCCTGATCGAGCAGCACCACGGGTTCCAGCCCGACCTGACGCACTTCGCGATCGGCGGGCTGTGCGCCGAGTGCGCCGAGCGACGTGCGGACGCGGCCGGCGGCCGGTCTACCCGACGTGCGCGTCCAGCGCCGCCTCGGGCATCCGGCGCCGCTTGATCGACGAGATCGCGTAGGCGACCACGAACAGCGACGCGGCCGTGAGAACCACGGCCGGACCCGATGCCCAGTTCAGGTAATACGACAGGTACACACCCACGAAGCCGCAGAACGTCCCGACCGCGACCGAGATCCACAGCATGCGGTGGAAGCTGTCGGTCAGGAGCCGACCGATCACCGGCGGGATCACGAGCATCGCGGCGATCAGCGTCACGCCGAGGACGCTCATGCAGACGGTGATGAGCGCCGTCAGCATGACCGCGAGGAGGATGTCGTTCGCGGCGGTGGAGATGCCGGAGACCTCGGCCACTTCCGGATCGAAGGTCGTGAACAGCAGCTGCCGATAGCGGACGAACACGGCGACCGCCGTCGCGAAGGTCACGACGCCGACGATCAGCACGTCCCCAGAGCTGACCCCGAGCACATTGCCGAACAGGGCGGCCTCGAAGTTGCGCGTGAACGTCCCGATCACCGAGATGATCACGATGCCGACGGCGAAACTCGCCGACGTGATCACGCCGATGGCCGCGTCCGCGCCGATCGAACGCCGCCTCGCGATCATCAGGATCAGCACGGCGGACACCAGACCCCAGATGCCTGCCCCCAGATAGAAGTTGATCTCGAGGGCGTAGCTCGCCACCGCGCCCCCGAAGATCGCATGGGAGAGACCGTGGCCGATGTAGCTCATGCCACGGAGCACCACGTACACGCCGACCAGACCGCACAGGGCGCCCGCGAGCGTGGCGACGGCGATGCCGTTGCGGAAGAACGCGTAGTCGAACGGCTCAAGCAGGGTGTCCATGATGTCCCTCTCGGAGCTGCACGACCTTCCGTTCCTCTCCCACCTCCGGGTAGTGCTCCACGACGACGGGCATGCCGCCGTGGGACAGCACCTCCAGCGGTGCGCCGTACGTTCGCTCGAGCACGTCGGGCGTGATGACGTCTTGCGGGCGCCCGGTCGCGATGACCTCGCGGTTCAGGCAGACCAGACGCGGCAGGTGCGCCGCGATGCCGTTCAGGTCGTGGGTCGTCAGCATGATGGCCAGCCCATCGTGGTGCAGCTCGTGGATGAGGTGCATCACGTCGTGTCGCGTCCGAACGTCGACGCCGGAGGTGGGCTCGTCGAGCAGGAGGATCTTCGGACGCCGAAGCATCGCCCTGGCGACGAACACCCGCTGCTGCTGCCCGCCCGAGAGCTCGCGGATGTGTCGTCCGCCGAGGTCGCCGATGCCGAGCCGGTCCAGCACCTCGTCCGCATCCTGCACGTCGCGGCGCGACGACCACGGAACGACGCGGCCGTCGATCCGTGACATCAGCACCGCCTCGCGGACCGTGACGGGGAAGTACCAGTTCACGGTCTCGACCTGCGGGACGTAGCCGACGGCCGCGGCGCGGTCGCGCACGATCCGGCCTGCGATGGGCCGAACGACGCCTGCGAGGGCCCGCAGCAGCGTCGTCTTGCCGCTCCCGCTCGGCCCGACGACGCCGAGGAAGTCACCCTCGGACACCGAGAGGTCGACGTTGACCAGCACGGGTTCGCGCCCGTACCGGCACGTCACCTTCTCGAAGCGCACGAGCTCGGTCACGTCGCGTAGTCCACCGTCGTCCCGGGCTGGAGGTTCGCGACGTCGAACCCCTCGAACGCGGTCACGTCGCCTCCGAGCGCGCCCATGAACGTTCGGAAGTCGAAGAGCATCAGCCCCAGGTAGCTGTGATCGGCGTCGCCGTTCTCCCCCGGCAGGTCGTCGTCTCGCAGGTCGTCGATGTAGGTCGCACCGGTCTCCGCCGCGATCTGCTCGAGCACGGGGCTCGCGAAGACCTCGGAGCCGAAGATCGCCGGGACCTGTTCGGCCCGGATCTGGTCGATCAGCGCCGCCACCTCCTGGGCGGTGGGCTCGGAGAAGTCCGACGGCTGGATCGCCCCGATCACCTCCCACCCGAACTCCTTGGCGAAGTACGGGAACGAGTCGTGATAGGTGAGGAGCTTGCGGTTCTCCGGCGGAACCGTCGCCGTCACCTCGCGGGCGAGGCCGGAGAGCTCGTCGATCCGCCCCGAGAACGCCTCGTAGTTCTCCTCGTAGACCCCGGCGTTGGACGGGTCGAGCTCGGAGAGCTCGTCCTTCACGATCTCGGCGTACCGATCGGCGTACGGCGGGTTGGTCCACAGGTGCGGGTTGGGGTCCCCCGCCTCCTCGGGGAAGGAGAAGTCGAAGATGTACTCCTGCGGCGTGACCGTGCGGTCACCGAGTTCGACGATCTCCACGCCGGCGGGGACGTTTGCATGGGCGAGCTCGCGGGTCGGCTCCTCGAGGTGGAGCCCGTTGATGAACACGATGTCGGCCTCGCTCATCGCCGCCGCGTCCGACGGCGCCGGCTCGAACGTGTGGCTGTTGGTGCCCTCCGGCACGATGCCGATGACCTCCGCGCGCGTGCCCACGACGTTCTGGACGATGTTCGTGATCGGCGACACGGTGGTGACAACCTTCAGCGCCCCGTCGTCCGTTCCCGGGGCCGCCGAGCATGCGGACAACAGGCAGGCGATGCTACCGATGGCCAGGAGATCTCTCATGTCTTCTTCGGTCGTCCCGACGGCGGACCCGCAGGCTCGCGCAGGTATGGTATCCGCTACCTGCAATGGGTTGCAATAGTGGCGATACTCAGAACCGCGGCGTCTCGGTGTACGAGCCGAAGACCGCTCGCAGGGCGCCGACGATCTCCCCCTGCGTGCACAGGGCCCGCGCGCACTCGACGAGCGGCTCCAGGAGGTTCGCGTCGGTGGTCGCCAGCCCCGACAGGCGCGACAGGGCCGCCTCGGCCGCGGCGGCGTCTCGACGCCCGCGAACGCCTCGAACGCGCTCCACCTGCGCCCGCTCGATCTCGGGCGAGATCTCGAGGATCTCGACGGGACGGTCGTGCTCCTCGACGAAGTCGGTGACCCCGACCTTCACCAGGTCGCCCCGCTCGAACCGCTCCTGCTCCCGGAACGCAGACTCGGCGATCTCCTTCTGGAAGTGCCCGCGCTCGATGCCGGCGAGGACCCCTTCGAGCATCGAGCCGTCGCCCATCGCGAGGATCCGTGCGAACTCGGCCTCCGCCAGCTCCTCCATCCGATCGGTGAGGGTCTCGAGGAAGTAGGAGCCTCCGAGCGGATCGATCACGTCGGCCACGCCCGTCTCGTGGGCGATGATCTGCTGCGTCCGCAGCGCGAGCGTTGCCGCCTCCTCCGTGGGAAGCGCGAGGACCTCGTCGAGCGCGTTCGTGTGCAGCGACTGCGTCCCGCCGAGGACGGCGGCGAGCGCTTCGATCGCCGTTCGCACGACGTTGTTCATCGGTTGTTGCGCCGTGAGCGACACGCCGGCGGTCTGCGTGTGGAACCGCAGCCGCATCGATGCCTCGTCCTCGGCACCGTAGCGTTCACGCAGCCACCGGGCCCAGATGCGACGCGCGGCTCGGTACTTGGCGATCTCCTCGAATACGTCGATGTGCGCGTTGAAGAAGAACGAGAGCCCAGGGGCGAAGCGATCCACGTCCAGGCCACGCTGCTGACCGAGCTCCACGTACGCGAAGCCGTCGGCAAGGGTGTACGCAAGCTCTTGCCAGGCGTTCGCGCCCGCTTCACGGATGTGGTAGCCGGAGACGCTGATCGGGTGCCACTTCGGCGCACGTTCGAGGCAGAACGCCATCAGGTCGCCGATCAGACGCAGGTGCGGCCGAGGCGGGAAGATCCACTCCTTCTGCGCGATGTATTCCTTCAGGATGTCCGTCTGCAGGGTCCCGTCGAGCCGCTCCCACGGGACGCCCTGGCGCTCGGCCGCCGCAAGGAAGAACGCGAACACGATCACGGCCGGGCCGCTGATCGTCATCGAGGTCGAGATGTCCCCGAGCGGGATCCGGTCGAACAGGTCCTCGAAGTCCTCGAGCGTGTCGGTCGCCACGCCGCACCGTCCCACCTCGCCCTCGGACAGCGGATCGTCGGAGTCACGTCCCATCAGCGTCGGCATGTCGAACGCGACCGAGAGGCCGCCCTGGCCGCGCTCGAGCAGGAAGCGGTAGCGAGCGTTGGTCTCGGCCGGCGATCCGAAGCCCGCGAACTGCCGCATCGTCCACAGGCGACCGCGGTACATCGTCGGGTAGACGCCGCGCGTGAACGGGTACGAACCGGGCCGGCCGAGCGAGCGTTCGGGGTCCGACCCGGCGCGGTCGGCGGGTCCGTACAGCGGCTTCAGCGGCTCGCCCGAGAGCGTGAGAGCCTCGCCGGTCGGCGCATCCGGCGTCGATCCGCGGCGCTCGCGTTGCTCGACCATCGGCGTCCTCGCGACCTACGGACCGTCGGAGATCCGTCGTTCCAGGATAGCCGCGGCTCGGTACGGATCGGTCCGCCTCGCGGTCAGGTCCTCGATCAACGAGCCGTCGGCGGCGAGGACGCCACGCGCTCGTTCCCGCACCGTCTCGACCGCACGGCTCTCGACCTCGCGGAGGAGACGGGAGCGTCTGCCTCGTTCGAGCTCGCCCGAGGACTCCAGGTACGCGCGGTGCGACTCGACCGCGGACCAGACCTCGTCGATGCCTTCGGACGCCGAGGCGGTGGTGAGGATCACGGACGGCGTCCACGGTCGTTCGGCGCCCATGTGCAGCATCTGCCGAAGGTCGCGTGCCGAGATCTCGGCCCCGTCTCGGTCGGCCTTGTTGACGACGAACACGTCGGCGATCTCGAGGATGCCCGCCTTGGCCACCTGGACCGCATCCCCCCATCCCGGCGAGACCACGACGATCGTCGTGTCGGTCGCGGCGGCGACGTCGACCTCGTCCTGGCCCACGCCGACGGTCTCAACGATCACGAGGTCACGCCCCGACGCATCGAGCACCCGGATGGCCTCGGGTGCCGCGAGCGCCATACCGCCGAGGTGACCGCGCGTCGCCATCGAACGGATGAACACGCGGGGATCGGTGGCATGGATCTGCATCCGGAGACGGTCACCGAGCAGCGCGCCGCCGGAGATCGGCGATGTCGGGTCGATCGCCAGCACCGCGACGGCCAGCTCACGGACGCGCGCTGCGGCGACCAGCCCGCTCGCGATCGTCGACTTGCCCACACCCGGCGCTCCGGTGAGCCCGATCGTGTACGCATGGCCGGTATGCGCGTAGAGCCCGGCCGACAGCTCCTCGAGACCGTCCGCGCCGTCTTCGACCATCGAGATCGCTCGGGCGACGGCCCGAGCGTCACCCGCCAGCACGTCGTCGACGACCCCCACGGCGCAAGCCTACCCGTGGAGGGCTCGACTCCTTACCTGGAGATCTCGAAGCAGACCGCGCGCCGCCAGCGCGAGCGGCTTGCCGCCGGACGCGTGACGCTCACACGCGAACGGTGCGGTCCGTTCCGTTCCAGCCCAAGAGCGAGGTCACCCGCGTTGGCTCGATCCGGCTACGTTGTCGGGTCCGGCGACGGTTCCCGCGAGGGCGGCCCCCGGCATCGCGAGGAGGGCGTCTCGCAGCGACTTGCAGAGCGCTCGCTGATGTCGCAGTTCAGGGGCGTCCGGGCTCGGAACCCTGGTCCGCACCATCGCGAGGGTCACCTGCTCACGCTGCAGTCGCTTCAACAGCCGCTCGGCCTGCTGCCCTGCGCGGGCCCGCATGATCCGACGCGAGCGCCGTCTGGCACCCGGATCGAGCAGCACCCGAAGCTCGCCGTCCGTGAGCGCCGGGGACTCGGCCTCGGAGCGCTCGGCCTCGGAGCGCAACGCGGCCTCGAGCCACATGTGCTCGCGACGCCGGGCAAGCCGGACGAGGACGACGACGAACACGAGGAGCGGGAGCCCCTTGATCGCGGCGGCCAACGGGATCTGGAGCCAGTCCCAGACGTCGTCCACCGTGCCGGGGAAGAAGTTCAGCCATGGCGAGTTCCACAGCAGATGCGCCGCCACCGCCGCGCCGAACAGGCCGGCGCCGACGAGCAGGCGCCGACCGAGGCTCGCCTCGCCCCTGCGCGACACGACGTACGCGATGCCGATCCCGGTCACGCCCGTATAGAGGACGTGGCCGTACAGGCCGCTCGATACGACACGCACGTAGAACCCGGCGAGCACGCCGTCGGGCGTCCCGCCGAAGATCGCGATGAAGTAGAAGACGTCCTCGACGACGGCGAAGCCCAGCCCGACCATCGCGCCGTAGACGAACCCGTCCATCACGTCGTCCATCTCCTCCCGTGCGATCAGGTAGATCAGCACGACGCCGACCGCCTTCAGCGTCTCCTCGACGAACGGCGCCGCGAGCGCCGCGGTCCACTCGGCCGCGAACGCCGGTCCGGCCACGCGCGCGACGACCACGCTCCATCCCTCGTTGGCGATGCCGGACAGCACGGTCGCCGCCACCGCTCCCCACGCGAGCGCGCCCAGCACGAGCGAGATCGGCTCGCGCTCGAACAGGTCCAGCAAGTAGATGGCGAGGAACAGCGGCAAGGCGTAGACGAGCAGCAGCGCCCACGACAGCGCCCAGCCGGACGGCGAGAGGTCGCGGAACACCTGCTGCTGCGCGACCGCGTAGACGGCCGTGATCGACA
>JBMDWR010000344.1:0-1390 GCA_048594645.1 Actinomycetota bacterium
AGTCAAGTCCCGGGACGTGGTGTAGCTCGCCGGCAACGTCGGCTGCTCAGGCTGCGGTGAGCTCTCGCGCCTCCTCTTGCTCGTTGATCTCTTTCTCTCGATCGAGGACCGCCTCCAGGGAGTGAGCGCTTAGGTAGCGCCGCCCGACGAGCCACTCGTCGTTCTGCTCGATGACGACGCTCGCGGCGAGCCGGATCAGGGCGCGGTCGTTGGGGAAGATGCCGACGACGTCGGTGCGCCTGCCGATCTCGCGATTGACCCGCTCGAGGGGGTTGGTCGAGCGCAGCTTCGTCCAGTGGTCCGAGGGGAAGGCGTAGAAGGCGAGCAAGTCCTCCTCGGCGTCCTCGAGGAGGAAGGCCACCTTGGGCAGCGGCGTGCGCAGCCGCTCGAGGGCGTCACCGATGAGTTCACGCGCGTGCTCGGGGGAGTCGGCGTTGAAGAGCGGCCGCAGAAGCGCCGCGAGCATGCCCTGCTGCTCCTTGCGCGCATGCCCGAGTGCCTCGCGCAGGAAGTGCACCGAGCAGCGCTGCCAGGGACAGCCGAGCACCTGCGCGATCGCCTTCTTCAAGCCGGCGTGGGCATCAGAGACGACGAGCTCGACTCCGCTCAGCCCACGTTCGACCAGGCTTCGCAGGAAGCTGCGCCAGAAGGCCTCCGTCTCGCACTCGCCGACGTCGAGGGCGATCACCTCCCGGTAGCCGGACTCGTGGACGCCGTAGGCGAGGACGAGGCACTTCCTGACGACTCGTCCTCCGTCTCTGACCTTCTCGACCTTGGCGTCGAGCCACAGGTACGGGTAGCGGCCCTCGAGCGGGCGGTTGCGGAAGGCGTCGACCTGCTCGTCCAGGCCCTGGCAGATGCGCGAGACCTCGCTCTTGGAGATCCTGAGTCCGAGCGACTCGACGACCTGATCGACCTTTCTGGTCGAGACGCCGGCGACGTACGCCTCCTGCACGACCGCCACGAGCGCCTGCTCGGAGCGTCTGCGCGGCTCGATGAAGCTCGGGAAGTAGCTCCCTCGACGGATCTTGGGAATGGCGAGCTCAATCTCGCCCGCCCGCGTCGCCCACGTCCGGGCGCGGTAGCCGTTGCGGTGAGTCAGGCGCTCCTCGGGCGCTCGCTCGCCGTGGGCGGCGCCGACAAACTCCGACACCTCCGCCTCCATCAACTGCTGGCACACCCAGGTGAGCGACTCGCGCAGGTAGTCGACCCCCTCTCCCTCAAGGAAGTAGCTGACGACCTCGTCGACCGTCATCCTTCGGACCTCGGCCATCGTGGTGCTCCTTTCGTCGAACTCGTGGTAGAGCCGACGAGTTTGAGCGCCACGGTGGCCGGACTTGCGAACGGCTCCGTCCGACGCTCAGTTACACCACGCTATGGGACGTGACCG
>JBMDWR010000345.1:0-2021 GCA_048594645.1 Actinomycetota bacterium
AGGGACAGGTAGTCGCGCTGATAGAAGATCTTGCAGTTGATACCGGGGTACAGCTCGCGGAGGCGACGGACCTTGCGGTTCTTCTTCGTCACGAGCCGTTGGTTCAGCGTGGTGATCTCGATGTAGAGGTCGTACTGCGGCAGGTAGAAGTCCGGGGTGAACCGCTGGACCACGTTGCCGTCGCGGTCCCACTCGAGGTCGAACGACGTTGGCTCGTACTGCCACTCGATCTGGTAGAAGTCCAGCAACTGCGCGAACTGGCGTTCGCTGGCGTGCGCGAACCGGACGCTGTCGCTTGCGATGGCCGGCGTTTCGGCCGCAGCGCCCCGGGTCACGCGCCTCCGGCCGCGTGCGCGCCGCGAACCTTCTTGCCGGTCGCTTTGCCCAGGGTCCCCTCGAGTTCGGTCCATACCTTGTCGACGGCGATCGCGAAGACCCCCTGCCCGCTCGCCAAGAGGTCGACGACCGCCTCCGGGGACTCCACCTGGTAGATACGGTGGCCGTCCGACACCAGGGTTGTCCCCAGCGTCGGCTGATCCATGCCCTTCAGGGTCTTCATCGCCTTGCGTACCTGCTGGAGGTTGACACCGCTGTCGAGCATGCGCTTGATCAGCCGAAGGAGCGCCAGGTCCTGGAACGAGTACAGGCGCTGGGAGCCAGAGCCGCGGGCGTCCTTCACGGAGGGTTTCACGAGGCCCGTTCGTGCCCAGTAGTCGAGTTGGCGATAGGTGATCCCCACGATCTTGCAGACCTCGGGGACGCGGTAACCCTGTTCGGCCATCACAACTCCGTAATTACGCGGGCGTCGGCAGCCTAGGGCCGGGTTGCGCCGATGTCAACGACCATGCTCGGATGGTCTCGGTCCCGTAATCCGGATATCCCACGATGCGCCCGCTGTCCGGCCTAGGGTGACCTGCCGACATGACGCGAGCGGCATGACGGGGTACCGTGCGCCGCTCCAGCACACGGTCTGCGAGGGGGTGTTCCGTTTGGGAACTCGCACCGGAAGGCTGCGCGGCGCGGTGATCGTCGTGCTCACCATCACGTTGCTCGTCGGCTCCGCCGTCGCGCCGGCACGAGCCGGCACCGGGTACAAGGCGAAGCTCCTGCGACTCGTGAACGCGACGCGCGCCAAGTACGATCTGCACAAGCTGCGCGTCGATCGCTCGCTTTCGCGTGACGCCCTGCGACACACGCGACGGATGATCGACACGAACAGCATCTACGATCCACGCAACCTGACGGAGATGCTCGAGGACGAGCCATGGGAAGACATCGGAGCAAGCGTCGTCGGGTGCGCCGACTCGTTGCGCGAGCTTCATCGCGCGTTCATGCGTCACGCCGAGCACCGTGTGATCCTGCTGGAGCCCAAGATCCGCCGGATCGGGATCGGGGTCAAGAAGGTCGACAGCAAGAACGCCTGCGGCCGGCACTGGTTCTGGGTGACCGAGCTGTTCTACGGCTAGGCCTCGACGACGGCGGCCCGGGCGCTTCCGATGGTGATGAGGGTTACTCGAAGTCCTCGGGCGTGACGTTCTCGAGGAACTCGCGGAACTCCTGGAGTTGTTTCTCCTCTTCTTCCTCGCCGTCCGCAGGGATCAGGATCGACGCCTCCTCGAGGACCTCCTCGTTGGCGAAGATCTTGCACCCGAGCCGGACCGCCAGCGCGATCGCGTCGGACGGCCTCGACGACACCTCGAAGCTGGAACCGTTGCGCTGCAACCCGATCACGGCGTGGAACACGCCGTCGCGCAGCTCCGTGATCGTGATGCTCGTCACTTCGACCGACATCTCCTCGAGGATGTTCTTCAGGAGGTCGTGCGTCATGGGCCGCGGCGTCACGAGCCCTTGTTGACCGATGGCGATCGCCTGAGCTTCGGACTGGCCGATCCAGATCGGGAGGAACCGCTCCCCTTCGGCCTCCCGGAGCAGGACGATGGGCGAGTTCGACGGGAACTCGATCCGCACCCCGGCGACCGTCATCTCGATCATGCGACTTTCGACCGTACACCCGGGTCCTG
>JBMDWR010000346.1:0-4361 GCA_048594645.1 Actinomycetota bacterium
CCGATCGCTACGGACGCCCCGGCTCGCGTCCTCGTCGTCGAGGACCACCCATTGCTCCGGAGCATCATCCGGCTTGCCTGTGAGCAGACACCCGGCCTGGAGATGGTGGGCGAGGTCGAGGAAGGTTCGTCCGCGCTCGAGGCGTGTAGGGAGCTTGCGCCGGACATCGTCCTGCTGGATCTCTCGCTCCCGGGCGAACTGCAGGGGCTCGACCTGGCCCGTGCCATCCGAGGCGAAGGGCTTCCGGTCAGGATCCTGGTCCTCACCGCACGAACCGACCAGGAGGCGCTCTTCGAGAGCGTCATCCTCGGTGTGGAGGGGTACCTCGAGAAGACCTCCGGGGTACGCATGATCGCCGACGCTCTAGGTCGGATCGCTCGGGGCGAGCGCATCTTCACACAGGCCCAGATGCGAGGAGCCGTCGCCGAGCTCAGCCGCCGAGCAGGGGAGGCGCGTGAGGAGATCGTCGCACAACCGAACCTTTCGGCGCGCGAGGTCGAGGTCCTCGGCCACGCCGCTCGCGGTTTCACGGTCGGGCAGATCGCACGGCGCCTCGTGCTCTCGCCGAGGACGGTCGAGACGCATCTCGGCAGCGCGTACCGCAAGCTCGGCGTGAGCAACCGCGTCCAGGCGGTAGCCCGAGCCTCCGGGCTCGGGCTGATCCGGATCGGCTGAGGACGCGTCCGGGCGGGCACAGACCCGCTGCTACCCTGCGGCCATGTCGAAGGTCGCCTACCAGGGAGAACCCGGCGCGTACAGCGAACGCGCGGTCCGGTTCGTCTTCCCGGACGCCGAGTCGCTCCCTTGCGAGACGATCCGGCTCACGTTCTCGCGCGTGACGAGCGGCGAGGCGGACTTCGGCGTGGTGCCCGTCGAGAACTCACAGGCGGGATCGGTGAACGAGACGTACGACCTGCTGCTGCGTTCGAGCCTCGTCCACGTGGTGGGAGAGGTCGTCCTACGGGTGGATCACGCGCTGCTCGGGCTGCCCGGCGCGCGCCTCGAAAGCATCCAGCGTGCGTACTCGCATTGGCAAGCGCTCGCGCAGTGCGAGGAGTTCCTGACCACCCACCACATCGATCCCGTCCCCGTGCACGACACGGCGGGGGGTGCGCGGATGATCGCCGAGGGCGGTCGTCGCGACGAGGCCGCGATCGCCAGCGTCGAGGCCGGCACCAACCTCGGCCTCGCCGTCCTGGCCGAACACATCCAGACGTATCCCGACAACTTCACGAAGTTCGGCGTGATCGGCACGCGCGACGCGGGTCTCGGGCTGCCCGACAAGACCTCGCTCGTGATGGCGGGAGACGACCGTCCCGGTTCTCTCTTCCGGGCGCTGCAGCCGTTCGCGGACCGAGGGATCAACCTGACGAAGCTCGAATCCAGGCCCCGCCGGGGAGCTCCGTTCGAATACGTCTTCTACATCGATCTCGACGGATCCGCCGACGACGAGAACGTCGCCGCAGCGCTCGATCAGGTTCGTCTCCACACCTCGATGCTGAAGGTCCTGGGGTCCTATCCGACCTCCAAGGGCCCCGTCTGAGTCCTTCGTCGGCCTGAGTCCTTCGTCGGCCGCGTGCGATGATGCGCGGGATGTCGCCGCGTCGCCGGGCTCACCACGCTTCCCGGTCGCGCTTCCCGGTCGCCTTCACCATTGCGGCCGTGGCGGCCGTCGCCTTCGGCATCGCCCTCGCGTGGTCGCTCGAGGCATGGCCGTTCGCATCCCCGGCCGTCGAGGCGCCGGTCCGGACCGCTGCACCCGGACCGTCTCCGTCCTCACCGGTGGTCGCGTCGCCGAGCCCGGCGCCGGAGCCGAGCCCCGTACCGGCGAACACGACCTTCGAGGGCATCACGACGTTCCGCGGGAACGAGACGCGTTCGTACTACGGCGCGGGGCCTGTCCCCGAACATCCCGAGATCGTGTGGCGCTACCCGTCGAGCGGCGCCCTGTGCTCGATCTCGTCGGATCAGGAGGGTCCCCGGCAGTGGTGCGGGACGGGCTGGACCGGACAACCCAACGTGATCGTCGACGACCGCGGCCGGATCCAGGTCAGGATCAACGCGTACGACGGTGCGTACCACTTCCTCGACGGTCGCACGGGCGAGCCGGTGTTGCCCAAGCTCCAGACGGGCGATCTGGCCAAGGGTTCGGCGACGAGCGATCCGGACGGGTACCCGCTGTACTACGCGGGCTCCAGGGACAACTTCCTTCGCGTGATCGCGCTCGACCGCGCCGAGCCCACGGTCCTGTGGGGGCTCAACGCCGAGACGAGCGTCCCGGATCCCGTCTGGAACAACGACTGGGACGGCGCGCCGCTCGTCGTCGACGACTACCTCCTCGAGGGCGGCGAGAACTCGTGGTTCTACGTGATCAGGTTGAACCGCGGATACGACGGGCGCGGCAAGGTGACCGTCGACCCAAAGGTGGTGCTCACGGTGCCGGGGTTCGACGACGAGCTGTTCGAGGCGCTCCCCGACTCGAACGTCTCGATCGAGAGCTCCGTTGCGTTCAGGGACGGGGTCGCCTACTTCGCGAACTCCGGGGGCCTCGTCCAGGGCTGGGACATCTCCGATGTTCTCGACGGCGGGACGAAGGCGCGGCGCGTGTTCCGCTTCTGGACGGGGGAGGATACGGACGCGAGCGTCGTGCTGGACGAGGACGGCTTCCTGTACGTCGCGAGCGAGCTCGAGCGGTTCACATCTCGGGCTCAGGAGGTGGGACAGCTCATGAAGCTGGACCCGACGCGGCCGCGCGATCCGCTCGTGTGGTCGTTCGCGATCCCCGAGCGCGAGTCGGAGGGCGCGGGCGGGGCATGGGCCACGCCCGCGCTGTACGGACGGATGGTGTACATCGCGACGAACTACGGCGACCTGATCGGGCTCGACCGCTCGACCGGTCGCGAGCGGTGGCGCATCCACCTGGCGGGGCCCACGTGGTCCTCGCCGGTCCCGATCGACGACGTCCTCCTGCAGGGCGACTGTGCCGGCACGCTGCACGCGTTCGACATCTCGAGGCCTTTCCGCGAGCCGCGGGAGCTGTGGTCGCTGTCGCTCGGATCGTGCATCGAGTCCACGCCGTCGGTGCTCGAGGACATGATCTGGGTCGGGACGCGTGGCGGCGCTGTCTACGGGATCGGCGACCGGAAGGGCTGATCCGATCGCCGGGCTAACCGAACAACCGGTCGAACCCGGGGAGCGAGCGGATCTCGGCCGTGCGCCAGACGACGAGCGCGATGCCGGCCGCGATCATCCCGAGGGTGCCGGCGACGGCAACGACCAAGCGCTGGCGTCTGGTGCCGAACCCCTCGGCCACGTACCCCGCGAGGAACCCCGCGACGAGGCCGCCGACGTGCGCGCGCCAGTCGATCTCGCGGAAGCCGAGCGTGAGCAACGCGTTGAGCAGGATCAGCGTCATGGCCCACCGCAGGTTGGCCGCCGCGGTCGCGAGGTGGCGCCGCCGGTAGTTGTACGCGATGAACGCGCCGAAGATCCCGAAGATCGCGCCGGATGCTCCGACCGCGAGCGAGCCGACCGGGCCGAACGCGTACGACGTGACGCTCGCGAGGAACCCGGTGACGAAGAAGATCGCCACCATCCACGACCGGCCGAACGATGCCTCGACCTGCTGTCCGAACAGCCAGAGCGCGTACGCGTTGAAGCCGAGGTGGAACAGCCCCGCGTGCAGGAACATCGCGGTGAACAGCCGCCAGAACTGGCCGCTCGCCACGGCGACCGGCTGCATGGCACCCATGTCGAACAGGACCTGGCCGCTCGGCCCGCCCAAGAGCGACCCGGGGCCGCCCAGCGCGACCTCGAACACGAACGGCACGACGATCGCGACCAGCAACGCCTTGGTCACGTTGACACCGCCGCGGAACGGACGGCCGGGCGCGCGCCGGAACTCGCGGCGAGCCTGCTCGACGCATTCGGGGCATTGGTAGCCGACCGGAGCGGGGATCATGCAGTCGGGACAGATCGGCCGCTCGCATCGCGTGCAGTGGACACCCGTGGGCACGTCGGGATGGCGGTAGCAGACCTCGACCGTGCGTGCGGGCGTCAGTTGTTCCTCGGCCATGCGGCCCATCCTACGGATGCTTCGTCCGAACGAAGGTCGGGGTTCGTCAGGCGCCCATCTCGGGGAGCGCCTCGAGCTCGTCGGCGACGTCGCGCTCGCTCCACATCGAGCTCCATCGATCCTGGATCGTCCCGTCGGCGGCGATCAGGAACAGCCACGGCTCCGTGAGGTCACCGTTCGGCATCTGGAGCCACTCGATCGCCGCGTCGTTCAGGACCTGGTTCTGGAAGTCCTTCCAGATCTCGACGTGGATGAACACCGCCCGATCCTCGTACTCGCGAGCGAG
>JBMDWR010000347.1:0-1505 GCA_048594645.1 Actinomycetota bacterium
GACGGGCATGCCCGAACGCAGGAACGTGGCACGACAACTGCGGTCGCTGTGCGGAACGCTCGCGGCGATCTGCCTGTTCGCGGCTGCCGTCCTGTACGCCCTCACCCGGTACACGCAGCTGGAGCTCGAGGGCGACGCCGCACGCGCCGCGCACAGGCTCGCCGTCGATCGCATCGAGCCGCTCCTCGCGCCGGCCGATGCCGAAGGTCCGATCCCGGCGACGAGGTACCAGGACCTGTCGGCGAGCTTCCGCCGTGTGCTCGCGGACGGCCCGAGCGAGACGATCCGCCTGTGGGACACGCACGGCACGGCCCTGTTCGCGGACAAGCCCGATGCGGTCGGACGGCGTCAGATCGAGGTGCGCGACGAGATCAACCTCCTCAGTGGCGGCGCATCGCGCAGCATGGTCGTCGACGGCGATCGGTTCCGAACGCTGACGATGCTGCGGATCGGCGAGTCACAGACGCAGATCGTGATCGGTCTCGACCGCCCGCACGCACCGATCGTCGCCAAGTCGAAGGCTCGGTGGTACCGGTGGATAGAGCCGGCGATCGTCGCCGCGGCCGTCTGCTTCGCGCTGTGGGCGCTCGCCGCGCTTGCGGTCATGCTGCTTCCCAAGATCGCGTCGGTCGTATCCAGGCGGCGAACCCGCGTCGATCCGTCATCCATCCCGCCTCCGCCGAACACCATCAGGCCCGCGAAACGGCCGCGTCGGGGCCCCGGCGTCAAGGAGCTCGACCTTCCCGCGTACATGCTCCCCGGCTTCAGGGAAGAGGTCGAGGCCCGCCGGCGGCTCGAAGAGGAGCTCGAGATCGCCCGGCGCGAGCGCGACGCCCTCCTCGAACGCGTTCGCCGGATGGAGTCGGACCCCGAGGACGGGCGGCAGCACCAGCAGCGCGGGTCCGAAGCCGGCTCGAGGGTCTGACCCTACCCCCCAGGCGTCCGACGCCGCTCGATGGGCCGGCGTCACCGACCGTCCGCCGGCGGGATGTTCTGGTTCAGCCGGAACAGGTTGGTCGGGTCGTACCGAGCCTTGATCGACCGAAGCCGGTCCCACGTCCCTCCGGGATAGGCGTCGCGCACGCGTGCCTCGCCCTCATCGCCCAGGAAGTTGACGTACGCGCCGGCGTCGCTCTGTCGGAGCGCCGTCGCGAGGTCCGCGACCCACGGCTCGTGTTCGGTCGCCTCCTCCGGCCGTTGATACAGAGCGGCGACGTTCACCATCAGCTTGCTCCGGCGGTGGGCGAACGCCGTCGCGTCGACGGGCACGCGCGCCATCGCGCCGCCGAGGACGCGGAGCTGCGTCGCCGCCATCATGGCGGTCGACGTCTCGAGGCGTTCGAGGATCGTCTGCGCGACCCCGGCGTCGACGTGGTCCATGAACATCGTCCGTGCCGACGCCACCGGATGGAACGCCGGTTCGTCGGGCGGATAGATCTCGGGGTAGGGCATCGTGCGCACCATGTCCGCGATCGGCGTCGCGAGCGACCGGAACGGTGCGACGG
>JBMDWR010000348.1:0-2085 GCA_048594645.1 Actinomycetota bacterium
TATCGGTTGCTCCGTGGCCCGACTTGAGGTAAGACCGGTCAGCACCGACTAGCCGGTCGGGCTCGTTCGGTCTCGGTCGTGACAGGTGCGTCTACTGAGGCGGTTCGGTGTCCGCGTCGCGGTGGCGTTCCGCGATACGTCTGTCCTACCAGCGGAGCACGAGATGGCGCGCGGCGCGCGCCTCGTCCAGGCGGCGGACCGGCGTCGTCACGGGCGCCTCGTGGAGCAGGTCGGGCTGTTCGTGCGCCTCCCGGTGCGCACGGAGCATCGCCTCGGCGAAGGCGTCGAGCGACTCCCTGGTCTCGGTCTCGGTTGGCTCGACCATCAACGCCTCCTCGACGACCAACGGGAAGTACACGGTCGAGGGGTGATAGCCGAGATCGATGACGCGCTTCGCGACGTCCATCGTTCGGACGCCCGTTTCCTCCTTGAGCCTCCGCCCCGTCGCGACGAACTCGTGCATCGGACGGGCGTCCGGGTGCTCCAACGGGAACGCCTCCTTGACCTTCTCGGCGAGGTAGTTGGCGTTCAGGACGGCGCACTCCGCGACCTCCTTCAGCCCGTCGCGGCCGTGCAGGAACACGTATGCGTACGCCCGCACCAGCACCCCGAAGTTGCCGAGGAACCCGTGCATCCGACCGATCGAGTCCGGTGCGTCGCTGCTCAGCTCGAACGAGCCGTCCTCCGCCCGTTCGACCCGAGGTACGGGCAGGAACGGGACGAGCGCCTCGGTGACGCCGACGGGACCCGCGCCCGGCCCTCCCCCACCATGCGGTGTCGCGAACGTCTTGTGGGTGTTGATGTGCACGATGTCGAACCCCATGTCGCCGGGGCGGCATCGGCCCAGGATCGCGTTCAGGTTGGCCCCGTCGTAGTAGACGAGCCCACCGATCGCGTGGACGGCCTCGGTGATGCGTTCGATCTCCTCTTCGAACAGACCGAGCGTGTTCGGGTTGGTCAGCATCAGCCCGGCGACGTCCTCGTCGATCAGCTTCTCGAGGGCCGAGACGTCGATCAGGCCACGCGCATCGCTGGGGACGTGTAGCGCCTCGTAGCCGGCGAGCCGCACGCTCGCCGGATTCGTCCCGTGTGCCGAGTCCGGGATCGCGACCTTCCGCCGCTGGCGCCCCGCCTTCCGGTGATGCGCGCGCATGATCAGCAAACCGGCCAGCTCGCCGCACGCGCCGGCCGGAGGCTGGAGCGTCGCGCGGGCCATCCCCGTGATCTCGCAGAGCGCCCGCTCGAGCCGCCACAGGAGCGCGAGTGAGCCCTGGACCGTGTGGTCCGGCTGATGGGGATGCGCGCGCTGGAAACCGGGGAGCTGCGAGACGTTCTCGGCGATCTTGGGGTTGTACTTCATCGAGCACGATCCGAGCGGGTACACACCCGTATCGACGCCGTAGTTCAGCTGCGACAGGCGGGTGAAGTGAGCGACGAGATCGCGCTCGGCGACCTCCGGCAGGCCGGCGCGTCCTCGGCGCGCCTGGTCCGCGGGCACGGCGGCCTCGGGCACATCCAGCTCGGGGAGGCTGTACGAGCGCCTGCCGGGCCGAGACCGGTCCCGAAGCGTCCCCTCGCGATCGGCCGGGCCTTGCGTTCGAACCGGAGCGCCCACCCCCCGGTTCGACACGGAGGCGTCGCTCACGCGAGCACCTCCTTCAGCGCCATCGCGAGGCCGTCGATCTCCTCGCGCGTCCGCCGCTCCGTGACGGCGACGAGCAGCCCGTGCCCATCCGCGTCGGGCAGCGGGACCCCGGCCAGGTAGCCGCGCTCGATTAGGGCGTCGCGAACCTCCGTCGCCGCCCGGGGCAGGCGGACGGGGAACTCCTTGAAGAAGGGGGCATCGCCGAAGAGCATCTCGACGCCCGGAACGTCGCACAGCCGCTCGGCCGCGTACGTCGCCTTCGACACGCATCGCCGTCCCAGCTCCTCGAGCCCTTCGGGCCCGAGCCAGCCCAGGTACACGGTGGCCGCGATCGCCATGAGCGTCTGGTTGGTGCAGATGTTCGAGGTCGCCTTCTCGCGCCGGATGTGCTGCTCGCGCGCCTGCAACGTCAGGACGTAGCCGGTGCGACCGTCCACGTC
>JBMDWR010000349.1:0-1231 GCA_048594645.1 Actinomycetota bacterium
TGCCGCGGCGGCGTCGAGAAGACCCACTGGCAGGTCCTCTGGCTCTTGACCCGAGGCCCCGGCCCACCGACCCCCGCAGCGGTCGCCGCCCAGGTGGGCCTGACCGCCGCCTGGGTCCGCACCCTCCTGAAGCGGTGGAACGCCGAGGGCCCCGCCGGCCTGGCCGACCGCCGGGCCGCCGCCAACGGCGGCAAGCCGAAGCTCTCGGCCGAGCAGCAGGCGGCCCTGTTCGAGGCCCTGCAGGGCCGCCCCGACGACGGCGGCCTCTGGACCGGGCCGAAGGTGGCCGCCTACGTCCGCGACCGCTGGGGCGTGACCGTCTGCCACCAGACCGGCTGGGAGTGGCTGGCCCGGCTGGGCTTCAGCCTGCAGGTCCCGCGGCCCCGGAACCCGAAGGCGGCGACGCCCGAGGGGCAGCAGGAGTGGAAAAGACGCCCTGGCCGGCCGGATGGACGAGCTGGCCCGCGAGCACCCCGGCAGGCCCATCGAGCTGTGGGCTGAGGATGAGGCGCGGCTGGGCCTCAAGCCGATCGCGCGGCGGGTCTGGGCCATCAAGGGCTCCCGGCCGACGGCCCACGGCCGCACGAGGTACCAGTGGCTCTACGTCTATGGGTTCGTCCACCCGGCCGGCGGGCGGAACCGGGAGCTGATCCTGCCGGCGGCGAACACCGGCTGCATGGCCCTGGCCCTGGCCGAGTTCGCGCGGCGGGCCGACCCGGCCGGGGAGAAGCTGGTGGTGCTGGTGGACAACGCCGGCTGGCACGTCGCCAAGCGGCTGGCCGTGCCGCCGAACGTGGTCTTGCACCGGCTGCCGGCGTGCACGCCGGAGCTGCAGCCGGCCGAGCCGCTGTGGCCGCTGGTGCGGGAGGTGGTGGCCAACCGGGGGTTCGACGGCCTGGACGAGATGGAGCCGGTGCCGGTGGACCGGTGCCGGTGGCTGATCGATCACCCCGAGGTGGTCCGCGGGGCGGTCGGGTTCCACTGGGCCTCCGCGCTCAATCGTTAGTCATCCACGCGAGTCGGTATGAGCTATCAATGTTCGAAAGCTCTGCACCGGCAGATCGCCTGCCGTTCTGTGCGTCTTCTTCTTGAGGCGCACCGACCTCGATGCTTGAGCGGGTGCCACGGGGTCGCGTCGCCGCCGGTCCTCGGTCAGTTCCTCGTCCTCGAACAGGAGCGGCTCCCACACCTGCCGCAAGTGCCACTCCACGTAGAAAGCCAGCAGGCAGAG
>JBMDWR010000035.1:0-12272 GCA_048594645.1 Actinomycetota bacterium
ACCCTGCTGATCTTCACGCTGTCCTTCCTCGCGCTTCGCCTTCTGCTGTGGACGCTTCGGCGCCTGGACCGGCCGGCGGGGCGGACGAAGAGCCTTCCGACGTACCTCGCGACCAAGCGCCTCGGGCGTTCGCCGGGCACCAGCTTCGCGACCTCGCTGCTGCTCGTGCTCGCCGTGGGTCTGCTGATCGTCTCGACGGCGTACCGCGCGATCGTCCTTCGCAACCACGAGGACACCGCCCGTCAGCAGGTCGGAGCCGACTGGAACGTCCAGATCGCCGTGCCGGAGGATCCGCTCGTGGCGGTCGCCTCCGTGCCCGAGAACGCCGTCGCCGTGGTGCGCAGCCAGCCGGTCTTCGAGCTCCCGGGGCGGTTCACGCTGTCGCCGGTCCTGATCGCGGTCGACCCCGAGCGGTTCCCGACCGGCGGGTGGTGGCGCTCGGACTACTCGGACGTCGCGCTCGAGGACTGGCTCGAGGCGATCAGCGCTCCCCCGCTGGGGACCGAGGTCGCGGATGGGACGTTCTCGGCGACCGTGACGGCCGACGCGACGGGCGAAGGCGTGGAGCTCCAGGTCACGTACGAGACCACGGACGGACATGTGCGAACGGCCTCGGCGGGCGAGCTGCGGGAAGGTACCGCGACGTACGAGGCGACGATGGACGGGGCCGAGCGCGTCTCGTCCATCACGTTCCTGGACGAGGGGACGACGTCGGTAGCGAGCACCGTCCAGGTGCGGCTCCAAGACGTCTCGATCGGAGGCGAGCCGACGGAGGTCACGGGATGGGTTCCGCTCCGCTGGCGCGGGAGTGACGCGGTGATCCAGCCGGTCGAGAGCGGCGTCGAGCTCTCGATCCGGACGGGCGCCGGGCACGTCGTGGGCGGCATCGCACCGCCCACGCCGCCGCTGCCCGCGTTGGTGTCGCCGGAGGTCGCTCGCTCGCAGGGCGCGTCGTTCGTCGCGACCCTCGGCGGCCAGCGGCTCGAGTTCGAGCGTGTGGCCGTGGCACAGGCGTTCCCGTCCACGCCGGGCGATTTCGTGGTCGTGTCCACGCCGGCTTTGCTCCGCACCGCGACGCGGATCCCCGAACCCGGTCTCGCGCTGAACGAGGTGTGGGCGATGGGGGACGATCCACGACCGGCGCTGCGTTCGGCCGGGCTGATCCCGGGCGCCACCGATGCCGCCGGCCCGATCATCGGGGCGCTCGCGCAGCTGCCGCAGTCACTGGCGGTCGGCATGAACTTCGCCACCGCCGTCGGCGGCCTCGGTCTGGTCGTGATCGGCGTCGCCGTCGGCCTCTACTTCGCGCAACGGCGGCGCGAGTTCGAGTTCGCCTCGCTCCGCGCGATGGGTACGGCGCCGAAGCAGGTCACGCGCGTCCTTCTGCTCGAGCAGGGGCTGATGATCGCGTTCGCGATCGTGGCGGGAGGCGCGATCGGGTTCGGCATCCTGCGGCTGCTGATGCCGTACGTCGGACGGAGCATCGGCTCGGCCTTCCCGCCGCCGATCCTGGTGGTCGACTGGGCCGCGCTCGCGGTCTCGCTCGCGGCGATCGTCGCGGCGACGGCGATCGGGCTGCTCGCGGCGCTGCGGGCGCTCCTGCATTCGTCGGTGACGTCGGTGCTGCGAGGTGAGGCCGAATGACGCAGCCGGCCGGTGGGACCATGGGCCGACGCGTCGAGGCCGAGATCCGACGCGGCGCCGAGGCGATCGGGACGTTCCGCGAGTCGCTCGTCCGGTTCCGCCACGTCTTCAAGATCTACCGCGTCGCGGATACCGGCGTCGTGGCGCTGGGGGGCGTCGACTTCGAGGTCGCGGACGGCGAGTTCCTCGCGGTGGTCGGGCCGAGCGGCTCGGGCAAGTCCACGATCTTGAACCTGATCGGCGGACTGGACCGCGCGACCGCCGGCACGGTCGAAGTGGAGGGACGCGACCTCGGCCGTCTCGACGAGGACGAACTGACCGAGTACCGCCGCGACCGGGTGGGCTTCGTGTGGCAGGGCACCGCCCGCAACCTGGTTCCGTACCTGTCGGTGGTCGAGAACGTCCGGCTGCCCTCGACGGCGAGCGGGATCAAGATCCCAGCCGCGCGCCGGACGCCGCGTGAGCTGCTCGAGGCGGTGGGTCTCCCCCACCGCGCGGATCACAGGCCCGGCCAGCTCTCCGGCGGCGAGCAGCAGCGCGTGGCGGTCGCGGTCGCGCTTTCGAACCTGCCCAAGATCCTGCTCGCGGATGAGCCCACGGCCGAGCTCGACAGCGAGTCGGCGGCGTTGGTGCTCGAGGCGTTCCGAAGCGTGAACCACGAGTTCGGCGTGACGATCGTGATGGTGACGCACGACCTGCTGGCGGCCCGGCAGGCGCAGCGCCAGCTCCGCCTGCGCGACGGGCAGCTGCTGATCGAGGGCAGGCCGATGGAGCCGCTTGGGACCGACGGCCGTGCCCGCCTCCCAGACGAGGCGGTCGACGCGCTCGCGGGGGTGGATCTCGAGGTCGAGGTGCGCGACGGCGAGGTTCGCATCCGCCGCCGCGGCGAGGGAGGGCTGATCGGTGAGTGAACGGTGGCGGGCCCCCGGCTCGGACGTCGCCACGTGGCGCGTTGACCGCGCTCCCGAGCCCCGAACGCCGATCCTGAGCGCGACCGACATCGTCCGCACCTACCGGGGACCGAACGGCGTCCAGGCGGTCCGCGGTGCCTCGCTCTCGCTCGCCCCGAAGGACTTCGTGGCGCTCATGGGCCCATCGGGTTCAGGCAAGACGACGTTCCTCGGCGTGCTCTCGGGCATGGATCCGCCCGATGCGGGCGAGGTCCGGTGGAAGGGACGGCCGATCCGTGAGCTGTCGTTCACCGAGCAGATCGAGCTTCGGCGGTCCGGGATGGGCATCGTGTTCCAGAGCTTCGGGCTCCTGCCCACGCTGTCGGCGATCGAGAACGTCGAGCTGCCGCTCCGCGTCTCCGGGGCCGACCTGAAGGACGCGAAGACCCGGGCCGAGGTGTGGCTGGCCCGGCTGGGCCTCGGCGACCGCATGCACAACCGTACGTTCGAGCTGTCCGCCGGACAGCAGCAACGCGTGGCCGTGGCGCGAGCGCTGATCGGCGAGCCTGAGGTCGTCCTGGCCGACGAACCGATCGCCGAGGTTGACACCGAGAACGCCGATCTCATCCTCGAGGCGCTGTGGGAGGTGATCCGCCGCGGCGGAGCGGTGCTCGCGGCGACCCACAACCCGGAGGCCCTGCGGTACGCGAGCCGCGTGGTCCTGTTCCGCGACGGCAGGGTCGAAGCCGAGGGCAAGCCCGACGAGGTGGCGGCGCGGCTCACCGTCGACTAACGGGGTTTCCGCCGGCGGCGGGTTGGGAAATCCACCGTCACCATGCCGAACACGCAACGCGCGGTCACCGCGCTCGGAGAGTCCGCCCTCACGGGCTGGCGGGGATCCGCCAGCAAGGCGGTGGCGCGGCCGATCGCCAGGCGCACGCGGTTCACCGAGGAGCAGATCCGGATCGCGATCGGGTTGATCCTGCTCGCGTACGGGCTGTACCGGGCGCTCTGGCCGCCGATACGTGCGCTCTTGCGTGAGCGCGAGCGCTGAACGGCCGACCGGTCAGCGTTGACCCCACACGGCTGGTCTGATCGGATAGACGGCCGTGGCCCGCGCCCGCGTTCGAGCAATCTTCGGCGTGCTCGCGTTCGTGCTCGTCCTGCCTGCGATCCCGCCCTCGGCCGTGGCCCGTCAGGCCGCCCCGGCGCCCGATGTCTCGATCCGACGGGCCGGCACGCAACGGTTCGTCGAGCGCAGCAACGCTGAACAACAGGCCGGCCTCGGCGTCACGTTCTTCGTCCGGGTCGAGAACGCGGGGGCTGCCACAGGTTCGTTCGTCGTCGACGGCGACCACGGCGGCGCGATCTTCACCGTCCGGTACCTGGCCGGCGGATCGGGAGACGACCGGATCACCGAACGGGTCGTGGACGGGACGTACGTGATCGAGGACGTCCCGTCCGGCGACACGCGAACGCTCCGGATCCGCGTATCGGTCCGCGACGGGGCGCCGATCGATCGGACGGGGACGTGGCGGCTGCGCGTCAACCCGCAGGACGCCCCCGAGGACGCGGACGAGGTGCGGGCCAGCGTCCGCAGCGTGACGCAAGCGTTCGCCCGCGCGGCCGGCGTGACGTTGCGCGTACCGGCGGCGTCGGTGCGGGCGATCACGTTCCACGAGTCGTTGTTCGCCTCGGCGGCGGAGCTCCAACCGATCGGCCACCTGATCAGGAACGACAACGGCTCGTACGACCCTCCGCGGGACGCGACCGGGCCCCGCTACATCGTGATGGAGAGTCGCGAGCGCGGGACGCCGGCGACGTCTGCTTCGGACGACGTCCTTCTGCGGACGGAGCCCGTCCTCGCGCCCGTGACCGGGAAGGTGATCCGCGTGACCCGCTACGTCCTGTACTGCGAGGTGCCCGACGTGCGGGTCGCGATCCGGCCGAAGGACGCGCCGGAGCGCACCGTGCAGATCTTCCACATCGCCCACCCACGGGTCTCGCGCGGCGACCGCGTCGTCGTCTCGCGAACGGTGATCGGACGCGCCCGGCTGTTCGCGTTCCGGACGCAGACCCAGGACTACGGGCTGAGCGGCCGGCACGTGCACCTGGAGATCGAGCGCGACGGCTCGACGCCGCTGCCGGGCTGCGGGATCGGCGCCCGGCCCGTCGGCGCCTGGCGCGACGTCTAGACCTGGAACCCGTGGAAGGCGTCCTCGGCCTCGCACGGGCGGAGGTCTTCGGCGGAAAGCTCGACCCGCGGCTCACGGCGGCGCAGCAGCCGATCGAACCAGGAACGCTTGCCGATCCGCCACGCGACGGCCCGCGCGAGCGAATCCCTGCGTGCCTCATGGCGCTTCCGCTGCTGATCGAGGTCGCAGGGGACGTGCGTGATGTTCGGCTGAAACACGCGCTCACTCCTTGGGCGGATGCAGCTCCCGCAGGTCGAACTCGGGGTCGGCCAGCGTCTCGCGTTCTGGGCGCGCCTTGGTCGCGATCAGCGGCATCGAACGCCGGACGTCGAACCTGCGGTTCATGCTGAACGTCGAGAGCAGCTGACCATCCTTCAACAGGAACGCGGAGAAGCTTCGTTCCTCGATGCTGCCGCGCACGACCATATCGTCCCACTCGGTCGCGAACCCGGACATCTGGATGTTCGCGTCGTACTGGTCGGACCAGAACCAGTGGGCGTCGTCGAACACGCTCGGCGTGCCCACCAGGTTCCTCGCGACGTGCTCGCCCATCTTCATCGCGTTGTCGAAGTGCTCCACCCGGATCGGGCCGAACACCGGATGGTGGTGCCGCGCCACATCGCCGATCGCCCAGACGCCGTCGACCGACGTCTTCAACGTCGCGTCGACCGGGATGCCGTTGTCGACCGGTATGCCGTCGCCGGCGACCTCCGTCACGGGCTCGACGCCGACGCCGACAACCGCGAAGTCGCCCTCGAGCCTCCGGCCCTCCTTGGTGAGGAGCGCCTCGAACCGCCCATCACCCTCGAACCGCTCGGCCGCGTCGCGGAAGAACATCTGGACACCGTGGTCGCGGTGCAGCGCCTCGATCGCGCCACCGAGCTGGGGCCCGAGCACCCGCTCGAGCGGTGTCCCGGCGAACTCGACGACCGTCACGTCCAGGCCGAGCTGACGGAGGGAAGCGGCGACCTCCGCGCCGATGAACCCCATCCCGACCAGGACGGCCATCGAGCCCTCCCGAGCGGCCGCCTTGATGGCGTCCGCGTCGGGTGCGTAACGCAGGTCGAACACGCCGGGGAGGTCGAGACCCGGAAGCGGGAAGCGACGGTTCCGCGAGCCCGTCGCGACCACGACCTCATCGAACGGGACGCGTTCGCCGCCCTGCAGCTCGACCACGCGATCGGTCACGTTCACCCGCTCGGCCGCGGATCCGAAGCGAGCGTCGATCGCGTTCTCCGCATACCACTCCGGCGGGCGCACGAAATGGTGGTCGGACTCGCCGCGCAGGTACTCCTTGGACAGCGGCGGCCGCTCGTACGGCGGCATCGGCTCGGCGCCGATCAGAACGACCTGCCCGTCGAACCCCTCATCCCGGAGCGTCGCGGCGGCCGTGGCGCCCGCGAGACCCGCTCCGACGATGACGACCGACGTCACTCCTCGTCGACCAGCACCCTCAGCTGGCCGTCCTCCTCCTTGGCCTCGAACACGCCCACGGGATCGACGGCCGGGCCGTTCACGGCCTCCCCGGTGATGACGTCGAACTGGCTGCCGTGGCACGGACACTCGATCGTCGTGCCGTCGAGCTCGCCCTCGGCCAGCGAGCACTGCTGGTGCGTGCACGTGTCGTCGAACGCGTGCAGGTCGCCGTCGATGTTGGCGACCGCGACCTGACGGTCGCCAACGCCGAACGCGGTCACGTCACCCTCGGGTACCTCGCCGGCGGTGCCGACCGTCACCCACTCCGCCATATCGTTCAGGTCCTCCCTCCGTCGGGTTCCACGAACGCGGGTCCGGGGAAGGCGTTCGGCCGCAGCCTATCGCACCCCTTTCGAAGGCGGGTCTCACGTCTTCCGACGTGCGAGCACGTCGGGCATCAGGTACCCGACGATCGCGACGAGGTACAGGAGGGCCAGGATCAGGAAGCCGTTGCGGAGATCGATCGGCACCAGCGCCGGGATCAGCGCTCCGCCCACCCAGGCGAGCTGGAACAGCACCTCGTACCGCACGAACACCCGCCCGTACGCCCCTCCGGGCGCGAGCCGCTGCATCAACGTCTGGAAGGCGAGACGGCCGAGCTCGGAGGAGACGCCGACCACCGTCGCGAACAGGAGGAGCACCGCGAGCTCGAACGCGAAGAACGACAGGACCGCCCCGACGGCCGCCCCGATCAGACATCCGATCACGACGGCCTCCTCGCGAAGCTTGGCCGGCAGCCGTGGGGCGATCACGTCGCCGAGGAACCCACCCGCGATCGCCGCGCCGGCGAGGACGGGGAACCACCACGTCGGCTGACCGCCTCTCCGGAGCGCGAACGCGAGCGCGAACAGCAGGAAGCCGCTCGCCGCGCGCAGCCCCGCCGCGCCGATGGCCGGCGCCGCGAGCTGCGGGATCGCTCCCAGCCTGGAGACCTCGGCGTCGCCGCCACGGATCCGAGGGTGCGGCAGCCGGAGGTTCAGCAGCGCCGCCGCCGCGTACACGACGGCCGAGGCGTACAGGACCGCTTCCGCCCCCCCGACCTGCAGGATCGCGAGGGCGGGCACGGCGCCGAGGACGGCGCCCCCCGCCGCGATCCGGCCGAGCCGGGCGTTCGCGCGCACGAGCCCCTCCCTGGGCGGCGCGTAGGCGACGACGAGCCCGTTCCTGGTGATCGCGTGGACGCGCGAGAGGACGAGCAGCAGGAACGCGGCCGGGAACAGCAGCAGCGTGTCGAACCGGGGCGCCGCGTAGAGGCATACGACCGCCCGGCCGAGCGCCGCTCCGAGCGAGATCGCACGCCGCGGGCCCGCCCTGTCGAGGAGCGGGACGAGCAGGGGTCCCGCGACCGCCAGCGGCGCCATCGTGAGCGCGAGGTACGCCGCGACCTTGACCTCGGCCTCCCCGACGGGGATGTCGAAGAAGATCGAGCCGGCGAGGGCGACGGCGACGAACGCGTCGCCGGCGGCGCTGCCCAGATGCACGAGCCCGTACGTGTCGAGCGGGTCGTCGGAGCGCCACATCTCGACCAGCGGCCGGAACAGCGCCTCGATCATCGCGATGACACCGAGCAGGATCAGCTGCCACCAGGGGTAGCGCTTCGGCTGCCTCCGCTCGACCCTCACGGGCTGCGGGTCACGACCCCGAGAGGCGCTGGAGGAGCAGCTCCCGGACGGCCTTCGGGTTGGCCGAACCGCCGGACTTCTTCATGACCTGGCCGAGGACGGCGTTCAACGCCCCTTCCTTCCCGCGACGGAACTGCTCCACCGGCCCGGGGTTCTGGGCGATCGCCTCGTCCACCCACGCCTCGAGTGCGGCCGCGTCGCCCACCTGGCGCAGGCCCCTCCGTTCGACGATCGTCTCGGCGGGATCTCCGGTCTCGAGCGCATCCTCGAGCACCTGCTTGGCGCCCGTCGGCGAGATCGTGCCGTCCGACACCAGGCGCACGACGTCGGCGACGTGCTGCGCGGACACCTTCGAGTCGGCGAGCTCGCGCTTCGCCGCGTTCAGCATGCCGGCGAGGTCCTGCGTGATCCAGTTGGCTGCGGCCCGTGGATCGGCGCCGAGCGCGACCGTGTCCTCGAAGAACGCCGAGGTCGAGGACGAGCCCGCGAGGATCCTCGCCTGCTCCGAGGTGAGCCCGAGCGCCGAGGCGTACCGGTCACGGCGTGCGGCCGGCAGCTCGGGCAGCGTCGACCGCAGCGCCTCGACCCATGCCGGATCGGGCGCGAGCGGCGGCAGGTCCGGCTCGGGGAAGTACCGGTAGTCGAACGCCTCCTCCTTCGAACGCAGGGTGTGGGTGGAGCCCTTCCCCTCGTCGAAGTGCCGCGTCTCCTGCACGAGCGGCTCGCCGGCGTCGAGCGCCCGCCGCTGGCGCTCCTGCTCGTACCGGAGGGCGCGTTCGAGCGAGCGAACGGAGTTGAGGTTCTTGATCTCGACCTTCGTGCCCAAGGCCGTCTGGCCGGCTGGGCGGAGCGAGATGTTGGCGTCGCAGCGCAGCGACCCCTCCTCCATCCGGACGTCCGAGACCTCGAGCGCCTCGAGCAGCGCCCGGAGCTCCGTCAGGTACGCCCGCGCCTCCTCCGGCGAGCGGATGTCGGGCTCGGAGACGATCTCGACGAGCGGCACGCCGGCGCGGTTGTAGTCCACGAGGGCGTACTCGGCCTGTCCGATCCGCCCGCCCGCGCCCATGTGCGCGGTCTTCCCGGTGTCCTCTTCCATATGCACGCGCGTGATGCCGATCGAACGTCGTGCGCCGTCCACCTCGATCTCGAGCGTGCCGCCGACGCACACGGGCAGGTCGTACTGGCTGATCTGGTAGTCCTTCGGCATGTCCGGATAGAAGTAGTTCTTGCGGTGGAACAGCGAGTCCGGCGCGACCGTGCTGCCGAGCGCGAGACCGATCCGCACGATCGACTCGATCGCCGCTCGGTTCGGGACCGGCAGCGAGCCGGGCAGGCCCAGACACACGGGGCAGACGTTGAAGTTCGGCGGCGCGCCGAAGACGTTGTGGCACCCGCAGAACATCTTCGTCTCGGTCGAGAGCTCGACGTGGCATTCGAGCCCGATCACGGTCTCGTACTCGCCGCTCATGACGCGCAAAGCCTAACGGAGGCGTCCGTCGCCCCCTGCCGCGACATGCGTCTGGAGCGGCCGCGGACGGTAACCACCGAAGCGACCGAAGGCAGTGACGCATCTCGGACCCGCCCGTATCGTGATGCCATGTCGCGGACCGAGCAGGAGACGCCCGGCCGCGTCCCTCCCTCACCCGCGCTCGTCTGGGGCCCGCTGCTCGCCGTCTACCTGATCTGGGGAACGACCTACCTCGGCATCCGCGTCGTGAACCAGACGCTGCCGCCGCTGCTCGCCGCGGGCGTCCGCTTCTCGATCGCCGGCGCGGCGCTGTTCGTGTGGGCGATCCGCCGCGGCGATCGCGACGGCGACCGCCCCAAGGCCGCGCAGTGGAAGGCGGCGTTCGTCGTGGGCGCGCTGCTGCTCGTCGGCGGCAACGGGGGCGTCGTGTGGGCCGAACGCACGGTCCCCTCCGGTGTGGTCGCGCTGATCATCGCGCTCGTGCCGCTCTGGATGGCGCTGTTCGACCGTGTCGCGCTGCGGACGCCGCTCGGCGGACGGACCGTCGTCGGGCTCGTCCTCGGGTTCGCGGGCACGGCGCTGCTGATCGGCCAAGGCGTCGAGGCGCGGAGCTTCGACCTGCTCGGCGCGTCGTTCGCGTTCGGCGCGTCGATCGCGTGGGCCGCTGGCTCCTTGTACTCGCGCCGAGCGCCGCTGCCGAAGCGGCCCCTGGTCGGCAACGGGATGCAGCAACTGGTCGGCGGCGGGCTCCTCCTTCTGCTCGGCGTCGCGATCGGTGAGCTGGGCGACATCCACCCCGAGCGGTTCTCGACGGCGTCGATGCTCGCGCTCGCGTACCTGATCGTGTTCGGTTCGCTCGTGGCGTTCACGTCGTACCTGTGGTTGCTCCGGACCGCCCGAACGGCGCTCGTCTCGACCTACGCGTACGTCACGCCGGTCGTCGCGGTGTTCCTGGGGTGGCTGATCCTGGACGAGCCGGTAGGGATGCGCACGATCGTGGCGGCGGCCGTGATCGTGATCGCCGTCGCCCTCATCGTCTCCGCCGGCGCGGTGCCGAACGGCTCGTCACGCCGCCGCGACGAGCGACGGGCACGCGTCGAACCCGAGCGCGCCCTCGAGAGCGTTCGCGACGCGTAGGAGCCTCGGCTCCTCCAGCACGGGCGCCGTGAGCTGCACCCCCACCGGCAGCCCGGCGTCGTCCAGCCCGCAGGGGATCGAGATCGCCGGCATGCCCGAGAGGTTGGCCGGGATCGTGAAGATGTCGTTCAGGTACATCGCCAAAGGGTCGTCGACCTTCGCCCCGATCGGGAAGGCGGTCGTCGGCGACGTCGGCGAGATCAGCACGTCGAACGAGGAGAACGCCGCGTCGTAGTCGCGGATGATGAGCGTTCGGACCTTCTGCGCCTGCCCGTAGTAGGCCTCGTAGTAGCCGGCCGAGAGCGCGTACGTGCCGAGCATGATCCGGCGCTTGACCTCCGCGCCGAACCCCGCGCCGCGCGTGCGCGTCATCATCTCGACGGAGTCCGACCCCTCGACGCGGAGCCCGTACCGGACGCCGTCGTAGCGCGCGAGGTTCGAGGACGCCTCGGACGGCGCGATCAGGTAGTACGCCGAGAGGGCGTAGTCGCTGTGGGGCAAGCTGGCCTCGCCGATCTCAACGCCGAGGCCGGCGAGCGCGTCCACCGAGCGCTGCACGCTCGTCTTCACGCCCGGCTCGACGCCCTCTCCGAACGCCTCCTTGATGACGCCGACCCGCAGGCCGGCGACGCCCTCGTCGAGGCCGAGCGTGTAGTCGCGCCGCGGGGTGTCGAGACTGGTCGCGTCCATCGGGTCCTTGCCGGCGATCGCCGAGAGCAGCACGGCGGCGTCGCCGACGCTGCGCGTAAACGTCCCTACGGTGTCGAGCGAGGACGCGAACGCGATCAGGCCGTACCGGCTGATGAGTCCGTACGTGGGCTTGAGGCCGACGACGCCAGACAGCGATGCCGGCTGCCGCACCGAGCCCCCGGTATCGGTCCCGAGCGCCCACACCGCCTCGCCCGCCGCGACCGCCGCCGCCGACCCGCCGCTGGACCCGCCCGGGACCATCTCGAGGTTCCACGGGTTGTGCACCGGGCCGAACGCCGAGTTCTCGTTGGACGAGCCCATCGCGAACTCGTCGCAGTTGGTCTTGCCGAGCAGGACGCCGCCGTCGGTCCTCAGCCGCTCCCACGCCGTGCAGTCGTACGGCGGGACGTAGCGCTCGAGGATCTTCGAGCCGCACGTCGTCCGCACGCCCCGCGTCGACAGCACATCCTTCAGCGCGAGCGGGATGCCGGCGACGGGCGGCGCGTCGTTCGAGGCGACCCTGGCATCGGCGGCCATCGCCTGTTCGCGCGCGAGGTCGCTCGTCGGGGTGAGGAACGCGCGGACGCGTTCGTCGACGTCGCCGATCCGAGAGAGGCACGACTCGAGGATCTCGACGCTCGAGACGACGCCGCCGCGGAGCATCGTCGCGAGCTCGGTCGCCGTCATGTCGCAGAGCTCGGTCACTCGACCTCCACGATCCGCGGGACCTTGAACCGGTCGCTCTCGACCTCGGGTGCGTTGGCGAGGACGTCCTCGGCCGCCAGGGACGGCGTCACGTCGTCGTCGCGCAGGACATTCGAGCGAGGGATCGCATACGCGGTGGGCGGCACGTCCTCGGCCGCGACCTCGCCCACCTTCGCGGCGTGCTCGAGGATCACGCCGAGCTGCTCCTTGAGTCGCGCCCGCTCCTCGTGGGTCAGCTCGAGACGCGCGAGGCGAGCGACGTGCTCGATGTCGATCTCGACCGGCATGCGCGCAGTCTAGCGGCGCCCCGACCCACGCCGCGGTCAGCGGAACAGGCCGAAGTGCGGCTCGACCTGATGCGCGATCGCGCCGGCCATGAGCGCGTTGCCGACCAGCCACACGTCCGTGATCGGCCCGACGCCGCCCGGCACCGGCGTGATCGCCT